>CAMVKI010000212.1 GCA_947168005.1 uncultured Clostridia bacterium
CTACGTCAACGCCCGTTGGCTGGGCGGCATGCTCACCAACTTCAAGACCATGCGTACCCGCATCGACCGTCTGGCTCAGCTCCGCAAGATGGAGACCGACGGCACCTTCGCCATGCTTCCCAAGAAGGAAGTCATCAAGCACCAGGGCGAGATCGAGAAGCTCGAGAAGTACCTGGGCGGCGTCAAGGAGATGAAGAAGCTCCCCGGCGCTCTGTTCATCGTTGACCCCCGCAAGGAGCGCAACGCCATCGCCGAGGCCCGCAAGCTGCACATCCCCATCGTCGCCATCGTTGACACCAACTGCGATCCCGACGAGATCGACTACGTCATCCCCGGCAACGACGACGCCATCCGCGCCATCCGCCTGATCGCCTCCACCATGGCCAACGCCGTGATCGAGGGCCGTCAGGGCGAGCAGCTCGAGATGTCCGAAGAGGCTCCCGCCGCTCCCGTCGAGGAATAATACAAAGGAGGAAACGACAAAATGGCATTTACCGCTGCTGATGTGAAGACCCTGCGTGAGAGAACCAACGTGGGTATGATGGACTGCAAGAAGGCCCTCACCGAGTGTGACGGCGACATGGAAAAGGCCATCGAGTGGCTGCGTGAGAAGGGCCTGGCCAAGGCCATCAAGAAGTCCGGCCGCATCGCCGCCGAGGGCATGGCTTACGCCACCGTTCAGGGCCCCGTGGGCGCCGTTGTGGAAGTCAACTGCGAGACCGACTTCTGCGCCAAGTCCGCTCCCTTCGTCGAGTTCGTCAAGGGCATTGCCCAGGTCGTCGTGGACTCCAACCCCGCCGACGTGGACGCCCTCAAGAAGTGCCCCTTCCCCGGCACCGCGCTGACCGTCGAGGGCGTGCTGCCTGAGAAGGTCATGTCCATCGGCGAGAACCTGCAGATCCGCCGCTTCGTCCGCTTCGACACCGACACCTCCGTGGCTTACGTTCACGCCGGCGGCAAGATCGGCGTGCTGGTGAACCTGGCCGTGGAGGGCGACATTGACGCCACCCAGATCGGCAAGGACGTCGCCATGCAGATCGCCGCTCTGAACCCCCGCTTCTGGGACAAGAGCGACGTGACCGAGGCCGTGCTGGACGAGGAGAAGAAGATCCTGGTCGCCCAGATGGACGCCGACCCCAAGATGGCCTCCAAGCCCGCTCAGGTCAAGGAGAAGATCGCCGCCGGCAAGCTCAACAAGTTCTACGAGGAGAACTGCCTGCTGCAGCAGGCCTTCGTGAAGGACGGCTCCGTGTCTGTGGAACAGTACATGAACGCCGCCGCGAAGGCTCTGGGCGGAAAGGTCCGCTTCGTCAAGGCCGTCCGCTTTGAGAAGGGCGAGGGCATTGAGAAGAAGGTCGAAGACTTCGCTGCCGAGGTCGCCGCGCAGATGAACATCAAGAAGTAATTCCCGTCATTAAGAAGCTCCCGCATTCCGATCCACCGGAGTGCGGGAGCTTTGCAAATTTTTCGGTTGTTTTTTTCACAGTTTCGTGCTATGATGACAGCAGAAAGGAGGGAGCCGTCATGGTATATTCCCAGGAACAGCTTTCGGAGCTCGTCGCGCCGATCGCAAGAAAACACAATATCCCCGCGGTCTACCTGTTCGGCTCCTATGCCAGAGGGACCGCCGACGAAAACAGTGACATCGACCTGCTCGTCGATCTCAGCGGGACCGGGATCCGTTCTCTGCTCCAGCTCAGCTCTATCATGCTGGAGCTGGAAAGCGCCACGGGAAAGAGAATCGATCTTCTCACGACCAGCTCTCTGGAACAGAAATCCGACCGTGCCAGCACCCTTCACTTCCGGGAAGCGGTCAACCGAGAAAGGAGGACCCTTTATGCTGTCTCCTGATTTGCAGCGGATCGAGCATATCCGGGATTATTGTCTGGATATCGAGGCTGCCGTCGAGCGGCATCACGCGGATTTCGGCGAGTTTGAAACCGACCTGGAATTCCAGTATTCCGCCTCCTTCTGTCTGCTCCAGATCGGCGAATTGGTTGGAGGTCTGACGGAAGAGTTTCGGACGGCCACCGCAGACCGCATGCCCTGGGGACCCATCCGCGGGATGCGGAATATGGTCGCTCACGGTTACGGCAGCATGAGCCACGATATTATTTGGGAAACCATCACCGCAGACATTCCGCATTTGCGGCGTTACTGCGAGGAATTGCTCACGGAATAGGCAAACCCAAGCTCCCGCATTCCGATCCACCGGAGTGCGGGAGCTTTGCGCTGTTCGGCGCGTATTCCGCCCGGGACGGAGCGGGCGCTCGATGAGCGCCCCTACGGCTGTATTCGGAACCGCTTCGGAAAAAGTCCTTGACATTCCGTTTCATCTGTGATATAAACATACCAATCCGGTAGGTAAATAGAACGGTATCCCGCCGGAGCCCGTAATTTCATCGATTCTCTATATTTTTTATAACAGGAGGAACCGCCATGTCTGCGATCTATACCTCCGCCGATCAGCTGATCGGCAGGACGCCCCTGTTGGAGCTGTCTAATATCGAGCGCGAGGAGGGCCTGGAGGCCCGGGTCCTCGTCAAGCTGGAGCGCACGAACCCCGCCGGGTCCGTCAAGGACCGGGTTGCCAAGTCCATGCTGGACGACGCCGAGGCCAGGGGTCTGCTGAAGCCCGGCACCGTCATCATCGAGCCCACCTCCGGCAACACCGGCATCGGCCTCTGCGCCGTGGCCGCCGCCCGGGGCTACCGGGTCGTCATCGTCATGCCCGAGACCATGAGCGTGGAGCGCCGGAAGCTCATGCAGGCCTACGGCGCCGAGCTGGTCCTGACCGACGGGGCCCAGGGCATGAAGGGGGCCATTGCCAAGGCCGAGGCCCTGGCCGCCGAGCTCCCCGACGCCTTCATCCCCGGCCAGTTCGTCAACCCCGCCAACCCCGCCGTCCACCGGACCCAGACCGGTCCCGAGATCTGGGCCGACACCGACGGCGAGGTGGATATTTTCGTGGCCGGCGTGGGCACCGGCGGCACCGTCACCGGCGTGGGCGAGTTCCTGAAGGCCCAGAAGCCCGCGGTGCGGATCGTGGCCGTGGAGCCCGCCTCCTCCCCGGTCCTCTCCGGCGGCGCGCCGGGGCCCCACAAGATTCAGGGCATCGGCGCGGGCTTCGTGCCCCAGGTCCTGAACCTGGAGGTCCTCGACGAGATCCTGCCCGTCACCAACGAGGCCGCCTTCGCCGCGGCCCGGCGGGTCGCCCGGCGCGAGGGCGTGCTGGTGGGCGTCTCCTCCGGCGCGGCAGTCCACGCGGCCCTGGAGCTGGCAAAGCGGCCCGAGAACCGGGGCAAGACCGTCGTGGCCCTGCTGCCCGACACCGGAGAGCGCTATCTCTCCACGCCCCTCTTTGCCGAATGAGCGCCCGGGGCGAGCTTTTGGCCGCCGCCGCGGCGGCCTTCTCCGCGGCGGACGCGGGGAACGACAAGAACTACTGCGGCCTGGCGATCCGGGCCGAGCGCATGACCGATCTGCTGATCGAGGCCATGTTCCCCCGCTGCGCGGCCCAGGTGGCCCCCACGGTGGAGCGGCTGGAGCAGGCCGCGGCCCTGCTCCACACCTGCCTGAAGCTCTGCGGCATGGCGGACCCCGAGGGCACCGTGGACGCCCTGCTGGCGGCCCTGCCGGAGGTCCGCCGCCAGCTGGACACGGACCTGACCGCCGCCTATCAGGGAGACCCCGCGGCAAAGAGCGTGGATGAGATCGTCCTCTGCTACCCGGCCTTTCCGGCCATCGCCTCCTACCGGCTGGCCCACGTGCTCTACAAGGCGGGCGCTCCCCTGCTGCCCCGGATGATGACGGAGTACGCCCACCGGCGCACGGGCATCGACATCCACCCCGGCGCTGCCATCGGCGACTATTTCTTCATCGACCACGGCACCGGCGTGGTCATCGGCGAGACCACCACCATCGGCGAGCGCGTCAAGCTCTACCAGCACGTGACCCTGGGCGCCCGGAGCTTCGAGCTGGCCGCCGACGGCACCCCGATCAAGGGCGTCAAGCGCCACCCCGACATCGGCGACCGGGTGGTCATCTACGCCGGGGCCACGATCCTGGGCGGCAAGACCCAGATCGGGAACGACTGCGTGATCGGCGGCTCCGTCTGGCTGACCCACTCGGTCCCCGCCGGAAAGATGGTCCTGGCCCGCTCCACGGTCCTGGACACTCCCCTGACCAAGGACCTAATCGGCGACCCGGTGCTGGACAGCGCCATGCTGTAACGTGACAGGTAAGAAGGAAGAATTAAGAATTAAGAAGTAAGAATTAAGAGGTAAGCGGCGTCGGAGGCGGCGCCTTTTGCCTCTTTTTTACAGCGCTGTTCCGTAGGG
>CAMVKI010000213.1 GCA_947168005.1 uncultured Clostridia bacterium
TCAGGGGGTTGTGCTCGTTGTGGACGAAGACCATGTCCCCGGTCTCCGGGGAGACGTCCACCTCCAGCAGCCGGTGGATCGTGGAGGCGTCCCGCCCCGTCAGCTCCGTGAGCCGCTTGGCGGCCCGGCCCGTGGGGGCGGCCAGGAAGGTCTTCAGCCGCATCTGCTCAAAGAGGTCCAGAATGCCCTTCAAAGTGGTGGTCTTGCCGGTGCCGGGGCCGCCTGTCACGATCAGCAGCTTTTCCGAGGCCGCGGCGCAGATGGCCTCCCGCTGCTGGGCGGCGTATTCGATCTCCTGACTGGCCTCCACCTGGGCGATGGCCTTCGCCAGATTGGCGGGCAGGCTGACCCGGCCGTGGGCCATATCGGAGAAGCGGCGGGCCAGATAGCGCTCGGCCCGGCCGTATTCGGGCAGATAGACCGCCGTGAGGGAGGCGATCGGGTCCAGGACGACCCGCTCCTGCTCCGACAGCCGCCGCAGGCCCTCCCGGATGATCTCCGGGTCCAGCCGCAGGAAGGCCGCCGTGGCGTCCACCAGCTGGGGCTCGGGCACGAAGACGTGGCCCCCGGTGGAATTGTAGCTCAGCTCAAAGAGGATGCCCGCGTCCACCCTGCGCTCGTCGGCGCCGTCGAAGCCCAGCTCCAGGGCGAAGGCGTCCACCTGGGTAAAGGGGGCGTTGAAGCCCTCCTCCGTGAGAAAGTAGGGATTGTCCTGAATCGCCATCATGGAAAGCTCGCCGTAGGCCTTGTAGACCCGGACGGCCAGCTCCGCGGGGAGGCGGTATTCGCTCAGGAACTCCGCCAGGTGGCGGAGGCCCTGCTGGGATTGGAAGCTCTCGTGGATCTCCCGGGCCTTGGCCGCGGAGATGCCGGGAACCTCGGCCAGCCGGTCCGGGTCCGTCTCGATGACCTTCAGACTCTCGGGGCCGAAGCGCTCCACGATCCGGGCGGCCAGCTTGGGACCCACGCCGCGAATGGCGTGGGAGGAGAGATAGGCCAGAATCTCAATCCGGGACTCGGGCATGAGCCGTTCAAGGGTCGCGATCTCCAGCTGCTTGCCGTAGGTGCTGTGGGTGCTCCACCGCCCCTCGATTCGCAGCCGCTCGCCCACCTGGGTCTCGGGCACGGTCCCCACCACGGTGGTTACCTCTCCCTTGCCGTCCTTCAGCCGCAGGACGGTGTAGCCGTTTTCCGTATTCTGAAAGACCACGGCCGCCACGCTGCCCTCGATCCGGACCAGTTCGTTTTCCATGAAAATGCTCCTGCTTTCTGTAGCGGCGCACATTGTGCGCCATAGATCAGGCCTCGAATGCCCGCCGTAGGGGCGCTCAGTGAGCACCCGCAGTTCTATCTTATCTATTATACAAGAAAAACCTGTTCCTGCATAGTCCTAATTTTGAAAAACGGAAAAATTCTTTTGCAATTTGGATTCAAACCGGGTATAATGATTTCAGACAACCCGAAAGGAGCGTAACACTATGATCAAAACCACCCTGAATATCGAGGGCATGATGTGCCCCCGCTGCGAGAAGCACATGAACGAGGCCATTGAGCAGGCCTTCCACGTGGAGAAGGTCACCTCCTCCCACAGCAAGAACCAGACCGAGGTCCTCTCCGAGGCCCCTCTGGACGAGGAGCTCCTCAAGAGCACCGTGGAGGCCGCCGGCTACGAGCTCAAGGGCGTCGCCTCCGAGCCCTACGAAAAGAAGGGCTTCAAGCTCTTCGGCTGATAGGACGAAAAATGACCGTCCCCATTTATCGGGGGCGGTCATTTTTGCAGGGATCAGAGCAGGGTCATCGCTGTAGGGACGGCACTCTGCCGTCCGTCACGCGTTCTCAGTCTGCCTCTGCTGCCATGCTTCGCAGCTGATCCAAATCAATGGTTCCTTCGATCAGGTATTCCGTGCTGTAGTTTGAAAAATCGCTCAGATTTGTCAGATAAACGGTGTTTTCGGTGAAATACAGGTCCAGGCTTCGTCCGTCGGCCAGCTCCAGCGTAACTCTGACCCTACCTCCTACGGTCCCGTTGTCATAGTCCCAGTACGGTTCAGAAAGAGGAAGGTCCTTTATCATGTCTGCCGCGGCCGAAGGATCTTTGCAGTCGCTGTTTTCGATTTCTGTGACACGCCAACTTCCGCCGTTCAGACGCTTTATTTCTGTTTGCATCGTACCGGCGTCAACCTTTACGCCGAACATACCAAAGCAAAACAGAAAAATACTCAACAGCAAACCGAGCACTGCGAGTCCGCTGCTGCGAAGAACAGGGTGCAGGATATATTTCAGACGGTAACGAAGTCCCTTTGCCGAGGCGGAAAGACAGGTTGTGAAGCCTTTTTCAGTTCCGGCAGACTGTAAAAGCAGATTGGCGTATCCGCGTCTTGCGGATTCCTGCATCCCCGCGGTGGCGAGTTCGTCACAGCAGAGCTCAATATCCTCCGAGGCTCGACGCATCCCGATCCAGAGCGAGGGAGCGAACCAGCACATAGCGCAGAGGAATGTTATGGTAAATTTCATGAAATTGTCTGCCCGCAGCAGGTGAATCGTCTCATGCCGAAAAAGCAAACGCAGCTCCTCGTCGTCGTATTCTTTTTCCGGCAGGATGAGACAGGCTGTCCGTTTGAACAATCCAACGGTGAGGGGAGAAGAACAGTCGGCAGAGCAAAAGACAAGCGGACGGGAGGCGACGATACGATCATTCAGCGCCTGATGTTTTTCGTCGTGCACCAGGGCGATCCCGTTCCAGACCTCGCGAAAAACACGACTGACATGCTCCGGGGCCTTGACAGCATTTTGCAGTATGGTTTTCCGGAAACGCAGATGCGCCGCGATTTTCCAGACGATCACCGCGAGAAAACCGACGAGCCATATTATGAGGATCCAACGGACAGCGGCTCTGGGGAGGCGGATTACCAGCCAGGGATTCAGGGGAATCCGCATAAGAAAGACGGAGATGTACATGATGGAGCAGGGAAGAATCCATAGCTCCGCGCAGCTCTGCGCAGTGATGTGCTTTCGCAGCCAGGGCGTCAGCGCCAGAAGCAGGCTCGTCAACAGCAGAAGATTCAGGAGGATGTTGCAATAGATGTTCACAATAAAACCGGCACGCTGCGGTCTGATCAGCATCAGAAAGGGGAACAGCAGGGACATCACAATCGAGGCTTCAGCGTTTAAGCTGCTTCGCGCATACCATTGGTGCTGCTTCACTTTTGTGTGACGATCAAGGTCAATAAAGAAAAGAGCCAAAATGCTGAAAGCGACGGCCGCAATTATGTGTAAAAGCAAGTTTTCGTTCATAACTTATCCTCCTCCAACAGCTTCCGCAGCTCGGCCAGGTCCTCCTTGGAGAGGCCGGAGGCCGTGAGGGCGGAGGCGAAGGCGGGAATGGAGCCGCCGAAGACCCGGTCCAGGAAGCGCTTGCTCTGCCGGGCCTGATAGTCCTCCCGGGCCACCAGGGGGGTATAGACGCTGGACCGTCCCTGCTTCTCCACCTTGATAAAGTTCTTCTCAGCCAGACGGGAGAGCAGGGTCAGCAGGGTCGTCTGGGCCATGGGCTTCCGCTCCGCCATGGCCGCCTCCACCGCCGCCCGGGGCACCGGGGCCTCCAGGTCCCAAAGCGCCTGCATGACCTCCAGCTCCGCGTCCGGGAGCTTTTTCAGAGCTTCTTCCATTCCGATCAACTCCTCTACATTTGTAGTACAACTGTATTCTACAACAGTAGAGCGAATTTGTCAAGAGGAAAGCCAGGATTTTATGTTGCAAAAATCAAGGAGATAAACCGAGGCGAAGAGCTGCATTGACGAGGCTGTGTTAATTGCACAGGCTCTCTCTTGCAAAGCTCGGGATCTGTGCTATAATAGAGACAAATCGAGACCCGATGGGGTCCCTCAAGGAGGTCCTGCGAATGTCGATCCTCTCTCAGCTCAACAGTCCCTTTCTCTATATCGTCTGCGGGGCGATCATCCTCTTTATCGCGCTGGTCAGCCTCTTCTTCCTGGTCCGGGCCTACCGGGCGGGCAAGGCCATGGGCATCGACGTGACCAAGATGAAGCGGGTCATTGCCGCCAGCGCCACCTTCACCCTCCTGCCCAGCGTGGGCATCCTGCTGGGCGTCATCGCCCTCTCCGGCAGTCTGGGGACCCCCTGGCCCTGGCTGCGGCTCTCGGTGATCGGGGCCCTGCACTATGAGACCCAGGTCGCCACCGCCGCCGCGGAGCAGGCCGGGCTCGGCGGCCTTTCGGCCAGCACCATGACGGCCCGGGGCTTTGTCACCATCTGCCTGCTCATGAGCCTGTGCATCATGTGGGGCATGGTCTTCTCCACCCTCTTCAACAAGCGCTA
>CAMVKI010000214.1 GCA_947168005.1 uncultured Clostridia bacterium
ATATCTTCGTCGAAGACTTCGGCCTCGGGCGGACGGCCGATGGCCGCCCCTACGGACGAATCAGGATCGAAAATTTCATCCTGCGCGGAGTGCAGCGGAGCCGAAGGATCCGTTCCCCCGTCCCCTGTTGCCTGTTGCCTGTTCCCTATTGCCTCGTCCCCTGTTGCCTGTTGCCTGTTGCCTGTTGCCTCATCCCCTGCTGCCTGTTGCCTGTTGCCTGTTGCCTGTTCCTCGTCCCCTGTTGCCCGTTCCCTGTTCCCCGTTCCTTCGTCCAGGCCGCGGGTGGTTCTGCCCCGGGGGGCGGGGGAATCGTTCGGGTCCGGGGGAGCGGTTTTCAGACCGAGAGGCCCAAAGAGCTCATCCAGAGATGGATCCTCTCGCGGCGGCTCGAAGGGCACCGCGCTGAAGCCGCGAAGCACAGCCTGGGTCGGCTCCCGCTCCAAGGCTGTCCCTTCGGCGGTGGCTCCAGCCCGGCGGGCTTCCTCCCGCTCTTTCCGGGTCCGCATGGAGCCGCGGCGGTTCCGCTCCTCCTTCTCGGCCCGGCAGGCGGCGCGCTTTTCAGCGCGGCCGGAGGGCTTCTTCTCCTGGTCTCGGCGGGAGGCTTCCTGCTTTTGTGCTCCCTTGGAATCCTCCTGTCTCCGCTCGCGGCGGGCGGGCTGATCCGCTTCTGCGCGTTCTGCGCTGCGCGGCTTCCGGACGGGCTCCGCGGGGAGCTCCCCGCGGGCGGGGTTCTCGGCGGATTCCAGATCGGAAAGAGAGTCAAAAAATGTATTTCTTTTTTGTTTCGGTTCAAAGAAGACCATGCGCTCCTGCGGGGCGGTCTCTTCCGCTGACAGGTCCCGGTTTTCGGCTCTCCCTCCGGCTCGCTCCGTCTGCCTCGGCGCGGAGCGCTCGCGGCGGGCGGCGGTACGGTCGGAGAAGCGGGTGTCCTCCGGGGCGTCGGTAAAGGCGTCTGGATCGACCGCTATGGATCTGGCCGCCCTGCGGGCCGCCTCACGGAGCTTGGCCTCCTCTTCGTCGCGGCGGCGGGCTTCCCGCTCGGCACGGCGCTTGGCCTCCTGCTCGGCGCGGCGCTGGGCTTCCTGTTCGCTGCGACGTTGGGCTTCCTGCTCGGCGCGGCGCTGGGCCTCCTGCTCGGCGCGGCGTTTGGCCTTCTGCTCGGCCTGACGCTGGGCCTCCTGCTCGGCGCGGCGCTGGGCCTCCTGCTCGGCGCGGCGCTGGGCTTCCTGCTCGGCGCGGCGCTGGGCCTCCTGCTCGGCGCGGCGTTTGGCCTTCTGCTCGGCCTGACGCTGGGCCTCCCGCTCGGCGCGGGAGGGCCTTTGGGGAGCGTCATAGGCCTCATCCGCCGCTCCGGGCTCCTCGCCTACCTCGTCGTCCAGGAAATCGGCCACGGCGCGGAACAGCTCATCGTCGTTCCCGGCGTCGGACTCCGCATCCTGATAGTCCGCCTCAAAGACAGGCAGGTCCCAGTTCAGAACCGGGTCCAGCTGGTCGTCCTCCTCGCCGAGCTCGGCGCGGAACATGGCCGCCAGGTGCAGAGCAAAATCCTGGGCGCTCTCCTGCTTCCCGCCGCTGCGGGGCATGGAGGGGAAGTCCGCGGAGGGTCTTCTGGCCTGATTGTTCGTTTCATTGCGCTTTTTCATAGGCAAACGCACTCCATCTTGTATATCGGTCGCTATGCGTAAGCAGAGCGGAGAATGGGCCTCGCTTCAGGCTCCCGGGTTCAGCGGTTTTTCGCCTCCCGCTGGCGCAGGGCCTCGTAGAGCATGACCGCGGCGGCGGCCGAGGCGTTCAGGGAGGAGATCCTGCCCTTCAGAGGAATGCTGACCAGCAGGTCGCAGCTCTCCCGGACCAGGCGGCTCATGCCCTCGCCCTCGTTGCCGATGACGATGGCCGCGGGGCCGGTCAGGTCCGTGCGGCAGAGCTCGCTGTCGGCGTCGGCGGCGGTGCCGTAGACCCAGACGCCCTTCTCCTTGAGCTCGCGGATGGTGTTGACGATGTTGGGGACCCGGGCCACGGGCAGGTATTCCACCGCCCCGGCGGAGGTCTTGGCGACGACGGCGGTCAGGCCCACGCTCCGGCGCTTGGGGATGATCACCCCGTGGGCGCCGGCGCATTCGGCGGTCCGCATGATCGCCCCTAAATTGTGGGGGTCGGAGAGCTCGTCGCAGATCACGATCAGCGGGGCCTCGCCCCGCGCGGTGGCCAGGGCCAGGATCTCGTCCACCGAGGCGTACTCGTGGGCCGCCACGGCGGCGATGACGCCCTGGTGGGCCCCGGTGGGGCTCATCAGGTCCAGCTTGCGCCGGTCTGTGGGGACGATGACGGCCCCGGCCTCCTTGGCAAGGGCGGCCAGCCGGGCCAGGGAGCGGTCCGTGCTGCCTTCGGCCACATAGAGCTTGTCGATGGTCCGGCCGCTCTTCAGGGCCTCGGTCAGGGCGTTGCGGCCCTCGATCATGCCCTCGGAGAGCTCTTCGGCCCGCTCGTCACCCCGGCGCTCCGGGCGCTCCCCGCTTCTGCCGGGCTTTTTCCGGTCAAATCGTTCGTTTTTCTCGTTTTTCATGGCAAATAGGCACACTTTCTCACAATATCTAAGATATTATATCAGAAAACGGCGGGAAGTACAAGCAAAAAAATCGGAAAAAGCTGCAAAAGCGGCTTTTTCCGATTTTTATCCCTGCGCTTCCTGTTATTTCGCTCTGCTTCCGTAGACGAGAGAACAAATCAGCGCCGTCAGCGGCACGGCCAGGACCACGCCGATGGAGCTGGAGAGGGCGGAGATCAGCTCCACGGCGAAGTAGTTGGAGCTCAGGAGCATCCGCCAGGTGGGACCCTGGGCCCAGAGGCGAAGCACCGTCACCAGGCTGGTGCCCACGAAGGCCAGAATCAGGGTGTTGGTCATGGTGCCCACCATGTCCCGGCCCACGTTCATGCCGGAGCGGAACAGGCTTCCCCGGCTGAAGGCTGGGTTCACGGTCTTGAGCTCGGCCATGGCCGAGGACAGGCTCATGGCCACGTCCATCACCGCGCCCAGGGAGGCGATCAGAATCCCCGCCGTCAGGATGCCGTGGACCCGGACGGGATAGTTCCGGGACTGGAGGTTCACCAGATCGGCGATCTCGCCGTTGACGTCGTAGAGGCTGAAGCTCGTCACCCGGCAGAGCCGCTGGGCCAGGGCCCCGAAGAGGGCCGCCAGCCCCACCCCCGCCAGGGTGGCGGCGATGGCGCAGAGAATCTTTTTGGAGACGCCGCCCAGGATCACGAAGCTCATGACCGTCACCAGGGCGCAGAGCCCCAGGGCCAGCCAGACCGGGTGGGCCCCCTTCATCCACAGGGGGCAGAAGATCCAGATCAGAGCCGTCACGGTCACGGCCAGGCCCAGCAGGGAGCGCAGGCCGGTCTTCCCGCCCACGAGGACCACGGTCAGCACGAAGAGCCCCAGAACCAGGAGCACCGCCCAGATCCGGTCATACTGGAAATAGCTCAGCTCCCGGAGCGCGCCGGTATCCTCGTCCCGGACCTGGAGGACCATGATATGGTCCCCGGCGGCCAGCTTGGGCCCCACGAAGTAGCCGATCATATAGTAGAGCTCGTGGGTCTCCCCGGCGTAGAGGCCCGAAGTCAGGCGGATCAGGGCCCGCTGGTTGCCCTTCTCCACAGGCTCCGGGAGATAGGGATCGAGCTCCACCGTATCCTGGGAGATATTCAGCACCTCGGCCTTCTCCACGGTCACGAACTCCGTCTGGAGTCGGGACGGGTTGTAGATCTTCCCCTCCCGGGCGCTGAAAAACAGGATCAGAAACAGGGCTCCCGTCACTGCCAGGATCAGCAGAGCGGGCAGCCAGGCGTGGATTTGGGATTGCTTCAGCCGCGCCTCCGTCTCTTTCTTCATAGCGATCACCTCGCGCGTTTTTGTTTTATCATACAGAAAAAAGGCGGGAATGTCAACGGAAATCGGGATTCTGGTTATCGGTTTTACTCAGCAAACAGGCCGTAGGGGCGGCCATTGGCCGCCCGCCCGAGGCGGAGGGCTGCCGTTCACCGTGCGCCTGTAGGGGCGGCCATTGGCCGCCCGCCCGAGGGGAAGGGCTGCTGTTCGCCCTGCGTCTGTAGGGGCGGCCATTGGCCGCCCGCCCGAGGCGAGGCACAATCCCATACGGGCTTGGTACTGCGGGGAAGTTCGGTGTGTGATGTGGGCGGCCAATGGCCGCCCCTACGGGCCTGATGCTGTGGGGAAGGCTGGTGCGGGAGGCGGGCGGCCAATGGCCGCCCCTACGGGCCTGATG
>CAMVKI010000215.1 GCA_947168005.1 uncultured Clostridia bacterium
TTGTCCGCCCCCTGCGGACGGCCCTCCCAATCCTCCCGTAGGGACAAGCCTCGCTTGTCCGCCCCCTGCGGAAGACCCTTCCAATCCTCCCGTAGGGACAAGCCTCGCTTGTCCGCCCCCTGCGGAAGGCCCTCTCAATCCTCCCGTAGGGACAAGCCTCGCTTGTCCGGTTTGCGCAGCAAACAATCGCCCGGAGGGCGATCCCGGAGCAGCGCCGCGCTCTGCCCGGCGGCAAACGCGTTCGTTCCGAACGCCGGACAAGCACGGCTTGTCCCTACAGCGCTGTCGAAAGCAGCCGCGCTCGCCCGCCGCTTCCTGACCCTGGAAATTCTCTCTCCCGCCTGGAAGGACGCCCTGGAGCGCTTCCTCGCCCAGGAGGAAGCAGGGCGGACGGCAGAGTGCCGTCCCTACACGGCGGAGGAGCGGACGGCAGAGCGCCGTCCCTACATGCGGGGGACGCGGACGGCGGAGCGCCGTCCCTGCGTGGGTGTGGCGATCAATGATCGCCCCTACACGCCGCCGGACCCGGAGCCCTACGCCCGCTGGCTCTGGTACGAGCTCTACAAGTACTGGCTTGACGCTCTGGACGACGGGAAGCTCCTGGCCCGGGTGGACCGGGCCCTGGACATGCTTCTGCTGGGCCTGGCGATGGATCAGGCCCTCCCCGGCGAGGGCCCCTTCCTCCGGCGGATCAGCCGGGAGATCGAGCACTGCGAGGAAAACCTGGCCGCCCTCCTGGGGCCATAAGGTCCATTTCTTCTCCTGTCCGGGTTTTTTCCGCCGTTTTGCCGGCTGCGGCGCATTCTTCTCTTGACTTTTCCCGCATTCTCTGTATAATGTGCCCATGAGCCTCTCCCCCCAAAAAACTGAAAAAGGATGGAACGAATCACATGAAAAAGCTCACCAAGCTCCTGTCTCTGACTCTGGTCCTGGCTCTGGTCCTGTCCCTGACCGCCTGCGCGGGCCTCGGCGGCGCCAAGGCCTCCATTGAGGGCACCTGGAAGTACAACATGGACGTCATGAAGATGATGGAAGCCTCCGGCGAGATGGACGACATGTTCGGCGAAGACTCCGGTATGACCGAGGAGCAGATGCAGGACCTCGTCAAGGTCTTCAAGAAGCTGTTTGACGGCGTGGACCTGACCATGGTTCTGGACCTCAAGGAGGACAAGACCTTCACCATGGCTATGGACGAGACCGCCGCCAAGTCCGCCGGCGAGAAGCTCGCCGAGCGGATGCCCGAGATCATGCCCGAGCTGATTGCCGCCATGTTCGGCGGTCAGGACGCTCTGAACGAGATGATGGAAGAGTACGACATGACCATGGATGACATCACCTCCCTCTTTGGCGACGAGTTCAACGCCGAGGACCTTCTGGAGGGCCTGGAAGACGCCTCCGTCAAGGGCAGCTACACCTACGATAACGGCAAGCTGGTCCTGAGCTCCGAAGACAGCGACGACGAGCCCGCGACCCTGACCGTCGAGCTGAGCGCCGAGGAGCTGAAGGTCACCGCCATCGACTCTGCCAACGCCGACGAAGAGGAGCTTGAGATGTTCAAGTCTCTGCTCCCCGTGGTGTTCGTCCGCTAATCCCCGCAGCACCAAGACAAGAAGGCGCCGCTCCGGTAAGGGAGCGGCGCTTTTTTTACCCGGCTAAAAAGGCCTCCGGGTCCTGGGGCACGTTGTTTCTATATACGGCGAAGTGCAGATGGGGCTCGCTGCCGAGCTCGGCCAGGGCGGTGCGGCCCACGGTCCCGAGGACCTGCCCGGCCTCCACCCGGTCCCCCGCGGAGACGGCGAGCTCCTCCGCCAGATTGGCGTAGTGGGTCACCCAGCCGCCGGGATGCTCCACGGCGACGGTCTGGCCCAGCAGCTCGTCCTCATAGACGGCTGCCACGGTCCCCGCCGCCGCGGCCCGGACCTCGCTGCCCGCCGGGGCCGCAAGGTCCGTTCCCGCGTGGGTCCGCCAGTCCCGGGTGGTCCCGTTGTAGGCCAGCCGGTCCATGCTGTAGCGCTGGACCACGGCCCCCTCCACGGGGCGGCAGACCAAGAGCTTCGCCTCCTCGCCGGCGCTCTGCCCCGCGGGCTCCGCCTGAGATCCGTCCGCACCGGCGGCCCCCTCCGCCTCCGCGGCAAGGCCGTCCTTCCCGGTCTGGCTGTCCTGTCCGGACCGGACCGTGCCGGCATTCCGGCCCGCGTTCTCCGCTTCGGCGTCCTGCCCCGGTCTGAGGCCCTCGGTCCGCTTCCACAGCTCGCCCCGGTCCTCGTTTCGGGGGTTCAGGGTGGGCAGCACCGCCGCCTGCACCGCCTCGGGTCCGGCCAGCTCCTCGTCCGCCCGGTCCAGGCTCCGCACAAAGAGCCAGCCGGACACGGCCACCGCCGCCGCGCAGACCGCCAGGGCCAGGTAATACCCCTTGTCCCCGGCGAGCTTTTTCTTCAGTTTGTTCCAATTCATGGAATTTCACCTCCGGGGACAGTATGCCCCGGTTCAGGCAGACTTATACGCAGGGAGCTGCGAGGTGCAGGGGAAAAGATGCTGGATGCCAGATGCCGGATGCCGGGGATTTGGGGCTCGCGGGGCAAGCTCCGAATATGCGTAGGGCGGCCTGACCCCAGGCCGCCGCACCGCGCTCCGCCCGTAGGGGCCGATGCCCACATCGGTCCTCCCCCGCGCGGACAAGGCAGCAGGCGGGGCTGTAGCGCCGGCAATCTGCCGGCCCGGTTCCCCGTCTTGGATGAATGAATAATGAATAATGAATAGTGAATAATTGTGGTATTTTTCAATTCTGCGAATTGAAAAATCCCTCTGTTTTTCGTTATTCGTGATTCGTTTTTCGTTTATTCGTTTCCCGTCCGCGGACAAGCGCGGCTTGTCCCTACAGACTGCGTCACGCCATGTACGCCTTCAGCTTCGCGGGGGCCTTTTCGGGGTCGAGGCCGGCGGTCATGGTGAAGCTGATGCCGTTGTCGGCGCCGAAGCGCTCGCACCAGGCGCAGAAATCGGCGATTTCGTCGCTGTTGTCCGTCGCCAGCAGGCGGCGGATGCCCTTGAGATAGATGTGGCTGATGTCGAAGTTCCCGGCGTGGAGGCCGGAGATAAAGGCCTTGAGGGACTCGGCGCCCTCCAGCCCGTAGGCCTGGTACTCGATCAGGCGGACCTTGTAGTTCAGGTCGAAGCGCAGGGAGGTCTTGAGCTCGATGCAGACCAGGCTGCCGCTCTCCTTCTCCACCGCCTCGTTGATCTCGTCCAGCATTTTTTTGGTTTTACCGGTACCGCTGAGTCCGGCGATAAGCTTGACCATAGGAAATCGTCTCCTTATAAATTTTTTCGATGGGGGAATGCGTCCGTCCGGAGCGGACGCGCGTCGATTCTGTTTACTGCTCGTACCCCGGCTTGCCCAGGAGCCGGAACATGTTCCGCTTGTAGAGCTCCACGCCGGGCTGGTTGAAGGGGTTGACCCCCAGCATATAGGCGGACAGGCCGCAGCTCAGCTCGAAGAAGAAGAACAGCTCGCCCAGGGTGCGGTCGCAGACCTCGTCGGTCTGGACCAGGATGACGGGCACGCCGCCGTCCACGTGGGCCTCCAGGGTGCCCTGGAAGGCCTGCTCCTCCACGTAGTCCAGGCTCTTGCCCTCCAGGTAGTTCAGTCCGTCCAGGTTCTTCCAGTCCATCTCGATCATGCTGCGCTTCCGCGGGGGCGCGAAGCGGACCACGGTCTCGAAGAGATTGCGCTCGCCCTGCTGGATCATCTGGCCCAGGGAGTGCAGGTCGGCGCTGAACTCGGCGGCGGCGGGGAAGATGCCCTTGCCGTTCTTGCCCTCGGACTCGCCGAAGAGCTGCTGCCACCAGCCGCCGAAGCTGCGGGCGGCGGGCTCCCAGCTGCAGAGCAGCTCAATGGCCTTGCCGCCCCGGTAGAGCAGATTGCGGGCCGCGGCGTAGAGCCAGGCGGGATTCTCGAAGGAGAGGTCCGTCAGATCGCGTTTGGCGGAGGCGGCGCCGAACATGAGCTCGGTGATGTCCATCCCGGCCACGGCCATGGGCAGCAGGCCCACCGCCGTCAGCACGGAGTAGCGGCCGCCCACGTTGGGCGGGATCACGAAGCTCTCGTAGCCCTCCTCCGTCGCCATCTGGCGCAGGGCGCCCTTGGCGGGATCGGTGGTGACGAAGATGCGCTTCCGGGCCTCGTCGGCCCCGTACTTCCGCTCCAGCATCCACTTCAGGGCCCGGGTGGCGATGGCGGGCTCGGTGGTGGTGCCGGACTTGGAGATGATGTTGATGG
>CAMVKI010000216.1 GCA_947168005.1 uncultured Clostridia bacterium
CGGGGATCTGCTCCGAGAGCGAATGGGGCCAGATCCGGCGGGACCTGGAGCTGGTCCGGGAGACCGGCTGCGCCTACCACGTCTGCCACATCTCCACGAAGGAGAGCGTCGCCCTGATCCGGGCCGCCAAGGCCGAGGGGCTGGACGTCTCCTGCGAGACCGGGCCCCACTACCTGGTGCTCGACGACAGCGATCTCCGGGAGGAGGGCCGCTTCAAGATGAACCCGCCCCTGCGGAGCCCGGAGGACCGGGAGGCGCTGATCGAAGGCCTCCTGGACGGGACCATCGATATGATCGCCACGGACCACGCCCCCCACAGCGCCGAGGAGAAGGCCAGGGGCCTGAAGGGCAGCGCCTTCGGCATCGTCGGTCTGGAGACCGCCTTCCCGGTGCTCTACACAAGGCTGGTGCTGCCCGGCGTTCTTTCCCTGGAGAAGCTGCTGGAGCTGCTGGTCTACAATCCGAGAAAACGCTTCGGGATCCCGCTGGCGGAGGACGATTACGCCTTCTGGGACCTGGAGACGGAATATGAGATCGACCCCGAGGAGTTTCAGTCCAAGGGCCGCGCCACCCCCTTTGCGGGGATGCGGGTCCGGGGCCGCTGTCTCGCCACGGTCTGCGGCGGGAAGCTGGTCTATCAGGCAACACTGTAGCGGCGCACAGTGTGCGCCACCGTTTCACCACCCGACAGCCCCGCAGCGGCGCACAGCGTGCGCCACCGTTTCACCACCCGACAGCCCCGCAGCGGCGCACGGTTTGCGCCATTCATCCGCTTCCAAACAGCGACGAAAGGACGCCTATGAACGATACGATTTTCACGCTCCTGACCCAACGCGCGCTGACAAAGAGCGTATACGAATTGAAGCTGCAGGGCGATACCTCCGGAATCACCCGTCCCGGCCAGTTCGTCAATCTGCGGATCGACGGCCTCTATCTGCGCCGTCCCCTCTCCGTCTGCGACCTGGAGGGCGGCGTCCTCACCCTGATCTACAAGCTCGTGGGAAAGGGCACCGAGGCTCTCAGCCGCATGCGGCCGGGAGATCGCATTCCCCTGCTGACCGGCCTGGGCAACGGCTACGACCTGAGCCTGGCGGGAGAGCGTCCCCTGCTGATCGGCGGCGGCGTGGGCGTGCCGCCCCTGTACCTGCTGGCGAAGCGCCTGCGGGAGGAAGGCAGGCCGGTCTCCGCGGTCCTGGGCTTCAATACCGCCGCCGAGATCTTCTATGAAGCGGAATTCAAGGCCCAGGGCTGCGAGGTCACCGTCGCCACGGTGGACGGCTCCTGCGGCGTCAAGGGCTTCGTCACCGACGCCCTTCCGGCGGAATACAGCCACGTCTACTGCTGCGGCCCCGAGCCCATGCTCCGGGCCGTGTACCGAAGGATCGAAACCGGCGGCTCCTTCAGCTTCGAGAAGCGCATGGGCTGCGGCTTCGGGGCCTGCATGGGCTGCTCCTGCAAAACGATCACCGGTTACAAGCGGATCTGCAGAGAGGGCCCCGTGCTCCAAAGGGAGGAAATTCTATGGGAAGACTGAGCGTTGACCTCTGCGGCATTGAGCTGGACAACCCGGTCATCCCCGCCTCCGGCACCTTCGGCTACGGCTATGAGTTTGCCGAGCTCTACGACGTCAATATTTTGGGCACCTTCTCCTTCAAGGGGACGACCCGGGAGCCCCGCTTCGGCAATCCCACCCCCCGGATCGCGGACTGTCCCGCCGGGATGCTCAACGCCGTGGGCCTGCAGAACCCCGGCGTGGACCGGGTCATCGACACGGAGCTGCCCCGGCTGGCCCGGGTCTTCCACAAGCCCGTCATGGCGAACGTCAGCGGCTTCTCCCTGGAGGAGTACGCCGAGGTCTGCGCCAGGCTGGACCCGCTGCCCCAGATCGGCTGGCTGGAGGTCAATATCTCCTGCCCCAACGTCCACGGCGGCGGTATGAGCTTCGGCACCGACCCTGCCGCCGCGGCCTCCGTGGTCCGGGCGGTGAAGGCCGTGACGACCAAGCCCGTCATCATCAAGCTGACGCCCAACGTCACCGATATCGCCGCCGTGGCGAAGGCCTGCGAGGACGCGGGCGCCGACGGGATCAGCCTCATCAACACCCTGCTGGGAATGCGGATCGATCTCAGAACCCGAAAGCCCCTGCTGGCCAATACCACCGGCGGGCTCTCCGGCCCGGCGGTCTTCCCGGTGGCCCTGCGCATGGTCTGGCAGGCAGCCCATGCGGTGAAGATTCCCGTGGTGGGCATGGGCGGCGTCTCCGGCGCCGAGGACGTGCTGGAAATGCTCATGGCCGGCGCCGCCGCCGTAGAGGTAGGCGCGGCCAATCTGATCGACCCCTGGGCCTGCAAAAAGATCATCGAGGCGCTGCCGGCGGCCATGGACCGGTACGGGATCAAAACCCTGCGGGAGCTGTCCCGCGCCCGGTAGCGGCGCACAGTGTGCGCCACGTCACACGTAAGGAGCTGTCCCGCGCCCTGTAGCGGCGCACAGTGTGCGCCATGTCACACATAAGGAGCTGTCCCACGCCCTGTAGCGGCGCACAGTGTGCGCCATGTCACACATAAGGAGGAACAATCATGGGAAAAGACGTCATCATCGCCTGCGACTTTCCGAGCGCGGAGGAGACCCTGGCCTTTCTGGACCGCTTCGAGGGGAAAAAGCCCTTCGTGAAGATCGGCATGGAGCTCTTCTACGCCGAGGGTCCCGAGATCGTCCGGGCCATCAAGGCCCGGGGCTACAGGATCTTCCTGGATCTGAAGCTCCACGACATCCCCAACACCGTGAAGAAGGCCATGGCGGTCCTCTCCCGGCTGGACGTGGATCTCTGCAACCTCCACGCCGCCGGAACCGCCGAAATGATGCGGGCCGCCCTGGAGGGCCTGACCCGGCCCGACGGGACCCGTCCCCTGCTGATCGCCGTGACCCAGCTCACCTCCACCGACCAGGAGGCCCTGGAGCGGGAACTGCTGATCGAGCAGCCCATCGACGAGGTGGTCCTGGCCTACGCCGAGAACGCGAAGCGCGCGGGCCTCGACGGCGTGGTCTGCTCGCCCCTGGAGGCGGAGAAGGTCCACGCCCGCTGCGGCGCGGGCTTCCTCACCGTCACCCCCGGCGTCCGCTTTGCCGACGGCGACCGGGGCGACCAGAAGCGGGTCATGACCCCCGCCCAGGCCAAGGCCATCGGCTCGGACTACATCGTGATCGGCCGTCCCATCACCGCCGCCGCCGACCCCGTGGCCGCGTATGAGCGGTGCTGCGCAGAATTTATTGATTAATCTGAGGAGAAACACCATGGACCTTTCAACCCAAATCGCAAAAGACCTGTTGTCCATTCAGGCCGTGTTCTTCCGGCCCGACGAGCCCTTTACCTGGGCCAGCGGCATCAAAAGCCCCGTCTACTGCGACAACCGCCTGACCCTGACGGCCCCGGAGGTCCGGAACCACGTGGAGAACGGCCTTGTCCGGCTGATCCGGGAGCACTACCCCGAGGCGGAGGTCCTCATGGGCACCTCCACCGCCGGCATCGCCCACGCCGCCATCGCGGGCCACATCATGGGTCTGCCCATGGGCTACGTCCGCTCCGGCAACAAGGATCACGGCCGCCAGAACCGCATCGAGGGTCGGCTGGAGCCCGGCCAGAGGGTCGTGGTCGTGGAGGACCTGATCTCCACCGGCGGCTCCGTCATCGAGGTGGTGGAGGCCCTGCGGGAGGCCGGAGCCCAGGTGCTGGGCGTCGTCTCCATCTTTACCTACGGCATGCAGCGGGGCCTGGACCGGCTCGCCGCCGCCGACGTAAAAAACGTATCCCTGACGGACTTCGATCATATCGCGTCCGTTGCCGCCCGGGAGGGCTATATCAAACCGGAGGACGTGGAACGGCTCATCGCCTTCCGCAACAATCCCTCCGACGAAAGCTGGATAGGAGGAACCAAATGAAACGAAGCATTATCGACATTCTTGACCTGAGCACCCAGGAGCTGGAGGAGCTCATCGCCACCGCCGAGGACATCATCGCGGACCCGGACAAGTACGCCCACGCCTGCGACCGAAAGATCCTGGCCACCCTGTTCTTCGAGCCCTCGACCCGGACCCGCATGAGCTTTGAGGCGGCCATGTACGAGCTGGGCGGACACGTGATCTCCGTCTCCAGCGCCATGTCCTCCTCCGCCGCCAAGGGCGAGAGCGTGGCCGACACCGCCAAGACCGTCTCCTGCTACGCGGACATCATCGCCATGCGCCACCCCAAGGAGGGCGCGGCC
>CAMVKI010000217.1 GCA_947168005.1 uncultured Clostridia bacterium
GCACCCCCTGCCCCGCACCGTAGGGAGGCATCCCCTGATGCCTCCGCCCCAGCCTTGGAGGCACCCCTCCCCCGCCGTAGGGCGGCCTGACCCCAGGCTGCCGCTCCCCTTCGCAGGGGCCGAACTCGAAGAGTCACGAAGTATGCCCACGTCCGCCCACGCCTCCCCCGCAGGGACAAGCACTCCCTGCGTCTTGACATTTAGCATGATCTTGTATATAATTATGCTAAGAAAGGAGCTGATTCCTATGCCGACCATTCGACCGATATCCGATTTGCGAAACCATTTCGCCGAGATCACCCGAGAGGTGCAGGAGCGCAACGAGCCCGTGTTTCTGACGAAAAACGGCGTCGGCTCCATCGTCGTCATGAGCATGGAGCAATACGAGCAGAATCGCTATGACAGCATGGTCTACGACAAGCTCCGGGAAGCAGAGCTCCAGGCGGCCTCCGCCGCCGAGCGCAAAACCCACGAGGAGGTCATGCGCCGGGCCCGGGCTCTTGTGAAGCGGGCGGAGGAGCGGCATGGTTAGGGTTCGCTATCTCCCGCTTGCGGAGGAGGACGTTCTGGAGGCAGCCGCCTATCTTGCGGAGGTTCTGGACGCTCCGAAGGCCGCCGCCGAGCTCTTGGACGAGCTGGACAAAACCGTTCAGCGGATTGCGGAGTTCCCCTATTCCTACCCGCTTTATCGTTCAAACCGGCCGATACAGGCTGAGCTCCGTATGGCGACGGTCAAAAAGTATGTGCTTTATTACGCTGTCACAGAGGATGGCGTCGAGCTGCGGCGCTTCCTGCATGGACGCAGGGACCGCAGCCGCCGGGTGTGACCAAGCTCTCCGGAAAGGAGCTCCCAAATGAAAAAACTGCTTGCCCTGCTCGCTGTCTGCGCCCTGCTGGCCCTCTGCCTGGTCTTCCCCCTCCGGCGGGGCGCCCTGCCGACGCCTCCCGCGGAGACGGAGGTCTCCACGGTCCCGACCACCGAGGCCCCCACGGTCCCCACCACCACCGAGGCCCCGGAGCCGGAGCCCCGGAGCCTGGCGGAGGTCCCGGACCTGGAGATTCGGGAGGACGAGGGCTTCTTCGGTCTCTGCTGCGACGGCGGAACCGGATATGTTCTGCTCCAGCGCTGGGATCAACAGGCCCAGACCAGCCGCTTCCGCCTCTTCGTCCTGGACCCGGAGACCGCCGCCGTCGTCTCCGAGACGGAGCTTGCCGAGTTCCCCCAGGAAGCGGGCTTTTCCCGGCTTGCCGTGACGGGGGACACGCTCCTGCTCATCGACGAATTCGGCGAGCGCTGCGCGGCCTTTGACCGGACCGGGACCTTCCTGGGGCTTCGGGATTATCCCGTTATGAGCCGGGAGAACCGGGGCTGGCAGAACCGCCTGCTCAACGACGACTGCTTCTGGAAGGGCGCCGACTTCGCCTCCTACACCGACGACGGCGACCCGGAGCTCTCCCGGCTGGTGGCCTTTTACGACGAAACGGACCGAATTCATGCTCTGAAGGAGCCCTGTGACGAGCTGAGCGCCGCCGCGGGCCACCGGCTGCTGACCCGGAGCCACGGGGAGGACGGCAGCCTGATCTACGTCCTCTCCGACCTCGACGCGGCGCTCCGGCTGGGCGAGCTCGTCCTTCCCGCCTCCGACGTGGCCGGAACCCGGTGGGTAGACCCCTGCGGGGCCGCCATTGGCGAGGATTGGGTCCTGCTGGCGGCGGAGTGGGGCGGCGAGGCGGATGCCCGGACGCCCCGGGTCCTCTTCTGGTATCCGGACCCGGAGGCGCAGAGCCCCCTGGACCAGGAGATCTACACAGAGGAACGCTTCACCGAGCAGATCGCCGCCCTGAAGGCCGAGCTGGAGGCCCTGGGCCTGACCCTCCATCTGGACGAGGCCCCCGCCCCGGAGCAGACCCCCACCACGGGCCTGGCGGTCAGCGAGAGCGTCTGCGACGTCGGCGCCTCCCTCTTCGGCCAATACCGGATCCTCTCGGGCCTGAAGGCCTTCGCGGACAAGCTGCCCGCCGGCTTCCTCCGGGAGCTCTACAGCGGCATGCCAGACAGCGACACCGACCGGGACAGCCTCCACGTCTACCTGGTGCGCAATATCCCCGGCGACGCGGCGGCCTTCGCCAACGCCTGGATGGAGCCCATGATGGTCTGCTTCGCCGCGGAGGAGTACAATCCCTCCCAGCTTCCCCACGAGTTCATGCACCTGATGGACTACCGGCTGAACCAGTACAACGCCAAAGTTCGCCGGGACCTGGAAAACGAATGGTCCCGCCTGAGCCCCTGGTGGGCCTACGACTCCTGGCTCACGGAGAAGCAGGCGCAGGAGGTCGAGGGCTATTTCGTCTCCCTCTATGCCCGGACCAACTCCACCGAGGACCGGGCCGAGACCTTCCAGGCCCTCTTCGACAGCGAGGAGCCCGTGGCGGAGCAGTGGTGGTACGCCGAGCACCCCGGCGTCCAGGCCAAGGCCGCCTATCTGGTCAAGGCCATCCGCGCCGCCTTCCCCAGCGTCCAGGCCGTCGATGCCGCCTGCTGGGAAAAGCTGCCCTGAAAAACGAAACGAAAAGCCGGGAGGCATCCACGTGAGATGCCTCCCGGCCTTTTTATTTTTTTACTCCTTTTTCATAAAGGCCGCCCGGAGCAGCAGGCCGGCGCCGGCGGCGGCGGGGACCAGCATGAGCAGCAGGTCGATGACCTTTCCGCTGAAGTAGATCTGGGAGCCCAGAATCACGGAAAGGACGATCAGAGCCAGCAAAATGGGCAGCAGGATCTTGAAGGCCTTGTGTCGGAGGGCGAAGAGCAGGATCACGTCCAGCAGCACCAGGGCGATCAGAATGCCCCCGGTGGAGACCTGCCCGAAGCGGTAGAAGCCCACGCTGATCAGCCGTGTGTTCATAAAGAACATCACCAGGCCGAAGGCAATGAGCCCGGTCCCGAGCAGCAGCAGCTTGTCTCTGTTTCTCATAGTTGTTTTCTCCTTTTCATTTTTGCAGGGGCGGTCATCGGCCGCCCTCCCTCGCAGGGCTTTTGATTATCCGACGATCTCCGGGCCCCGGTTCATTTCCTCCCTTGCCCGCTCATAGAGCTTTTTGAACTTGGAGGACAGGCCGCAGAGCTTGGCGTAGAGGTCGTAGGTCAGGACGGTGCCGGGGGCGAGCTGCATGTAGGCGTCCATCATCTTGATCATGGTGTAGCTGTTGAGAAAGGCCGCCTTGCAGGCGTAAATCAAGGAAAAGCCGACGACCAGGGCAATCAGGCAGACCACAATGCTGTTGTGGAACAGGGCGATGCAGAGCAGCCCCACCAGGGAGAAGGCCGCCGCGAAAACGGCGGTAATCGCCAGGGACAGCTTCGCGCCGGAAGTCAGCAGCTGTCTGGCGTTCTGGAAGAAAATGCTTACGCCGTCGCAGGAGGCGTGGAAGGAGCCCATCTCCCTGTGGAGGAAGCACCAGCCCAGGCAGCACTCGTCCATGTTGCCCAGGACGGTGCTCACAAGCTGCTCGGCGAAGCTCCGGGCAAAGCTCATGCCGGGAACGAACTTCAAAAGCTCGCCCACCAGGTTAATCGCCTTCCGCAGCTGAGAGATGGCGCCGTCAACCAGGCTGTCCAGAGCGTAGTACACGTTGGCCGTGGCAAAGCGCTCCTTGACCGTCTGCTTGGCCCACTCCAGCTGGTTCTCGGGCAGAGTCCCGGTGCGCAGGGCCTGGGCGACCACCGCCACATGACCGGCCTTGATCATATATCCGAAATAGTGCCCGATGGTATACCAGATCACCAGACCGACAGCCAGGCCGAAGACGCCGAAGATCGTCGCCGCGTAGCTGCTGAAAATGGAACCGATCAGCGCGAAGACGCCGCCGGTCAGTCCCGTCGCCAGCACGCCGACGGCGGCGATTGCCAGCTTGAGCCAGACAAAAATCATGGTGCGGGAATAAATTTCACTTGGCTTCATGTTCTTCTCCTCTTTTTTCGGATGACACAGGGGCGGCTCTGCGTGTCGTCGGACACGCAGAGCCGCCCCCGGTGGCACAGACTTCGCAAACGTCGGCTTATTTCCCCATCAGGTACTCGTCGATGCCCTTGGCGGCGACCTTGCCGGCGCCCATGGCGGAGATGACGGTGGCCGCGCCGGTCACGGCGTCGCCGCCGGCGTAGACGCCCTCGCGGGAGGTCAGGCCGTCCTCATTGACGATGATGCCGCCGTGCTTGTTGACCTCCAGGCCCTTGGTGGTGGACT
>CAMVKI010000218.1 GCA_947168005.1 uncultured Clostridia bacterium
CCTGGGCGCCGATCATGGCGGCGTTGTCGCCGCAGAAGCGGAGCTCCGGCAGGCAGAGCCGCACGCCCAGGCGCTGGGCCAGGGCAGTCACCTCGGCCCGGATCCGGGAGTTGGCGGCCACGCCTCCGGCCACGGCCAGGGTCCTGCGGCCCGTCTGGGCCAGGGCCAGCTCCGTGCGGCTCACCAGGGCGCTGCTGACGGCGGCGGAGACGGAGGCGCAGAGGGAGGGAATATCGATCTCCTCATGTTTCTGCTGCGCGTTGTGAATCAGGTTGATCGCCGCGGTTTTCAGTCCCGAGAAGCTCAGATCCAGGGGATTGCCGTCCACCTTGGCCCGGGGCAGGGGATATTTCGTCTCGTCGCCCCCCTGACTTCTGCGGTCCAGGGCTGCGCCGCCGGGGTAGGGCATACCCAGGACCCGGGCGATCTTGTCGAAGCACTCTCCTGCGGCATCGTCCCGGGTGCCGCCCAGGATGGTCATTTTCGTGTAGTCCTCCACGTCCACCAGCATGGTGTGGCCGCCGGAGACCACCAGGCAGAGGAAGGGAGGCTCCAGTTCGGGATGGGTCAGATAGTTAGCCGCGATGTGGCCCCGGATGTGGTGGACCGGGATCAGGGGCTTGTCCAGGGCGAAGGCCGCGGCCTTGGCGAAGTTGACCCCCACCAGCACGGCCCCGATCAGGCCGGGGGCGTAGGTGACGGCCACGGCGTCGAGCTCAGCCCGGGTCACCCCGGCCTCGGCCAGGGCCTGGTCCGCCAGGGGATAGATGGCCTCGATGTGCTTGCGGGAGGCGATCTCCGGCACCACGCCGCCGTAGATCCGGTGGATGGCGACCTGGGAAGAGATGCAGTCGGACAGGAGCGTCCGCCCGTTGCAGACCACCGCCACGGCGGTCTCGTCGCAGGAGGATTCGATGGATAGGATGTTCATAGGAGCACCTCGTATTAGGGATCAGGGATCAGGGATCAAGGATCAAGGTGGGGAAAGGGGTAAGGGAGCAGGGAACAGACCCGCTCGCAGCGGCGAGCATTGCTCGCAACGATCCCCGCTCCGTAAAGGGATCAGGGGTCAGGGTGTGGGGATCGGGTGTAGGGACAAGCATTGCTTGTCCGCTGCTCAGGGCTCAGACAGGAGCGATTTTTGCAGGATCAGCGCGTCCTCCCGGGGCTTTTCGTAGTAATTCCGGCGTGTGCCGACCTTGGCGTATCCGATTTTGGAATACAGCGCGATTGCCGGGACGTTGGAGGCCCGGACCTCCAGGGTGATTTTTTCCACGCCTTTGGGGCGCAGGCGGCGCTCCAGCTCCAGCATCAGGGCTTCGGCAATGCCCCGGCATCTCGCCTCCGGGGCCACGCAGACGCTGAGAATGTCCGCGTCCTCGAAGCAGGATTGGGAGCCCACGTAGCCGAGAACGGGCTTTTCTTTGCCCTCGCCCCCTTCGTCCTCGGCAATCAGCCATAGGGCCAGGGAATTTTCCAGTTCGCCCTGGATCGAGGCCTCGTCCCAGGGGGCAGAGAAGACCTGCGCTTCCAATGCTGCGATATAGGGAACGTGCCGTTCGCACATGGATATAATCTGATACACTTTTTACCTCTTACGTTGTATTTTGAAAGGTCATACCGCGGGCGGGCGGCCAATGGCCGCCCCTGCGGTGGGGTGCATCCAAGGCGGGAGGCGGACCCCTCCACCGGCCTGCGGCCGGTCCCCCTCCCCTGCACGCAGGGGAGGTTTCGGACGGCCAATGGCCGCCCCTACGAAATGGGGGTTCGGGCGGCCGGTGACCGCCCCTACGAAACGGGGGTTCGGGCGGCCGGTGACCGCCCCTACGGAGAAAATTGTCACTTGTCACCTGTCACCTGTCACTTCGCCTCGTACCAGCTTTTGCCGATCTTGGCCTCGGCGATGAGGGGGACGGCGAGCCGGGCGGCGGCTTCCATTTCCCGGGTGACCAGGGATGCGACGGTGTCGGCCTCGGCCTCGGGGCACTCCACGATGAGCTCGTCGTGGACCTGGAGGACCAGCTTTGCCTCCAGAGCGGCGGCCTTGAGGGCCCTGTCTACCCGGAGCATGGCGAGCTTGATGATGTCCGCGGCGGTGCCCTGGATGGGGGCGTTCATCGCCATGCGCTTGGCGGCCTCCCGGACCATAAACTTGCCGTCCTTCAGCTCAGGAATATAGCGGCGGCGGCCGTAGAGGGTCGCGACGCAGCCCTCCTGGGTGCCCTGCTCCACCGTGGCGGCCATGAAGTCCCGGACCCCGTGGTATTTGCTCAGATAGCTGTCGATATAGCGCTTTGCCTCGTCCTGGCTGACTCCCACGTCCTGGGAGAGGGAAAAGGCGGAGATGCCGTAGACGATGCCGAAGTTGACGGCCTTGGCGCTGCGGCGCATCTGGGGGGTGACCTCCTCCAAGGGCACGCCGAAGACCTGGGAGGCCGTGACCCGGTGGATGTCCGCGCCGGAGTTGAAGGCGGCCTGCATGGCGGCGTCCCCCGCCATGTGGGCAAGGACCCGGAGCTCGATCTGGCTGTAGTCCGCGTCCACGAAGACGCAGCCCGGAGCCGGGACGAACATTTTGCGGATCTCCGCCCCCAGGTCCGTGCGGACCGGGATGTTTTGTAGGTTCGGGTCCGTGGAGGAGAGACGGCCCGTGGAGGTCACCGTGTTCTGGAAGGTGGTGCGGACCCGGCCGTCGGGGCCGACGACCTTCAGCAGGCCCTCGGCGTAGGTGGCCTGGAGCTTAGTCAGCGTCCGGTACTCCATGATGCAGCCGATGATGGGGTGCTTGTCCCGGAGCTTCTCCAGGACCTCCACGCTGGTGGAGCGCTTCTTTCCGGCGGGCAGGCCCAGCCGGTCGAAGAGGACCTCGCCCAGCTGCTTGGGGGAGTTGACGTTGAAGTCCCCGCCCGCATAGCGGTAGATATCGGTGCGGATGGTCTCGATCCGGGAGCGCAGCATCTCGTCGAAGGCGTGGAGGGCGTCGGCGTCCACCAGCACGCCCTCCACCTCCATCTCCGCCAGCACCGGGCAGAGGGGGAGGTCCATTTCGTAATAGAGCTTTTCGAGGCCCTGGGACTTCAGCCTCTCCCGCAGCGGGGGGATCAGCTCCAGGACGGCGGCGGCCTCCCGGACCAGCAGCTCCCGCAGAGCTGCGGCGGGCTCGGCCCCGGCTGCAGTCAGGTCTTTGTACGTGGGCAGCTCCGCCTGGCAGTATTGGAGGGCCAGGGTCGGCAGCTCGTATTTGCCCCGAGCCGCGTCCAGCAGATAGGCGGCCACCTCGGTGTCGAAGACGATCCCCTCGGCGGGCAGACAGCGCTCCAGCAGGCGGCGGATCAGCTCCTTGGAGCCGTGGACCGCCAGCTTCAGCTGACCGGAGAAGAGGGCGGGCAGGACGAAGTCCCAGGCCAGGCCCAGCTCGGCCCGGCTCAGCAGGGCCGGGTGGGCCCCGTCGGTCAGGGCAAAGGTTTCCAGATCCTCGGCGGCGGCCAGGGCCAGGTATTCAGCCTGCTTCCAGCCGTCGAGCAGGGCGTCGAATTCGGCCTTGGAGGAAGGAGTGGCTGTAGCGGCGCACAGTGTGCGCCATTCCGTTTTTTCAGGGGACTCGTTCTCGTGGCGCACACTGTGCGCCGCTACAGGAACGTCTCCGCGCAGGCGGTATTTGTCGATGAGCTTCACAAACTCCAAACGGACGAAGAGATCATAGAGCGCCTGACGGTCCGGCTCCTTGACCAGCGCGTCCTCCGGGGCGAAGTCGATGGGGGCGTTGAGCCGGATCGTCGCCAGGTCGAAGCTCAGATAGGCCTTGTCTTTCTCGTTGGCAAGCTTCTCGTAGAGCTTGCCCTTCATGTTCTGGGGCGTCAGATTTTCGTAGACTCCGTCCAGGGTGCCGTATTTGTGCAGCAGGTCCATGGCGGTCTTGGGGCCCACGCCGGCCACCCCGGGGATGTTGTCGGAGGAGTCGCCCATGAGGGCCTTCAGGTCGATCAAACGGATCGGCTCGAAGCCGTACTCGGCCTGAAAGAGCTCCGGGGTGTAGTTGGTGGAGCTGGTCTGCCCCGCCTTGGTGACGATGAGCTTCACGGTGACGTGCCCGTCCACCAGCTGGAGGCTGTCCCGGTCGCCGGTGACGACCACGCAGTCCCAGCCCGCGGCGGCGCAGCGCTTCGCCACGGTGCCGATCACGTCGTCGGCCTCCCAGCCCTGGCAGGCGTAGATGGGGA
>CAMVKI010000219.1 GCA_947168005.1 uncultured Clostridia bacterium
GGGGATGCCTCCCTACGGTGCGAGGCGGCGGCGGAGGCATCTGGGGATGCCTCCCTACGGTGCGAGGCGGGGACGGAGGCATCAGGGGATGCCTCCCTACGGTGCGAGACGGGGGCGGAGGCATCTGGGGATGCCTCCCTGCGGAATGAATCGGCGGGCAGGACGCTTGCCCTCATCGCTCGCTGTCAGGCGGGGGATCGGGAGGCGGCGGGGCGGCTGGTGGAGGAGAACCTGGGACTGATCCGGGCGGTGGCCCGGCGCTATGCCGGGCGGGGGGTGGAAAACGACGACCTCTTTCAGCTGGCGAGCCTGGGCTTTCTGAAGGCCGCGGCGGGCTTCGACCCGGCCTTCGGGACCCGGTTCTCCACCTACGCCGTGCCGAAGATCGCCGGGGAAATCCGCCGCTTCCTCCGGGACGACGGGGCCGTGAAGGTCAGCCGGACCCTGAAGGAGCGGGCCGCCGCCGTCCGACAGGCCCGGGACCGGCTGGCGAAGGCCCTGGGCCGGGAGCCGGTGCTCTCGGAGCTGGCCGAGGCCCTGGGCCTCACCGCCGAGGAGATCGCCGAGGCCGAGACTGCCGCGGACCCGGCGGTCTCCATCCAGCAGCCCGCCGGGGACACCGGGCTGAGCCTGGAGGCCGTGCTCTCGGACAGCCCCATGGAGGAGGAGCTGGTGGAGCGTCTGGCCCTGCGCCAGGCCCTGGACCGGCTCCCGGAGCGGGAGGCCCGGGTCATCGCCCTGCGCTACTACCACGGCCTGACCCAGGACCGGGCCGCGAAAATCATCGGCGTGTCCCAGGTGCAGGTGAGCCGAATCGAAAAGAAGGCGCTCGCGCATCTCCGGGAGCTGCTGGAATAAAAAAGCTTCGCGCCGCGGCGCGAAGCTTTTTTCTCAGACGTTGAACAGGAAGTTCACAATGTCCCCGTCCTTCATGACGTACTCCTTGCCCTCGAGGCGGAAGAGGCCCTTGGCCTTGGCGTTGGCCATGGTGCCGCAGGCCTTCAGGTCCTCGAAGGCCACCACCTCGGCGCGGATGAAGCCCCGCTCGATGTCGGAGTGGATCTTGCCCGCGGCCTTGGGGGCCTTGGTGCCCCGGGTGATGGTCCAGGCGTGGACGTCGTCGGGACCCGCGGTCAGGAAGGAGATATAGCCCAGGAGCTCATAGGAGGTCTTGATGAGCCGGTCCAGGCCCCGCTCGGTCAGGCCCAGCTCCTCCATGAACATCTGCGCGTCCTCGGCGTCCATGTCCATGATGTCCTCCTCGAATTTGGCGGCCACGGGCAGGACCGCGGCGCCCTCCTCGGCGGCCAGCGCCGAGAGCGCCAGGAACTGGGGGTGCTCCCGGTAGTTCGCCATGCCGTCCTCGTCCAGGTTGGCGGCATAGATCACCGGCTTGGTGGACAGCAGGCCGCCATCCTGGAGGATGTCCCTGTCCTCGTCGGTGAAGGGGAAGCTCCGGGCGGGCTTGCCCTCGCCCAGGTGGGCCAGAAGCTGCTCGCACATCTCGGCCTCCCGCCTGTATTTCTTGTCGCCGCCCTTGAGATTCTTCTTCGCCTTCTCCAGACGGCGCTCGACCACCTCGATGTCCGCCAGGATCAGCTCCAGCTCCAGGTCCTCGGCGTCGGTGCGGGCGTCGGCGGGGTCCGGGAAGAGGCTGGCGTTGTCAAAGCAGCGGACCACGTGCACCAGGGCGTCGGTCTGGCGGATGTTCTGCAAAACCGCGTTGCCCCGGCCCTGGCCCTTGCTGACGCCCGCCACGTCCACGAAGTCGATGCTGGCGGGGGAGTATTTCTTGGGCTTGTAGTACTCCGCCAGCCAGTCCAGCCGCTCGTCGGGCACCTTGGCCTGGCCGATGTTGGGCTTGTTGCCCGCGCCGTAGCCGCCGGTCTCCGCCCTGGAGCCGGTCAGCGCGTTATAAAGCGTCGTCTTGCCCACGCCGGGCAGACCTACGATACCTAATTTCATCGTTCAACACTCCTTCGTGCGTTCGTTTCTCTGCCGGGTATTGTATCACAAAAAAAGCTGTTTCGCAACAGAAAATATAAAAATGCAGGGCGGCGCGGAGAAAGAGAAACGGTTGCATTTTTGACCGCTCCATGCTATACTGAAGAAAATCAAAAAACGCCGCGGGGGACCCGCTCCGCGGCGGAAGATACAGAAAGGCGGCGATTTCGTGGAAATGAATTTCTGTCCCGACTGCGGGCAGCGGCTGATTCCCGGGGCCCGGTTCTGCCCGGGCTGCGGAAGGGCTCTGACCGAGGCCCGACCGGCGGTTCCCGGCCCGGAGCCGACGGCTCCCGCCTCCGGGAGCCCCGCGCCGAATCCGGCGGCCTGTTATGCCCCCTCCCCGGCCGCTCCTTCGCCCGCTGCGCTATCCTACGCCCCCTTCCCGACCGCTCCCCCGCCGGGACCCGGAGCGGCTGCGGCGGTCCCCTATGGGCTTCCCCCGAAGCCCCCGGCAAAGCCCGTAGACCCCATGGCCCGGGCTTACCGGCTGACCACCCTGAGCACCATGATCAACTACGCCATGGTCTCCCAGGTGGCCTCGGCGGTGCTCAGCGTCGCCGCCGTTCTCTACGTCCTCTTCGGCCTGCAGCGGAGCTCCTTTTCCGCGGATATCATTGAAAACATCCGGGAGAACAGCTCCGTGCTCAGCGTGTTCCTGGCGGTCTACGTGCTCGGCTATGTGGGCGGCCTGCTGCTGGGTCTGCTGGTCACCAGGACCATCCGGCGCAGGCTCCCGGCCCAGCCGCCGGAGCAGCACGCCCTCTCCTTCGGGGGCTTCCTCGGCTGCGCGCTGGCGGCCTTCGGGCTCTGGGGCGTGGGCGTCCTGATCGGCAATTTCCCCGCCTACATCGTGCCCATCGAGACCATGAGCTTCGGCTGGAGCTCCTTCCCCACCTGGCTGCTGGCGATCATCGTGGCCCCGATCTTTGAAGAGCTCATCTTCCGCAAGCTGGTTCTGGACCGGGTGGGCAGCTTCGGCGAGGCCCCGGCGGTGCTCTGCTCGGCGCTGCTCTTCGGCCTGGCCCACCAGAACGCCGGGCAGTTCTTCCTGGCCTTCCTGCTGGGGCTTCTCTTCGCCCGGATCTATCTGCACACGGGCAAGATCGTCTACACCATGCTCCTGCACTTTATGATCAACCTCACCGCCACCTTTGACGAGATCGGCAATCTGCTCTGGGGCGACGGCTTCGAGATCTGGTTCCTGATCGGGATCGTCGCCCTGTCGCTGGCGGGAATCGTCCTGCTCATCCTCCGCCGGAAGGACCCGATCCTGCGCTGGCCGGGCCGCCTCCGCTTCGAGGAGCGGAAGAACGCCTTCCGCGTCTGGCCCGTGACCCTGGTCAAGTGGATCTGCGTCGTCACCATCCTGCTCTACGGTCTGCTCTACGCCCTCATGGGCCTCGTGGGCGGCTCCTTCACGACGGATGATCGGGTCCAGCTCAATCCCCTCGGTCTGCTCTACCTGATCCCCGCGGCGCTGGCTGTGGTCTTTATTCTGATCCTGGCGAGACGGCCCAAGCGTCAAAACGCCGCCGCGCCTGTATATGCGCCCGTGTATGCGCCGGTTTCCGAACCCGCGCCTGCGCCTGTTTCCGAGCCTGTTCCCGAACCCGCGCCTGCGCCTGTTTCCGAACCTGTTCCCGAACCCGCGCCTGTTTCCGAACCGGAGCCCCCGGTGGAATAACTGCCTCCGGAGTCAGATTTGCCTGCGGCAAATTGCATTCGTTCCGAATGCCGGGCGGCTCACCCTGGCGGGTATACCCATAAAGGGCACAGGCGAGCCGCCCTACGGCGTGTTTGCTTGTGAAAGCGACCGAAGGGCCGATGTGGGCATCGGCCCCTACGGGCTGCGGGAGGCTTTACTCGGCCGCCCCTACGGCGCGTTTGTCGGTGAAAGCGACGGGAAGGGCCGATGTGGGCATCGGCCCCTACGGGCTGCGGGAAGCTGCACTTTCCTGATATTATTTTCTGAACGGAGGACCCGCCTATGCGCTTTACGAAAATGCAGGGTCTCGGCAACGACTATCTCTACGTCCGGGCGGACGCGCTGCCCGAGGACGCGGCGCCCCTCTCCGTCCGCCTCTCGGACCGGCACTTCGGGCCGGGGGCCGACGGGATGATCTGGATCCTGCCCTCGGAGCGGGCGGACTTCCGAATGCGCATCTTCAACGCCGACGGCAGCGAGGCGAACATGTGCGGCAACGGCATCC
>CAMVKI010000220.1 GCA_947168005.1 uncultured Clostridia bacterium
ACTCCCCCGTAGGGGACGCTCTTACCCCGCAGGGGTGAGCGTCCCGGTATTTGCGAAGCAAATACAATTTGCCGCAGGCAAATCCGGAGGCACCCCCTCATTCCCGTCATTGCGAAGGGCCGGCGTCCCCGACGCCCCGCAGCTTCCAATCACGCTGTAGGGACGGCACTTTGCCGTCCGGTTCGCCGCAGGCGAACTATTTGCCTGAGGCAAATCCCCCGTCCCATTTCCAATGTTTTCAAATGGCAATTTGAAAACACCTTACCTGTTACCTGTAACCTGTTACCTGTCACCTTGCCGCAGGCCCTCCCGCCTTCGCCGCCCGCAGGGCCTTGATGATCTCGCTCTGGTCCAGATCCACCTTGCTGCCGTCGGTGGTGATCCGGATCTGGCAGCAGCGGCGGCTGGCCTTCAGGTCGATGAGCCCCTGCTCGGCGAAAACGTCCAGGCAGACCCGGGCCTTGCAGAGGGTCAGGGTCCCGGCGGCGGTGCGGATGATCTTCCGGCTCATGCAGGGGAAGTCCTCCTGGAGCCGGGACTCCCGGCTGTTGGCGATCAGATAGCGCCAGACCGCCACGAACTCGCCCCGGTTGGGAAGAAGCCGGGCGGCATCCTCGGGGGCCAGGGGCTCCCGCCGGGCGAAGCGCCGGTAGAGCTCCCGCTCGGCCTCGGTCTCGTCCCGCAGGGGCCTGCTCAGCCGCAGGTCCACCACGTTGAGCTGCACGCTCCGGCTGCCCCGGAACTCGTTGATCTGGGGGGTAAAGGCCACGTCCACCGCGTCACCCACGGCGACGCCGCTGCGTAGGGCCGTCTGTGAGAAGAAGATAGCCGCCAGATTCTGACCGTTCCTGCAGCGCAGGCCCAGGCGCAGATGCTTGCCGCCGCCGACCTCCGTGAGCTGGGTCACCGCCGCGTCCTCCACGCAGAGGACGGGGATGGGGCAGCCGGTGCCGCAGGGCTCCAGCTGGGCCAGGCTCTGGACGTTCTCCAGGGTCAGCAGGGCCGGGTCCACGGCGCAGTCCACGGCCAGGGCCGTGTCCGCCCGTCCCGAGGCCCGGAACTCGGCGGCCAGGGCCGTCATGGCCCGGCGGAAGGCCGGGACGTTCTCCCGGCGGATGGTGAAGCCCGCGGCCAGCTCATGGCCGCCGAAGCTCTCCAGCAGATCGGAGAGCCGGGTCAGAGCCGCGAAAAGGTTGAAGCCCCCGTAGCTGCGGGAGGAGGCCTTGCCCTTGTCGCCGTCCATGCAGATCAGGAAGGCGGGGCAGTTGAACTCCTCCGACAGGCGGGAGGCGACAATGCCGACGACGCCCTGGTGCCAGGTCTCCCCGGCCAGGACGATGGCCTGGGGGTGGGCGTCGGGTCCCAGCATGGACATGGCCTGCTGGTAGATCCCGGCCTCCACCTTCTGCCGCTCCCGGTTGAGGGCGCAGAGGCTCTCGGCCAGGGTCCTGCCCCGCTCCGGGTCCCGGGTCATAAAGAGCTCCAGGGCCTGGTCCACCTGGCCCATGCGGCCGGCGGCGTTGATCCGGGGGGCCAGCAGATAGCCCACGGTGGAGGTGGTGACGGGACTGCCCGCGCAGCCGCACTCCTTCATCAGGGCGGCGAGCCCGGGCCGCTGGGGCCGGGCCAGGGCGTTGAGGCCCTTGACCACCATGGTCCGCACCTCCCCCCGCAGGGGCATGACGTCGGCCACGAGGCCCAGGCAGAGCAGGTCGGAGAAGCGCTCCAGCAATCCGGCCTGGTCCCCGCCGATGGCGGCGGCGAGCTGGAAGGCCACGCCCACGCCGGAGAGGTCCGTGTGGGGATAGCCGCAGTCGGGCCGGTGAGGGTCCACCACCGCCGCGGCCCGGGGCAGCTCGTCCTTGCACTCGTGGTGGTCGGTTATGACCAGATCCATGCCCAGGCGGCGGCAGAGCTCGGCCTCGGCGTTGGCGGTGATGCCGCAGTCCACGGTGACGATGAGGTTGACCTGGCGCTTGTAGAGCCAGCGGATCGCCAGCTCGTTGAGGCCGTAGCCCTCCTCCAGCCGGGCGGGAATGTAGGGCGTGACCCGGCCGCCCAGACTGCGGAGGAACTCCGTCAGCAGGGCGGTGGAGGTGATGCCGTCCACGTCGTAATCACCGAAGACGGCAATATGTTCTCTTCTTGCCACGGCCAGCCGCACCCGGTCGGCCGCGGTCTTCATGTCCTTCATGAGGAACGGGGAATTGAGCGGCGCGTCGCCGCGGAGATACTCCCGCGCCGCCGCCGCGTCCCCATACCCTCGGGCAGAGAGGATCCTGGCGCAGAGGGCTCCGTAGCCCGCCCGCTCCAGCTCCCGCGCCTGCCCCGCGTCGAAGGACGACACGTTCCAGGCTCCAAATTTCACGATAACACACATCCATATTGTTTTTTTGTTTCATTATAGCACCTGCCGGCAGATTTCACAACAGTTTTTTTGCGCTTCAAGAGTCAAGCTTCCCGCCCCGCACCGTCACCTGTCACCTGTCACTTGTCACCTCCGGCCCCCCGCCTCGCAGGCACCCCGCCCTAATTTTCCCCCCTCCCCCCGCATACACTGTCATGACCATGCTTGGAGGTGGAACTATGACAGATACCATCGACGAACGCGCCAGAGCCCTGGCGTTGTACGTGCTGGAGACCGGGGCCACGGTGCGTGCCGCGGCGGAGCGCTTCGGCGTGTCGAAATCCACGGTCCACAAGGACCTGACCGAACGGCTGGTGCGCTCCGACCGCCCGCTCTGGCTCCTGGTCCGAACCGTCCTGGACCGCAACAAGGCCGAGCGCCACCTGCGAGGCGGCGAAGCCACCCGCCGCCGCTACGAATCGCTGCGCCCCGCCCCCTAGGACGGCCTGACCCCAGGCGGACAATTTGCCGCAGGCAGATCCGTAGGCAAATGAATCAGAAAGATGTCGCTTCGCCACGATTTGAATCCCATTTTTCAATTCGCAGAATTGAAAAATACCGCAATTATTCATTATTCACTATTCATTATTCATTATTCAGTACCCCCGCCCCCCAGGCGCCCCCGTAAAAATGATTGACAAACGCCCCCAAATCCGGCATAATAGATAAGATAGGAGAAATATGCCCCTCTGCACCAAAGGAGAATGATTATGGAACAGGTTTTTGTCACCGGCCACCGCAATCCGGACACGGACTCCATCGTCTCGGCCATGAGCTACGCCGCCCTGCAAAACGCCCTGGGCGAGCGCGGCTACACTGCCGCCCGGCTGGGCCACCTGAACGACGAATCCAAGCGCATCCTGGACCGCTTCGGCTTCGAGCCGCCGCTCTACGTCAAGGACATGCGCACCCAGGTCCTGGACCTGGACTACGACACGCCCCCCGCCCTGAACGGCGCCCTGACCGTGGGCCGGGGCTGGGACATTCTGCGCAACGATTCCGCCATCACGGCGATCCCCGTGACCAACGAGGACGGGACCCTCTACGGTATGCTCTCCTCCGGCGATATCGCCGCCTATGACATGCGGACCATCGAGGACCCGGTGGTCCGGGACGTGCCCCTCTTCAATCTGCTCTCCGTCCTGGAGGGCCGGGTCCTGAACGAGGCCGGCGCCGGCGTGGATACGATCTCCGGCGAGGTCATCCTGGGCCTGCCCCGGGGCGCCGAGCAGCAGCTCTTCGACCACGAGAACTACATCGCCGTCTGCGGTGACCAGCCCAAGGTCATCCGCTGGGCCCTGGAGTCCAACATCCGCGCCCTGATCCTCTGCGAGGCGGAGCTGAGCCCGGAGCTTCGGGCCCTGGAGACGAAGACCTGCATCATCTCCACACCCTTCTCGGCCTATCGGGCGGCCCGGCTGATCTTCCAGTCCATCCCCATCGCCCGGATCTGCCAGACCAGCGAGCTTATGACCTTCCGGCTCACGGACTGGCTGGACGACGTGAAGGAGGCGGTCTCCAAGACCCGCTACCGCTGCTATCCCATCCTCGACGACGAGAACAAGGTCGTGGGCACCCTCTCCCGCTACCATCTGATCAAGCCCCGCCGCAAGAAGGTGGTCCTGGTGGACCACAACGAGGCAGCCCAGTCGGTCCCCGGCCTGGACCAGGTGGAGATCCTGGGCATCATCGACCACCATCGGCTGGCGGACATCCAATCCGCGAACCCGATCTTCTTCCGCAACGAGATCATCGGCAGCACCACCACCATCGTGGCGGAGATGTACCAGGAGAA
>CAMVKI010000221.1 GCA_947168005.1 uncultured Clostridia bacterium
GCCGGGGACCGGGGTGAGGGCGGCGGCGAGGGGCTCGGCCTCCTCGGCGCGGAGGTCGCCGCAGAGCTTCTGTTTGGCCTCGTTCCAGCCGATGCCCACGTCGATGACGATCTGGCCGGGGCGGAGGTATTCCGCGCCCACGCTCTCCATCTGGCCGGAGGCGGCCACGAGGATGTCGGCCTCCCTCGTGATCGCGGGCACGTCCACGGTGCGGGTATGGCAGACCGTGACCGTGGCGTTGGCGTGCATCAGCATCATCGCCACGGGGCGGCCGATGACCAGGGAGCGGCCAATGACCACCGCCCGTTTGCCCTTGGGGTCCACGCCGTAGTAGCGCAGCATTTCCATGGCGGCCTGGGCCGTGCAGGGGGGGAAGCCCAGGGGGCTGTTGGTGAAGACCCCCGCCAGGGAGCCGTCGGTGCAGCCGTCCACGTCCTTCTCCGGGGCCAGGAGCCGCCGGGCCTTCTCGCCGTCGAGCTGCTTCGGCAGGGGCCGGAACATCAGAATGCCGTGGACGGCGGGGTCGTGATTCAGATCCTCCAGGGCGGAGAAAAAGGTCTCGCTGTCCACGTTGAGGGGCAGGACCACGTTTTTGACGGCCACGCCGACCTTCTCGCAGCGCTTCATGGCGCCGCGCTCGTAGGCCAGGTCGTCGTCCCGTTCGCCCACCCGCAGGATCGCCAGGGTGGGGACGACGCCCCGCTCCCGCAGGGCCGCCGCCTCGGCGGCCACGGACTCGCTCAGGGCCGCCGCAACCGGCGCGCCCTTCCAGATTTCTGCCATAGTAGTACCTCCTGTTCAGTTTGGGACCCGGATCACTCCAGGGCGCCGTTTCCGACGGCTTCCACGTAATTCAGGTTGTCTCGGACGACGATCACGGCGTCCACGGGGTGGAGCCGCAGGTAGTCCGTCACGCTCATTTCCTCATAATAGCGGTAATCCAGGCTCCGGACCTCGTTGAAGCTGTAGACGCAGAGCGCCTCGATGGGATTGGTGAAGGAGTCGCCGACGATCAGGACGCTGGGCAGCTCCGGCCGATTGGTCTTGACGACGGTCTCGCCCTTGTCGCCGCCCATAAAGACGGTGTACTGGACCTTTTCGCCCGGGGCCGGGAGGTTCAGGAGGGGAGCGTCGGTGCGCGCCCCGTTGTCCCAGCGCTCGTAGGGCGGGAGAACGGAGGGATCGAAGACCGTGAGCTGCTCGCGGATGGGGGAGAGGTCGTAGAGCTTCCGGCTGTAGCTGCCGTAGAACTCGCCGGGCAGCTCGTATTCCCCGAGCGCGGCCTCCTCCGCTACGGGGAAGGGACCGTTCTGAGCCCAGAGGGCGCTGCAGATGATACGATAGCACAGATAGGCGCCGTGGAGATTGAAGTGGTGATCCACGGCGGAGTAATAGCGCAGGGGGTCCGCCTCGGGGTCTGTATAATCCCGCATAAAGGCAGTGTGGACGCCCATCCGCTTGCAGGTCTCGCGGAAGCTGCGGACGTTGCCCTCGTAATAGTCGCTTTTGCTGTAGAGCCAGGCGGGATAGCGATCCGCCAGGGCCGTGCGCTGCTCATCGACGCCGAGGTAGAGGAACTGGGTCTTTTGGCCCTCCACCCGGTTTTGCAGGGCCAGCAGACGGGCGACGGCGGGTTCGGCCTGGGCCTGGTAGTCATGGCGGCTGTAATCCATATATTTCTGGAGGGGCAGCAGACAGTCCTCCGCGAGCACCACGTCGTTGACGGCGACGGCCCGCTTGAGCTTGAGCTGGACCCATTCGTACTCCCGGATCCGGTCGTCCCGACCCCAGATGTGGTCGGAGAAGTAGTCGTCCCAGCCCCGGAAATAGCTGCCGTCCCAGACGCCCCGCAGGGAGAGGGCCGGGTGGGCGGCCAGGCGGCGGTTCTCGTAGACCGAGAGCTCCTGCCGCCGGTCCCGCAGGGAGAGCAGGAGAAAGAGCCCCGTGAGCAGGGCGATCAGAATCAGAAATCCGCGTTTGATCCATTTCATCTTCGTCGCCCTCCTTAAAACCGGAAATAGATGAAGGCGTTGAAGCTGCTTCCGGCCAGGGCCAGGACCGAGAGGACCAGGACCGCCAGCAGCCAGAGACAGCGCAGCAGCTCCGCCCAGGGCCTGTCCGGCGCCAGGCGGAAGAGCTTCAGGGGCAGGGGGGTGCAGAGGGCCAGACCGAAGACGAGCTCCGGAATGTTCTGCCGCAGGGCCAGCAGCACGTGGGTAAAGCTGCCCTGGAAGGAGAAGAGGTTCCCCAGATAGGGGAGGAGCTGCCCCGGCTCGGTGCAGTTGAAGAGGACCCAGCCCAGGACCACGGCCAGCAGGGTGTAGACGCGGCCCAGGGCGGCGGGGAGCTTCTTCAGCAGCTTCCCCAGCAGGAGCTTTTCCAGCACCAGCAGGAGGAAGTAGTAGAGGCCCCAGAGGACGAAGTTCCAGCTTGCCCCGTGCCAGAGCCCCGTCAGGGCCCAGACGATCAGCAGATTGAGGATCTGCCGGGGCAGACCCCGGCGGTTGCCCCCCAGGGGGATGTAGACGTAGTCCCGGAACCAGGAGGACAGGGAGATGTGCCAGCGCCGCCAGAAGTCCGTGACGGAGCGGGCGGTATAGGGATAGTTGAAGTTCTCCAGGAAGTGGAAGCCGAACATCCGGCCCATGCCGATGGCCATATCCGAGTAGCCGGAGAAATCAAAGTAGATTTGAAGGGAAAAGAAAATCGCGCCCAGCCAGGCCGCGGGGGTCCCGCGGAAGGCGGCGTCCATGGCGAAGATCGCCTCCGCCTCCCGGCCGAAGACGTCGGCCAGCAGGAGCTTCTTGCCCAGGCCCATGAGAAAGCGCTGGAGCCCGGCGTAGACGTCCTCCGCCGTCTCCTTCCGCTGCCCGATCTCCGCCGCGACGGTCTCGTAGCGGACGATGGGGCCCGCCACCAGCTGGGGGAAGAGGCTCACGTAGAAGGCCACGTGGAGGAGCTTCCGCTGAGCGGGGACCCTGCCCTTCCAGACGTCGAAGACGTAGCTCATGCTCTGGAAGGTGAAGAAGGAGATGCCGATGGGCATGACGACCCGGGGGACCGGAAGCCCGGCGCCCAGCAGATCGTTGACCGTGCCCAGGAGCCAGCCGGCGTACTTGAAGTAAAACAGCACGCCCAGACAGGCCAGCAGCTCCAGCCCCAGGCCCAGACGGCGCAGGGCCTTCCGCTCCCGGCCCTTCTCGATGAGCAGGGCGCTGCCATAGCTCACCAGGATCACCGCGAGCATGACAAGCACCCCCCGGCTCTCTCCCCAGAAGTAGAAGAACAGGGAGAAGGCCAGCAGGACCAGATTGCGGGCGCTGCGGAAGCGCTGCGGGATCAGGAAATAGCACAGACACACCGCGGGAAAGAAAAACAACAAAAAGCTAAAGCTGCTGAAAACCATGCGTGACCTCACGTTTTAAGCGGACCTGTCCGAGGGATCGGACAGGTCCGGGGGGATTCTGTTTTGTGTTATCCGATATGCTCGGCCAGCCAGCTCTGCAGCTCGGCGATGGGGACGCGGACCTGCTCCATGCTGTCGCGGTCGCGGATGGTGACGGCGTTGTCCGCCGCGATCCCCTTCTCCGGGTCGCCCACGGTGTCGAAGTCCACGGTGATGCAGTAGGGGGTGCCGATCTCGTCGGCCCGGCGGTAGCGCTTGCCGATGGAGCCGGTGTCGTCGTAGTCCACCATGAAGTGCTTCGCCAGCTCGTCGCGAATCTCCATGGCCTTGTCGCCCAGCTTCTTGGACAGGGGCAGGACCGAGGCCTTGATGGGGGCGATGGCGGGCTTCAGGTGCAGGACCACCCGGACGTCGTTCTTGGCCTCATCCACGACTTCCTCGTCGTAGGCCTGGCAGAGCAGGGCCAGGACGGTGCGGTCCAGGCCGTAGGTGCTCTCCACGATGTAGGGGATATAGCGCTCGCCGGTGTAGGGGTCCAGATAGTCCATCTTCTGGCCGCTGTACTCCTGGTGGCGGGACAGGTCGAAGTCGGTGCGGTCGTGGGTGCCGTTAATCTCGCCCCAGCCCAGGGAGGGGAAGAGGAACTCAATGTCGCAGGCGGCCTTGGCGTAGTGGGCCAGCTTTTCGTGGTCGTGGAAGCGCAGGTTCTCGGCGGGGAGGCCCAGGTCCTCGAAGAAGCGCTTGCCGTAGTTCTTGAAGTACTCGTAGAGCT
>CAMVKI010000222.1 GCA_947168005.1 uncultured Clostridia bacterium
GCGGCGGCCTTTTTCGCCAGCTCCCGCAGCGCCCGGGCCGTGGCCCGGGGCACGGCGAAGACGCTCTGGCCGCTCCGGAGCCCGTCGCAGCAGAGCCAGACCGTCAGCTCGGCGGCCTTGGAGGCCAGGACCTCCAGGATGGCCAGCTCCTGGGCGGTGAAGTCGGTGAAGCCCTCCACGACGATGTGGAGGCCTTCCGCGAAATCGCTCTCCCAGAGGGCCTCCTTCAGCCGGTCCAGCCGGGTGGAGGGGTCCTGGGCGGCCTTGGCGCAGACCGTATCGTAGAGCTCCAGGATCAGACAGAGCTCCTCCAATTTCTCGGAAAGGGGCTCGGTCAGGGCCTCCCGGGCGTTCCGCACGGCGGCGGCGTCCAGGCCGCAGGCGTGGAACTCGTCCACCACCCGCAGCAGTTCCTCCAAGAACTCGGGCTTGGTGATATGGGCCCCGTAGAGCCGGAGCCGGGGCCGCAGAAGCTCCAGAGCCCCGGCCATGGCAATCATGCGGCCGCTCTTGTCCAGGCTGGGCAGGGCCGCGCCGCCGGTCACGGAGAAGACCCGGGCGGCAAGCCGAGTGAAGCTCAGGACCTCGGCCCGGCGGCTGACGGTCTCGCCTCCCGCCTCGCAGAGGGCCCACTCGGCGTCGAAGGAGCTCTGCTCCGGGACGATCAGGATCGCGCGGGCGTCCTCTGGATACTCGCATATCTGCTCCACGGCCATGCGGGCGTTGGCCCGCCAGTCGGGAGAGTAGTACAGTTTCAGCACGGTTTCACCTCTTTCGGCAGCAGAACAGAATCAATTAACAGGTAAGAAGTAAGAAGTAAGAATGAAAAGGATTCCTGTTTGATTTTATCATATCACATTTTTTGCAGTCTGAACAGAGTTTTTTTGCTGTCAGGCTTGTCAGAACGGAAAATATATACTATAATGTAGGATGGAAATGTATAGAGTCCGGCAACTTCTTAATTCTTCCTTCTTAATTCTTACTTTTGAAACGGACGGTGCAAGCTATGAAGATCGCGATTATCGGCGCCGGGGCCTCCGGGATGGCGGCGGCCATCGCCGCGGCGGCCTCGGGGGCCAACGAGGTCCTGCTTCTGGAGCGGCAGGCCCGGGTGGGGCGGAAGCTCCTGGCCACGGGCAACGGCCGCTGCAACCTGACCAACTGGCAGGCCGACCCCGCACATTATCACGGCAGCTACCCGGATTTCGTCAAGCCCGCCCTGGAGGCCTTCCCCACGGCAAAGGTACTGGATTTCTTCCAGACCCTGGGGCTCTACACCGTCACCGAGGACGGAGGGCGGGTCTATCCCTACTCCGACCAGGCCAACTCCGTGGTGGACGTACTGCGCTTCGCCCTGGACAGGCAGAACGTCGAGCTGCGGACCGGGGCCGAGATCGTAGGCGTCAAGCGGACCGAGACAGGCTTCCGGCTGAAGGACCAGAGCGGCGAAAGCTATGAGGCGGAGCGGCTCATCGTGGCCTGCGGCGGCGCCGCGGGGACCAAGCTGGGGGGCGGCCTCTCGGGCTATCAGCTCCTGCGGAGCCTGGGCCACCACTGCACCAAGCTCTATCCCTCCCTGGTCCAGCTCAAAACGGACCCGGCCCTGGTGCGGGGGCTCAAGGGCGTCCGGGCCAACGCCGCCCTGAAGCTGACGATCCGGGACGCGGTGCTGGCCGAGGGCCGGGGCGAGGTCCAGTTCACGGACTACGGCGTCTCCGGCCCGGCAGTCTTTGAGCTCTCCAGGGCCGCCGCCACGGCGGAGGACACGGTCCTCCATCTGAATTTCCTGCCCGACTACCGGGCGGAGGATCTGCTCTCGAACCTCTGCATCCGCATGTCCCGCTTCCCCAGACTGGAGGCCGGGGACCTGCTGACGGGCATTCTCCACAATCGGCTGGGCCGGATGGTGGTCACAGCCTGCGGCGTGAAGCAGAGCACTCCCCTCACGGCCCTGCGCTGGGAGGAGCTGACGGCCATCGTCGAGAAGTGCCGCGAGCTGGTCCTGCCCGTCACGGGCAACATGGGCATGGAGGGGGCCCAGGTCACGGCCGGCGGCATCGTCACCAAGGAATTTGATCCCGAGACCCTCCAGAGCCGTATCGTTCCCGGCCTCTACGCCGTAGGCGAGGTTCTGGACGTGGACGGCGACTGCGGAGGCTTCAATTTACAGTGGGCCTGGGCCTCCGGGCTGCTGGCCGGACAGGTCCGGCAGACAAGCCGGAATGAATAGTGAATAACGAATAATGAATAATTGAGGTGTCGGGCAAATTTTGATTTGCCCGACGAAAATAAAACTATGCTAACGATACGTGATCTTATTTTACCGTACAAGTCCGATCCGTCGATGCTTTATTATCTGGCGGCCCAGGAGCTGGGGGTGCAGAGCTCCCAGATCGTGGAGCTGCGGATCCGGCGGCGGTCCCTGGACGCCCGGAAGAAGCCGGAGCTGCGCTGGGTCTACACCGTGGACGTGGCTACCCGGAAGAGCGAGAACCAGATCCTCCGGGCCTGCCGGAGCCCCAGGGTCAGCCGGGCGAAGGATCTCTGGTACAAACCGCCCAAGGCGAAGGCCCTGCCCGCCCTGCGGCCCGTGGTGGTGGGCTTCGGCCCCGCCGGGATGTTCGCCGCCCTGGCCCTGGCCCTGGCCGGGCTTCGGCCCATCGTCCTCGAACGGGGACAGAACGCGGCGGCGCGGCATGCCGCCGTGCAAAAATTCTGGCAGACCGGGAGCCTGGACCCGGAGTGCAACGTCCAATTCGGCGAGGGCGGAGCCGGGACCTTCTCCGACGGCAAGCTCAACACCGGCACGAAAAACGAGCGCCAGGGCTGGGTCCTGCGCCAGTTCGTCGCCTTTGGGGCCGACGAGAGCATCCTCTGGGACGCCAAGCCCCACGTGGGCACCGATGTGCTGCTGACCGTAGTGCAAAACCTGCGGGAGAAGGTCATCTCCCTGGGCGGCGAGCTTCGCTTCGGGGCCAAGCTGACGGGCCTCCGGGCCGAGGGCGGCGCCCTGAGCGGCGTGGAATACCTCCAGGACGGCGAGACCGTCCTCCTCCCCTGCGAAAGCCTGATTCTGGCTCCGGGCCACAGCGCGAGGGATACCTTCCGAATGCTGGAGGCCTTCGGCCTGAAAATGGAGCCCAAGCCCTTCTCCATGGGGGTGCGGGTGGAGCATCTGCAAAAGACCGTTAACGAGGCGCAGTACGGAGAACAGATTGCCGAGGCCGGTGCGCAGACAGACGATCTGCCCCCGGCGGATTACAAGCTCAACGTCCGGCTGCCCGAGGGCGGCTCGGCCTACACCTTCTGCATGTGCCCCGGCGGCTATGTGGTGGGGGCCGCCTCAGAGCCGGGGCGGGTGGTGACCAACGGCATGAGCAACTTCGCCCGGGAGGGTGAAAACGCCAACGCCGCCCTGCTGGTGACCCTGGAGCCCGCCGATTTCCCGGACAAGTCCCCCCTGGGCGGCATGCTCTGGCAGCAGGAGCTCGAGGCCGCGGCCTTCCGGGCGGGGGGCTCCAACTACTTCGCCCCGGCCCAGCGGGTGGGGGACTTCCTGGCCCGCAGACCCACGACGGAGTGGGGCAGGGTCAAGCCTACCTACCGCCCCGGGGTCACGCCCTGCGAGCTCCACGAGGTCCTGCCGGAGCAAATCAGCTCCGTTCTGGAGGGGGCCATCCCGGCCCTGGGCAAGCTTCTGAAGGGCTACGACGACCCGGACGCGGTGATGACCGCCCCGGAGACCCGCAGTTCCTCCCCGGTCCGCATCCTGCGGGGGGCGGACCTTCAGTCCGAGAGCCTCCGGGGCCTCTATCCCTGCGGAGAGGGAGCGGGCTACGCCGGCGGGATCCTATCCGCCGCCGTGGACGGGCTGCTCTGCGCGGAGGCGGTTATTCAGGGAGCCGCTCCGTAGGGGGAAGGCTTTTACGGGGAGGGGCGGACTCCTCTGCACAGAAGCCATCATAAACGCAGTTGAAAATTCAAAAACCAGCCTCGGGCGGCGGCCAATGGCCGCCCCTACGGGGTGGATGCTCGTCGGGAGGCTCTGCCTCGG
>CAMVKI010000223.1 GCA_947168005.1 uncultured Clostridia bacterium
CAAGTTCGAGACTGCGGCGAAGATCCTCTACCAGAACCGCATGGTCCGGGTGGAGAGTTGCTCGGCCTACTCCGGCGTGGACGAGGCCAACTGATCCGTAGGGGGCGGCCCCTGGACGCCCCGAGCCAGCGTATCCTTACGGGGAACACGGGCCGTCCAGGGGCCGGCCCCTACGGAGGATCCATTGAGAAAGGAGATACCATGCGTTATCCAAAGCTGAACGTTCCGACGAAAAAGCGGGTGCTGATCGACCGGTTCCGGGGCTACGAGCATCTGCCGGAGCTCTCCGCCGGGGCCTTCTTCGACATGAAAAACTGCTCCGGGGAGCCGGCGCCGCTGCTGACGGTCCGGAAGCGCCGGACGGAGCTCCCGCGGCTGGACGGCTGCCCCGCGGAGCGGGTCAACGCCGTGGGGGGCCGGGGCGCCGCCGTGGTCCTGGACCAGGACGGGACCCTCTGGTGCGAGGGCAGGGCCCTGCCCCGGCTCCTGGAGGGCACCCCCGTCCTGTCGGCGGAGGACGAGGAGGGCCGGGAGGTGGAGATCACCGACGCCGAGGCCCTCCTGACGGCCCTGGTCACTCCGGGCATTTACCGCTTCCGCTATCTGGCCTCCATGCGGCTCTGGCACTCTCTGGAGGACAGCGGCGACGTGGCCGCGGCGGTGCTGGACGTCGGAGAGCCGACGGAGGGGCAGATCGTCCGGGTGGATTACGGCTATACCCCGGCCGACGGGGCGCGGCGGGAGCTGGTCTTCCTGGGCGGCTGGGTCTGCGTCTTCCCCGACGGGAAGTATGCCAACACGGTCCGTCTCCGCCAGGGCCAGCCCATGGTCGAGGGCGTGGACTGGGGCAGCATCGCCCAGCGCAATACCTGCGAGCAGGGCGGCACCCTGTTCACCCCCTGCGACGCCGACGGCACGCCCCGGACCGTGCTCTGGTCCGATACCGCCCCGGCCCAGGGCTGCTGGGTGGACACCGGGGAGCCCGCGCCCACCCTGCGGAGCTGGTCCCAGAGCCAGGGCCTCTGGGTGGAGCTGACGCCCTACGTAAAATGTCAGATTCCGGGCATCGCCAAGGGCCTCCGGGCCGGGGACAGCGTGAGCCTGGAGGGCCGCTTCGACAGCAGCCAGGGCGGCGAGGACGTCGTGGAGACCGTCTGGACCGGGACGAAGGTCCTGACGGCGGCCTGGCACGACCCCGGCGGCTCGAACCGGGAGGAGGGCCGCGGGGACTGGATCGTGATCCCCGGCCTGCTCCCGGAGGAATACGAGATCGAGCTGACCTGGCGGGACCGGGGCTGGCTCTCCGCCGCCCGGCCCCTGCCGGAGATGGATTTCGTGGTGGAGGCGGGAAACCGGCTCTGGGGCTGCCGCTGCGGCGGCGGGGTCAACGAGCTCTACGGCTGCAAGCTGGGCGACTTCCGGAACTGGCTCAGCTTCGAGGGCCTGTCCACCGACAGCTACCGGGTCGCCCGGGGCCACGACGGCCCCTACACCGGCGCCGCGGTGCTGGGCGGCTGCCCCCTCTTCTTCCGGGCCGACTGCCTGGAGAAGATCTACCCCTCCGCCGGGGGCGACCACGGGGTCGTCACCGTGAGCCTGGAGGGCATCGAGGCCGGGAGCGCCGCCAGCGCCGTGGTGATCCGGGACCGGCTCTTCTACAAGTCCCCCGGCGGGATCTGCTGCTACAACGGCACCCTGCCCGTCCGGGTCTCCAGGGCCCTGGGAGCGCTTCCCTACCACGCCGCTGCGGCGGGAGCCCGGGGCAGCCGCTACTATATCTCCATGCTGGACGCCGAGAACCGGCCCAATCTCTTCGTGCTGGACACGGAGACCGGCCTCTGGTATCGGGAGGACGACTGCCGCTTCACCGCGGCCTGGAGCCGGGGCGAGCGCCTCTATCTGAGCAGTCTGCCGGGCCGCCCCCTGCTCTGCGTGGGGGAATGCGCCGACAGCCGGGAGGTGGTCTGGTGGGCCGAGACCGGGGATCTGGCGCCCCGCATGGCCTCCAGGCGCTACGTGACCCGGATGCAGGTCACGGCCCGGCTGGACCCCGGCTCGGAGCTGCGGGTCTACCTCAGCTACGACGGCGGGACCTGGCTGCGCAAGGGCGAGCTCCGGGGCAACGCGCTGAAAAGCGTGAGCTTCCCCGTCCTGGCCCGCCGCTGCGGCCGCCTCCGCCTGCGCCTGGAGGGCCAGGGCGGCATGGAGCTGCACGGCCTGAGCTGGCTGACCGAGGCCGGGTCGGACGTGTAGAAGATTCGGATATGGCGCGTTCTTGCGTAGGGCGGCCTGACCCCAGGCCGCCGCCGACACGCTGGCGGTCATCGCGGCGGCCAGGGGTCTGGCCGCCCTACGCAGCATCCCGACAAACCCTGATTTTCCGACATAGACAGGAGGAATCACCATGAACCAATACGAACTGCCGCCCAGGCCGGAGGGGGAGCTGCCGGAGCAGGTCCGACAGCTCTGGGAGGCCCTGTTCCGGCTGGCGGAGCGGCTGAACGCGGAAAAAAGTGCCTCGGAGAGGCCGGAGCCATGAACGAGGAGACCGTCCTGTCCGCCCTGAAGGCCATCGCCTTTTCGGACTTTACGGACTACATCCGGATCGAGGACGGGGAGCTGCGGGTCAAGGACAGCTCCCAGCTCACCGAGGCCCAGCGCTCCGCCATCGCGGGGATCAAGGACACGGGCAAGGGCGTGGAGATCAAGCTCCACGACAAGCAGAAGGCCCTGGAGCTGCTGGTGAAGTACCTGGGCCTCTTCGACCGCCCCGAGGAGGACGCTGCGATCCGGGTAGAGCTGGCCGATATTCCGGAGGAATGGACCGAATGACCGTACTCAAAATTGACCCGCCCAATGAGAAACAAAAACAGATGCTGGAGGCGAAGACCAAGCACGTGGGCTTCGGCGGGGCCCGGGGCGGGGGCAAATCCTGGGCCGTGCGGACCAAGGCCAAGCTCCTGGCCCTGCGCTGGCCGGGCATCAAGCTCCTGATCGTCCGCCGGACCATGCCGGAGCTGATGAACAACCACGTCAACATCCTGCGGCAGGAGCTCGTCGGCATCGCCGTCTACAACGACAAGGAGAAGGCGCTGCGCTTCGGGAACGGCTCGGCGATCCACTTTATGTACTGCGCCAAGGACGGGGACCTGGACCGGCTCCAGGGCGTGGAGTACGACGTGATCTTCCTCGACGAGGCCACCCAGCTCTCGGAGTACCAGATGAAGACCATCACCGCCTGCCTTCGGGGCGTCAACAGCTTCCCCAAGCGGATCTACTACACCTGCAACCCCGGCGGCCAGGGCCACGGCTACATCAAGCGCATCTTCCTGGACCGGCGCTACGAGGCCGGGGAGGACCCGGCGGAGTACAGCTTCATCCGCTCCCTGGTGACGGACAACAGGGCCCTGATGGAGGCCCAGCCGGACTATATCCGCCAGCTGGAGGCCCTGCCGGAGCAGCTGCGGCGAGCCTGGCTGGAGGGGGACTGGGATGTGTTCGAGGGCCAGTTTTTCGAGGATTTCCGCAGCGCCCCGGATCCGGCGAAATGCGCGGCGGCGGGGCTCAGCGCCGAGGAGGCGGCCAGACAGGGCCGCTGGACCCATGTGATCCCCGCCCGGGCCCCGGCGCCGGGCTGGAAGCTCTATCGCTCCTTCGACTGGGGCTACGCCAGGCCCTTCTCCTGCGCCTGGTGGGCGGTGGATTTCGACGGCCGGCTCTACCGCATCCTGGAGCTCTACGGCTGCACGAAAACCCCCAACGAGGGGCTGCGCTGGACTCCGGACGAGGTCTTCCGCCGGATCCGGGAGCTGGAGGACAGCCACCCCTGGCTTCGGGGCCGGCAGATCGAGGGGGTGGCGGACCCGGCCATCTGGGACGCCTCGGGCGGCGAGAGCATTGCGGAGACCGGAGAGCGCTACCGGATCTTCTTCGCCCCCGGGGATCACAAGCGGATCCCCGGCTGGATGCAGTGCCACTACCGGCTGCGCTTCGACCGGGAGGGCCTGCCCATGCTCTACGTCTACGACAACTGCGC
>CAMVKI010000224.1 GCA_947168005.1 uncultured Clostridia bacterium
AGGCGAAGAATTGCGCGGAGGCGAAGAATTGCGCGGAGGCGAAGAATTGCGCGGAGGCGAAGAATTGCGCGGAGGCGAAGAATTGCGCGGAGGCGAAGAATTGCGCGGAGGCGAAGAATTGCGCGGAAGCGGAAAAAGCGGGCGGGTGCTGCCGGAAGCGGGCGGTGCCGCGCTCTGCGGAGGAGCGGACCCGGCTGGTGAATCGGCTGAACCGGATCGAGGGACAGATCCGGGGGATCCGGGGCATGGTGGAGAACGATCTCTACTGCAACGACATCCTGGTCCAATGCTCCGCGGTCAACGCCGCCCTCAACGCCTTTGAGCGGGAGCTGTTGGCCTCCCACGTCCGCGGCTGCGTCGCCGACGACCTGCGGGCCGGAAAGGACGAGGTCGTGGACGAGCTGCTGGAGACGCTGAAGAAGATGATGAAATAGGAACTGCGCCGGGGACGGCACGGGGGTACTGAAGAATGAATAACGAATAATGAATAACTGTGGTATTTTTCAATTCTGCGAATTGAAAAATGGAATTCAAATCGTCGCGAAGTGACAACCTTATTATTTATTTTTTTAGTCTTCAGTTTTCAGGATTCATTTGCCTCCGGGAGGGGGGAGGACCCCTCCACCGGCCTGCGGCCGGTCCCCCTCCCCTTGACAGGGGAGGTTTTGTGGAGGCATCAGGGGATGCCTCCCTACGGGCAGGGGCGGAAGTGACAAGTGACAGGTGACAAGTGGACGGCGCGGGGGCGGAGTGCCTTCGAGGCGGGCGGCGGCCTGGGGTCAGGCCGCCCTACGGCGGGGACGGGGTGCCTCCGAGATGGGGGGCGGACCCCTCCGCCCCAGCGTGCGCGCTGGGGCACCTCCCCTTGACAGGGGAGGTTTTGCGGAGGCATCAGGGGATGCCTCCCTACGAGTTGGAAATGAGGGAATGTTATGGAACAGTATCAAGTAACGGGTATGTCCTGCGCGGCTTGTTCGGCGCGGGTGGAGAAGGCGGTGCGGAAGGTTCCCGGGGTGGAAAGCTGCGCCGTGAGTTTGCTGACCAATTCGATGGGCGTGGAGGGCTCTGCGGACCCCGCTGCGGTCATTGACGCGGTGAAGAAGGCCGGGTACGGGGCGGCCCTGAAGCGGGCCGGGTCTTCGGCCTCCCGAGCGGGGGAGCCGGGCGCGCGCGACGGGGACCACCTCATCCGCCCCAGTGTGCGCACTGGGGCACCTTCCCCTCAAGGGGAAGGCTTTGAAGGGGGAGGCTTTGCAGGGGCGGATGCGCTGGCGGATACGGAGACGCCGAAGCTGCGGAAGCGGCTGCTTTGGTCCCTGGGCTTCCTGCTGGTGCTGATGTATTTCTCCATGGGGCACATGATGTGGGGCTTCCCCCTGCCGAAGTGGTTCGAGGGGAACCATATTGCCATGGGCCTGGTCCAGCTTCTGCTGGCCGGGATCGTCATGGTCATCAACCAGCGCTTCTTCATCTCCGGCTTCAAGTCCCTGCTCCATGGGGCGCCCAACATGGACACCCTGGTCTCCCTGGGCTCGGCGGCCTCCTTCGGCTGGTCCGTCTGGGTCCTCTTCGCCATGAGCCGGGCCCAGCTGGACGGGGACGCGGCGGCGGTGGAACAGTATATGATGGAGTTCTACTTTGAGTCCGCGGCGATGATCCTGACCCTAATCACCGTGGGCAAGATGCTGGAGGCCCGGTCCAAGGGGAAGACCACCGACGCCCTGAAGAGCCTGATGAAGCTGGCGCCCCAGACCGCCACGGTGCTCCGGGACGGAGTCGAGCTTACGGTGCCCGTGGGCCAGGTGCGGCCGGACGAGGAGTTTATCGTCCGGCCCGGCGAGGCCGTCCCCGTGGACGGGGTGGTGCTGGAGGGCAGCTCCGCGGTGAACGAGGCGGCCCTGACCGGTGAGTCCATCCCCGTGGACAAGGCCCCCGGCGATCCCCTCTCGGCGGCCACGGTCAACCAGTCCGGCTGGCTCCGGGCCCGGGCGACCCGGGTCGGGGAGGACACGACCCTGAATCAGATCATCAAGATGGTCTCCGACGCGGCGGCCACCAAGGCCCCCATCGCCAAGACGGCGGATAAGGTCTCGGGGATCTTCGTCCCGGCGGTGCTGGCAATCGCCGTGATCGTCACCGGGATCTGGCTCCTGGTGGGGCAGGACTTCTCTTACGCCCTGGGCCGGGGCATCTCCGTGCTGGTGATCTCCTGCCCCTGCGCCCTGGGTCTGGCGACCCCCGTCGCCATCATGGTGGGCAGCGGCGTCGGCGCCCGGAACGGCATCCTCTTCAAGACTGCCGTCTCCCTGGAGCAGACCGGAAAGGTCAAGCTGGCGGCCCTGGACAAGACCGGCACTATCACCACCGGCGAGCCCACGGTGACGGACGTTCTGCCCGCCGCGGGCGTCTCCGAGGCGAAGCTGCTGCGGGCCGCGGCGGCCCTGGAGCGGAAGAGCGAGCACCCGCTGGCGAAGGCGGTGGTCGCTTACGCGGCGGAGACAGCAGACAATGGGTCCACCTCATCCGCTTCGCTGCGCGCAGCACCTTCCCCTCAAGGGGAAGGCTTTGGGGACGGGGCGGAGCTGACGGAGTTCCGGGCGCTGCCGGGGAACGGGCTGGAGGCCCTGCTGGAGGGCAAGCCCCTGATCGGCGGGTCCGTGAAGTTCGTCACCGAGCGGCTGCGAGCCGTAGGGAGCGATGCCCACATCGCTCCTGTCATTGCCTCCGGCAATGACGCCGTCGCGGCACGGCGGCAGGAGGCATCAGGGGATGCCTCCCTACGGAGTGAGGCCGGGGAGGCGGACCGTTTGGAGGCGGAGGCATCAGGGGATGCCTCCCTACAGGCGCAGGCGGAGCTGCTTGCCAATCAGGGCAAGACGCCGCTGCTCTTTGCCCACGGGGATCGGCTGCTGGGCCTGATCGCCGTGGCCGACGTCATCAAGCCCGAGAGCCCCCAGGCGGTCCGGGATTTGCAAAGCATGGGCCTGAAGGTCGTGATGTTGACCGGCGACAACGAGCGCACCGCCAAGGCCATCGCCGCTCAGGCGGGGGTGGACGAGGTCATCGCCGGAGTCCTGCCCGAGGGCAAGGAGGCCGTGATCCGGGAGCTGCAGAAGCGCGGGCCCGTGCTCATGGTGGGCGACGGCATCAACGACGCCCCGGCTCTGACCCGGGCCGACGTGGGCGTCGCCATCGGCGCCGGCACCGACGTGGCCATCGACGCGGCGGATGTGGTGCTCATGAAGAGCAAGCTCTCCGACGTGCCCGCCGCCCTGCGCCTCAGCCGGGCCACCCTGCGGAACATCCGCGAAAACCTGTTCTGGGCGTTCATTTACAACGCCATTGGCATTCCCCTGGCCGCCGGAGCCTTCGTCAAGGCCTTCGGCTGGACCATGAATCCCATGTTCGGGGCCGCGGCCATGAGCCTTTCCAGCTTCTGCGTGGTGTCCAACGCCCTGCGGCTGAATCTGGTCCGCTTAGGCGACAGGAAAGGAAACGCGCAGGGTACGCCCGCCGCCGACCGCGGGACGACGATCAAGGTCAAGGGTATGATGTGCCACAACTGCGAGCGCCACGTGAAGGAGGCCCTGGAGGCCCTGCCGGGGGTGGAGGCTGCCGAGGCGGATTTCCGGACCGGGAAGGTGACGATTCGCGGCAGCGCGGCGGAGGCTGAGCTGAAACGGGCGATCAGCGACGCGGGGTACAAGTATCAGAGGATCGTGCGATAGGACAGGCGGAGCGGGTCAAGAATTGAGAATTAAGAATGAAGAATTAAGAAGTTTTTGACAGGCCGACGGCGCCGGAAGGCGCCGCCGGCTTCGGCTTTTTTGGGGGCGCCTGGGGGGACGGAAGAGTGAAGAGTTGAGAGTTAAGAGTGAAGAGTTGAGGTATTTTTCAATTCTGCGAATTGAAAAATGAGATTCGAATCGGTGCGAGGCGGCAGGTTTTTGTCTGCAGTACGGATTTGCCGCCGGATTTGCCTGCGGCAAATTGTCCGCCTGCGGCGGACCGGGACGCTCACCCCTG
>CAMVKI010000225.1 GCA_947168005.1 uncultured Clostridia bacterium
CGGAAGCGTACTGTGTCGCGCAGGTGCCGAGACCGTTGAGACCCAGGCTGTATTCATAGTTTCCGGCGTCGTTGTTTTTATACTTGCCGCCGGCGTACATCTCGCAGAAGACCAGCTCCCAGTTGTAGCGGCCCACCTTCTCGTTCCAGTCCACGGGGCAGCCCCGGCCGAAGTCCTCCACCTCGATGGACTTGTCGGCGTAGCGGGTGACGATAATGAGGTCGCCGTGCTTTTCCCGGGCCTCGTCGATGGAGTTGGAGACGATCTCAAAGATGGCGTGCTCGCAGCCGTCCAGGCCGTCGGAGCCGAAAATGACCGCCGGGCGCTTTCGGACCCGGTCCTCGCCTTCCAGAATCTCAATACTCTCGTTTCCGTATTCGGGTTTTTTCTTCGTCATAGTTCCTCACAGATCAAATCGTACAATATTTCGTGATATTTCTGGGCATTCTTACCCACTATATTGTGGTTATTATACCGAATAATTCAGAGATTGTCAAGGAAAACCGTCCGCAAGGAATTTGTCAAAATCCGGATTTATTTTGCCGAAATTCGGATTTTTCCCTTGCCATTCCGCCGCTTTGCAGATATAATAAATGCGGTTTTTTTATCAATGCGCAACGATAATGGAGCTTTACTATGATGGATTATACTTTTTCCGTTCCCTGCCTCTTCGGCCTGGAGGGCCTCGTGGGCGACGAGCTGCGGCGGCTGAACATGGAGAACGTGCGCGTGGAGAACGGGCGCGTCCTCTTCGACGGCGGCGCCGACGCCCTGGCCGCGGCCAATCTGCGGCTGCGTATGGGCGAGCGGGTCCTGCTCCGGCTGGGGACCTTCCCTGCCCGAAGCTTCGAGGAGCTGTTCCAGGGGGTGAAGGCCCTGCCTCTGGAGGATTTCATCCCCAGGGAGGGCCGGTTCCCCGTCAAGGGGCACTGCCTCAACTCCCAGCTCCACTCCGTCCCCGACTGCCAGGCCATTATCAACAAGGCCGCCGCCGAGCGTTTGGGCTCACACTACGGGCTGAAGCGGCTGCCGGAGACCGGCGCGCTGTATCAGCTCCAGTTTTCCATCATGAAGGATCAGTGCGAGCTCTTCCTCGACACCACCGGGGCCGGGCTCCACAAGCGGGGCTACCGGGCCGTGGGCAACGACGCTCCCCTGCGGGAGACCCTGGCCGCCGCGCTGGTCACCCTGGCCCGCTATCGGGGCCGGGACTTCTTCTGGGACCCCTTCTGCGGCAGCGGCACCATCGTCATCGAGGCGGCCCTGATCGCCCTGAACCGGGCTCCCGGTCTGAACCGGAGCTTTTCCGCCCAGAGCTGGGGCTTCGTGCCGGAAAGCGCCTGGGAACAGGCGAAGGAGGCCGCCCGGGACGCGGAGTTCCGGGGCGAATACCGCATTCTCGGCTCCGACATCGACCCGGACAGCCTCAGCATCGCCGTTTCCAACGCGAAGAAGGCCGGCGTCGGCAGGCTGATTCGCTTCGAGGAGGCCGACGCAACCAAGCGGGACTTCCCCGCCGAGGGCGGCGTCATCGTCTGCAACCCGCCCTACGGCGAGCGGATGATGGAGCAGCGCAGCGCCCAGCGGCTCTATCAGGCTTTGGGAAAGCACCTGCGCTACGCCGACGGCTGGCAGAAATTCATCATCTCCTCCGAGCCGGAGTTCGAGCACTACTTCGGCAGGCGGGCGGACAAAAAGCGGAAGCTCTATAACGGCATGATCCAGTGCAATCTGTATCAGTATTTGGGGTCGAAGAAATGAAACATTTATTCATTGTCAATCCCGCGGCGGGAAAGTATGACCACACGGAGGAGCTCTCGGCAAAGATCAAGTCCCTCTGCGAGGCCCGGGGGCTGGACTACGCGATCCGCGTCTCCCAGCGGCCCGGCGACTGCACCGCCGTCACCAAGGAAGCCGCGGCCTCCGGAGAGGAACTCCGGGTCTACGCCTGCGGCGGCGACGGCACCCTAAACGAGGTGGTCTGCGGCGCGGCGGGGGCGGCCAATTTGGCGGTCACCCACTGGCCCTGCGGCTCCGGCAACGACTTTATCAAAAACTTCAACGAGCCCGCCGCCTTCTTCGAGCTGTCCCGGCTGCTGGACGCGGAGGAGTCTCTGCTGGATCTGATCCAGGTCGGGGACGACTACAGCCTCTCCATCTGCTCCGTGGGCATCGACGCCCGGATCGGCACCGAAATCCAGAAGTACAAGCGCTTGCCCCTGGTCAGCGGAAAGGGGGCCTACAATCTTTCCACCGTAGTCAATCTGATCAAGGGCATCCACCGGCACTATGCGGTGGAGCTCAACGGCGAGCGGATCGACGACCGCTTTACCTTGATCTGCGTCTGCAACGGCCGCTTCTACGGCGGCGGCTACCAGCCGATCCCCGAGGCCCGGCCCGACGACGGAAGGCTGGACGTGCTGCTGGTGAAGAAGGTCTCCCGGCTCCAGGTGGCGGGGCTCATCAACAAGTACAAGGCCGGGCAATACGCGGACTTCCCTGCCCTGTTCCGGCATTTTTCCACGGACCGGGTGGTAATCCACTGCGACCGGGAGGAGGTCGTGAACCTCGACGGCGAGGCCCGCTGGGGCAGAGACGTAGAAATCCGTCTGTCCGAACACAAGCTGCGCTTTTTCTATCCCCGGGGTTTGATCCTGGGCAAGCTATAACGATCCGCGGGAGAAGTGAAATTTTCCATAAATTTCACTTCTCCCGTCCCTGTTCTTTCGTCATTTCCCCAAATTATCGTCAACATCCTCCGTCTTTATTGATTTTTCTTTTTTTCTTATGTATAATAAAGCGTAATTTTTTTGGCAAAGCTGTTTGTTCATCGTAATCAAACCGAAAAGGAGATACTGATCTATGAGAACTCTCGGAACCGTCGTGCGGGGCGTGCGTGCGCCCATCATCCGCCAGGGCGACGACATTGCCGCCATCACCGCCGAGGCCGTGCAGGCCGCCTGGGCGGAGGCCAACATCATCCCCAGAGACCGGGACGTGGTGGCCGTCACCGAATCCGTGGTGGCCCGCTCCCAGGGCAACTACGCCTCGATCCGCCAGATCGCTGCCGACGTCAAGGCCAAGACCGGCGGCGGCACCGTCGGCGTCGCCTTCCCGATCCTGAGCCGCAACCGCTTCTCCATCCTGCTCAAGAGCATCGCTCTGGCCTGCAAGAAGGTCGTGGTCCTGCTCTCCTACCCCTCCGACGAGGTGGGCAATCATCTGGTGGACATCGATCTGCTGGACGAGGCCGGGGTCAACCCCTACACCGACACCCTGACCGTGGCCCAGTTCCGGGAGAAATTCGGCCATATCCTCCATCCCTTTACCGGCGTGGACTATATCGACTTCTACACCGAGCTCATCGAGAGCTGCGGCGCCGAGGCGGAAATCCTGCTGGGCAACCGGGTCCAGACCCTGGTCCCCCTCTGCGACGCCGTCATCACCGCCGACATCCACACCCGGACCCGCTCCAAGCGCCTGCTGAAGGCCGCGGGCTGCAAGATCATTCTGGGTCTGGACGACCTGATGACCGCCTCCGTGGACGGCAGCGGCTTCAACGAGACCTACGGTCTGCTGGGCTCCAACAAGGCCACCGAGGAGACCGTCAAGCTCTTCCCCCGGGACTGCACCGTCGTGGCCGAGCGGATTTCTGAGCTCCTCTCCGAGGCCTCCGGCAAGCACATCGAGGCCATGGTCTACGGCGACGGCGCCTTCAAGGACCCCGTCGGCAAGATCTGGGAGCTGGCCGATCCCGTGGTCAGCCCCGGCTACACCAAGGGCCTGGGCGGCACCCCCAACGAGCTGAAGCTGAAGTATCTGGCCGACAACGACTTCGGCGATCTCTCCGGCGACGCGCTGCGCAAGGCCATTGAGGACCGGATCCGCGCCAAGACCGGCGAGAGCCTGGTGGGCAACATGGCCGCCCAGGGCACCACTCCCCGGCAGCTCACCGACCTGATCGGCTCCCTCTGCGACCTGACCTCCGGCTCCGGCGACAAGGGCAC
>CAMVKI010000226.1 GCA_947168005.1 uncultured Clostridia bacterium
GCGCAGATGAAGCCGTCCAGGGCCCGGTAGTCCTGGCGGTCCCAGATGCCGGGGACGGAGCCCGGCTGATCCTTGAAAATCTCCTGGGCGGACCAGACGCCGAAGCGCAGGAAGTCCGCCAGCTCGGCAATGTCGATCTCCGCCTGGAAGACGGTCTTGGACTGGCCCAGCATGGTGGAGGCGTTCAGGACCTTGCGGTAAGGTCCGGTGATCAGGTCGGCGGCCTTGAGGAAGATGGCGGAGCGGTGCTCCCAGGGCATGTCCTCCCAGGCCCTCTTGGCGGCCAGGGCGGCCTCCACGGCCAGATTCAGCTCCTTCTCCCCGGCCATGGAGCACTCGGCAATGACGTGCCGGTGGTCGTGGGGCATGGTGACTTGGATGGTTTTCTCCGTGAAGATCTCCCTGCCCCCGATGATGAGCGGGATCTTGACGATCTCGGCGGACTGACGGGCAAGCTCTTCCTTCAGCTCCGCGCGTTCTTTGGACCCGGGCAGATAGCCGCGGAAGGCGTCGTTCTCGGGGCGTTTGATGGTGAAATAGGCGTTTGACATAAGACCTCCTTTTTTTCTGCTCCTACGCAAAAGAGTCAAGCCTGTGAAATTGCCGGTTTTTTTGGTACTATTGATGAAAAGCCATGAAAACTTTTCCATTTTATAGTATAACATATACAAAACCCGTTGTCAACGCAGAGTCGCTTCCTGAGCTGTAAAATCGTCGCTTCCTGCGCTTTGAAATCGTTTTTTCACAAGTGTTCAGTCCACGCTGTAGGGAGGCATCCCCTGATGCCTCCGCCGCCGGAACGGCGGCGTCATTGCCTGCGGCAATGACAGGAGCGATGTGGGCATCGCTCCCTACGGAACGCTTGGACTGTGTGTAACACAGTGGGCGGTTCTGTGTGTCCGCGGACACACAGAACCGCCTCCTGTGTTCTCGTATTCATTCCGAACGGGGTATGCGGTTACGTTGTAAGAATCCCTAACAGGCGGTGCCTGATGCCTGGTCCCTGATGCCTATTGCCTGGTCCCTGATGCCTATTGCCTGTCCCCGATCATCTCATGCAGGGCTTCCAGGGCCTCGGAGAGGCTGCCCAGGCGCTCGATGAGGCCGCAGTCCACGGCCTGTCTGCCGTAGAGCACCGTGCCCACGTCGGTGGCCAGCTCCCCCGTCGCCATCATATACTCCGTGAAGCGCTTTTTGGAGATATGAGAGTTGGCAGCCACGAAGTCCACGATCTGGCTCTGGATGCGGTTGAAGTACTGGAAGGTGGCCGGAGCCCCCACTACGGTGCCGCTCATGCGGACCGGGTGGATGGTCATGCCCGCCGTGGGAGCGATCATGCAGCACTTCGCCGCCACGGCCAGGGGCACGCCGATGGAGTGGCCCCCGCCCAGGACCAGGGAGACCGTGGGGGTCTTCATGCCGGAGATCAGCTCGGCAATGGCAAGGCCCGCCTCGATGTCGCCGCCCACGGTGTTCAGAAGCAGCAGCAGGCCGTCCACCTGCTCGCTCTCCTCGATCTGGGCCAGCAGGGGCATGAGATGCTCGTACTTGGTGGTCTTCACCGTCTCGGGCAGGACCTGGTGGCCCTCGATCTGCCCGATGATGGTCAGAATATAGATGCTGCCGTAACGGGTGTGTACCAGCCCCGAGCCCAGCTCGACGGTCTGATCCAACAGCTCGCTTTGGGTCGTCTGCTTTCCGCTCTGTTCGTCGCTCATTGTGTTCTCTCCTTTAGACAGATGTTTTTCCATATTGTTCCACGGGGGCTCCTCCCCTATTCGATTTTTCATAAAATAATCCGCGGGGATTGCCTCGACCCCGCAGACATGATATAATTGAAGCAGCAAAATGACAAAGGAGGCCTTTCCCATGAAGCACTGCATTCTCCGCCGACTCGGCGTCCTGATCCTGTGCCTGGCGCTGGCGCTGTCCCTCTTAGCCGGGGTGACGGTCTACGCCGACCACGAGATCTGGACCGAGGAGCCCACGGGCTGGCGGCACCGGAGCCATTTAATCTATGAGCGGAAGGACGGTCGTCTCTGCGGCTGGGGCGTCCGGGGCGAGACGGACCCCTTCCAATTTGAGGACGTCGCGAACCAGCAGAAATATTACTACGAGCCGGTCTACTGGGCCTACCGGCACGACCCGCAGATCACCTCAGGCACCGACGAAACCCACTTCTCCCCTCACAACCCCTGCACCCGGGAGCAGATCATGACCTTCGTGTGGAAGGCCTGCGGGGCCCCGGCGCCCAGCTCCGGCGAGAACCCCTTCACGGACGTGAAGCCGGATAAATACTACTTCGACGCCGTTGTCTGGGCCGTGGAGAACGGGATCACCTCCGGCGTGGAGCCGACGCTCTTCGGCGTGGGGCAGCCCTGTACCCGGGCCCAGGTGGCGACCTTCCTCTGGAACGCCGCGGGCAAGCCCGAGCCGAGCGTGGCAGAGAACCCCTTCGGGGACGTCCGGCAGAAGGATTACTTTTACAAGGCCGTCCTCTGGGCCGTGGAAAACGGAATCACAACCGGCACCGGTGAGAACGCCTTCGGACCGAAGGACACCTGCACAAGAGCCCAGGTGGTGACCTTCCTGTACAGTACCATGACGAACCCGAGCATCGAGGTCTGCGCGCACAGTTATCAGATCATCGAGTCCACCCCCGCCGGCTGCACCGAGCCCGCCCACGAAACCAAGGTCTGTACCCTGTGCGGCTACGCCGTCTCCCGCAGCATCGGCGCGGCTTTGGGGCACGATTTCCGGTATTCGGAAACTGTTCCCTGCTGCACGCAAACCGGCTACGAGCTTTATACCTGTTCCCGCTGCAGCATGACAGAAAAGCGAAACGAGCAGCCGGCCCAGGGCCACGATTACGTCTTTGCAGAAACCATTGTTCCGACCGAGAACTCCGAGGGCTACGACCTCTACACTTGTCAGCGTTGCGGCGCAACCAAGAAGCTCAATATTCACACCAAGCTCTTCAACATGGATGCTGCCATGTCTGCGGCGAACCAGTGGCTCGTCTCGAAGGGGTTTGTAATTGATAACAGCATGACGCCATCAAATTCAGGCTACGATTCGCCCGCAACCTTGACTCACAAATATCTGCTCAATAACGGCGGCGACAATAAACTGAGACAGAAGGCGCTCGACTGGGCAGAAATGACGTATAATCATTTAGTTGGGGCGTATGGCGAGCTTCCCGCCGGTTGCAAGTCGAGATGTTATATCACCTGGGAAGAAGCGACTGACACTTATGTGATTTACGTTTTCCGTTAAGGTAAGCACCCAAAAAGAAAAGCAACAATGGGCGCGTTGCAAAACGAAAGAATTGCAGCGCGCCCTCTTTCTATGCGGTTTGGTGTCGTCATGGCAGCAAAAAGCGCCCGGACTGTGGAAAGCCTCACGGTTCAGGCGCACTTAAATTGGCGTTGTCTTGTTTTCGCAACGCCGGGTGTGGATATTATTCTATTTTTTTGCTTATGCCGAGTCCAAAACAGACAGATGTGTTTTGAGCCTGCCCGCTTGACGTTTTTTCCAGAGTTTTTTCAGATTAAAGCCCATTCCAAGCAGAAACAGCTCTGTCCTTACGTTCCGTTTGCCTCTCGTCAGGAATCTGCGGAATCCAAAATCATTTCGACGAGAACGCGCTGTACAGTCTCCTGTAATCCAACTTCTCAAGCTGCGCGTCTGTCAGCCGGACGGGTGCATCCTCCGGTATTATTATTTCTGTATTCAGAGTAAATTTCAGTTGACCATTTCGCTCTACTACGTTATACTCTGTAGTGGTAAGGTTTTGTTTCACACCATAATTTTACCACAAACAGAGACACCAGCCAACCCCTTTTCGGGGAAAGCTGGTGCCTTTGTTTTTTCAGACGCTATTTTGCAACGCGCCC
>CAMVKI010000227.1 GCA_947168005.1 uncultured Clostridia bacterium
GGCGTGGGCCTTCTCCGCGTGCTTGATGCGCACGTAGAGGGCCTCCTGGGGCATCCGGTCCTCGTAGTATTTGGTACGCCCCGTGACCTTGTCGTAGCCGTCTACGCGAATTTCACTTTTTCCGACCTTGTTCACTGCGTATTCCGCCTCCTTTTTCGGAGAGAAAATATACACATTAATTATAGCATATACATGCGGAATAGTACAGCCCCGAATGAAAAATTTTTCTTGACAGGGCGGCGCGGGATTGATAAAGTAGAAGAAAAGGAGGCGGAACAGGTTATGATCGGCTGTGTGATCCTGGCGGCGGGGAATTCCGCCCGGTTCCGAAAGAATAAGCTGCGGGAAAACTATCATGGCAAATCCCTGATCCAATGGGCCTTTGAGGCGGTTCCGACGGAGCAGCTGGGCCCGGTCTGCGTTGTGACCAGGTTTTCGGACATCGGGGAGCTGGCGGAGGCCTACGGCTTCCGGGTCGTCCGCAACGACGCGCCGGAGCTGGGAATCAGCCGCTCCGTGATCCTGGGGACCCTGGAGCTGCTGTTGGACCGCTGCGAGGGACTGATGTTTCTGGTTTCGGACCAGCCCCTCCTGCGCCGCGAGACCGTGGCCGCCCTGGCGGAGCGCTTCCGGAAGGACCCGACGCGGATCGTGGTCCCCACGGCGGAGGGGCGGCAGGGCAATCCCTGCGTCTTCCCGGCGTCGCTCTATCCGGAGCTCCTGACCCTGACCGGCGACTGCGGCGGCAAGACCGTTATCCAAAGCCATCCGGAGCTGGTGACGGAGCTCCCCGTCCCGCCGGAGGAGCTGGCGGACGTAGACACCCTGGCGGATCTGCAGAAGCTGAAACGAAGCGGGCTGCGCTAAAAAAAGCCACATTTGTTAGTCAGACAAATGTGGCCTTTTTCATTTGAAGATCCGCGCTCAATTTTCGTTCATATTCTTTTTCGCCGTTTTGCAGGAAGCCACCAACATCACGCGAATAGAGGCGCACTGTTTGCTCAGCGTTTGATATATTGCGTCTTCGATATAGTTTGTCCGGTGCAGCAATTCCAGCCAATAACCGGTCTCGCTCGCTTCTTTCAATGCGATCTCGAGCTTGGAAATAAAATCTTTCTTACCTTGTGCATAATTGGCTTCGTAAATATTTGCGCCGATAGAGGTGCCGGACCGCCCGATCTGATTTGAGATCACGCTTTCATGATTTGCTTTGAGGTGTTTTACAAGATTGATAATCTGAACGGAGAAATCCATGGACAAATCACGCAGTTTTGATTCGGACATCTTTAACACCTCGTAATTTTTGGTTCAATGGTATTGTGTTGAACCGTGATTGTAAAGTGATGTTTGCACCATCGGTGCAAGTGATGTTTTTGCCGCGAGCGGCAAAAGTGATGCTGCTCCCTGCGATTGCAGTGATGTGATGTGTTCCGCTCACGTGCCGAAGGCACACATCACGCCCGAAGGGCGCATCACTTGCGAAGAATGCATCACGTTCCGCTGCAGCGGAACACATCGTTCAAAAAAGCTTCTTTTGTCGGTAGACAAAAGAAGCTTTTTTGCTGGTGCGGGAGATGGGACTTGAACCCACACGTCTATGGTTGGACACAGGCACCTCAAGCCTGCCTGTCTACCTATTCCAGCACTCCCGCATCGGTGCTTTCCGGACGCTGGATTATTATAGCCCCAATATTTGCAAAAGTCAAGAGTTTTTTTCAAATGTTTAAATGCTAATTTGAAAACACCGATGTTTTTCGTGATTCGTTTTTCGTTTTGCGTTTATTACATGGCCCGGCAGCCTTCCCGGGCCTCGAAGAAGAGGGCCAGGGTCCCGGGGCCCACGTGGGAGCCGGTGACGGGCTCGTAGCCGACGGTCAGGATCTCCTTGGGGGGATTGTTGCGGCGCAGGAGCCGGGCCAGGAGCTCGGCGTCCTCGGGGCAGTCGGCATGGGCGATGCCGACGGTCTGCTCCCCGGCGTCCTCCACGTACTCGTCATAGCGCTTTGCCAGCTCCTCCAGGGCCTTCTTGCGGCCCCGGAGCTTGGCGAAGGCCACGATCTTGCCCTCCTCGTTGCCCTTGAGCAGGGGCTTGATCTGGAGCAGGGTGCCCACGATGAAGCCCAGATTGGAGAGTCGGCCGCCCTTGCGGAGGTATTTCAGATCGTCCACCGTGAAGATGTTGCACAGGCGGTGGCGCAGATCCATGAGCTTGTTGTAGATGTCGTCCAGGGAGAGGCCCAGGAGCTTGTCCTTGACGGCCTTGATGACCAGCAGACCCTCGCCCAGGGAGGCGCCCAGGGTGTCCACCAGGCGGATTTTCCGCTCCGGGAACTCCTCGGCCAACTCCTCGGCGGCCAGCTCCGCGCAGTGGAAGGAGCCGCTGATGCCCGAGGACATGCCGACGAAGAGAATGTCCAGCCCCTTGCGGAGTATGGGCTTCATGACCTCCAGGTAGTGCTGGGGGTTGATCTGGGAGGTGGTGACCTCCGCGCCCTCGCGCATGGCGCCGTAGAAGGTCTCCCCGTCGAAGTCCTCCGTGTCCAGGCAGGTGTGCTTGGCCCCGTTGACAAAGTAGGGGAAGGGGATGACGGTAATATCGTTTCTCTGGGTAAGCTCAGAGGGGAGATTGGCGGAAGTATCCGTAATGACCTGGAACATAAGGCAGGCCTCCTTGCATCTAATGTACTATATTAGTTTACATCTCTTTGAGAATAATGTCAAGCGATAATTTTGATAAGCTGTATTTGGGGCTTGAAAAGGAAGCGCCCGCCGCTGGGGACGGCGGGCGCTGACGGGACAAAGCAGCCTCGCTTACTCGGTCGTGTACCAGGTGACGCTGCTGCCGGGGATGGTGGTCTGCTTCCAGAAGCAGATGCTGCTGGGGGCGGTGGTGTTCATCATGAAGTAGATGCCGGAGGAGAAGCTCAGATAGGGGTAGCGGCTGCTTCCGCTGTTTCTGGCGGTGATGTTGCCGTTATTGCAGGAGAGGGTCCAGCGGCAGTAGGTGCTGGAGTAGGAGCTCAGGCTCTGGAGATAGTAGCTCTTATTTGCCAGATAGCTGTTTGTCTGGGCGCTGCGGATGGTGTAGTAGGAGCCGGTCTTGGCGATGTTCCAGACAAAGGCGCTGCTGACCTCGCTCATGCAGTTGTTCTCGCAGTGCATACCCGAATTGGCGTAGGAGACGGTGGAGCCGTTGCTGGAGCTCTCGTAATTGACGTTGCCGGACAGGCCCTTCAGCACATAGAGATTGTTGAGATCGGGACCGTAGGTGATGAGGTAGCTGCCGGTCCAGTCGGAGGGAGCGGAGCTGACGAGCTGATAGACGGTCTGGCTCTCGCTGCTTTCGGTGTAGGAGTACAGGGCCTTCAGGCTGAGATCTCCGGTGACCTGCCAGGAGCCGGTCAGGATGTTCTCCGGGGCGGCGTCAGCCGCGCTCAGATCCTCGGTGACCCAGCCGAGGAAGCTGTAACCGGGGCGAGGCTCCGGGCTGGGCAGGGTGATGAAGCTGTTCTCCTCGGCGGTGATGGGCTCGACAGCGAGGACGCCGGCGGGAACGGAGAAGCTGAGCGTGTAGGTAATGACCGGAATGGCGGGGATGACCGTATGGACGCGGCTCAGCTCCGCGCCGCAGCGGGTGCAGTAGACCACCGTATCGTAGCCGCCTTCGCTGTTGTAGCTGGGTTCGACCTCGTTTTCCACGACTTCCTCGCCGGGGGTATGGCCCAGGGCCTCGAGGACCGTGGTCTCCCGGCTGAGCTCTTCGCCGCAGGTCTTGCAGTAGACAAGCTCATCGTAGCCGCCGGCTTCGGTGCAGCTGGGAGCGGTCTCGTTCTCACGGACCGCCGCGGCGGGACGGTGGCCCTGGGGGGCGAGGGTCACGTGGGAACGGC
>CAMVKI010000228.1 GCA_947168005.1 uncultured Clostridia bacterium
CCTCCTTGCCGAAGACGTTCTTATACTGGATGTCCAGCTTGGGGCCGTAGAAGGCCGCCTCGTCGATGCCGATGGTATACTCCACGCCGAGGTCGTCCAGGATGGTCTTCATCGTCGCCTGGGCCACGTCCCACTGCTCCGGGGTGCCCTCGTACTTGGCGGTGTTATTGGGGTCCCACTGGGAGAAGCGGAAGGAGCAGTTTTCCAGCATGCCCACGGTGCCCAGGCAGTACTTGGCAAGCTCCAGGCAGCCCTTGAACTCCTCCTCGAGCTGCTCGGGGCGGAGGATCAGATGGCCCTCAGAGATCGTGAACTGGCGGACCCGGATCAGACCGTGCATCTCGCCGGAGTCCTCGTTGCGGAAGAGGGTCGAGGTCTCACCCAGGCGCATGGGCAGATCCCGGTAGGACCGGGCCCGGTTCAGGAAGACCTGGTACTGGAAGGGGCAGGTCATGGGCCGCAGGGCGAAGCACTCGGCGTTCTCGTCGTCGGGGTCGCCCAGGATGAACATGCCGTCGCGATAGTGATCCCAGTGGCCGGAGATCTTATAGAGGTCCCGCTTCGCCATGAAGGGGGTCTTGGTCAGCAGATAGCCCCGCTGTTTTTCCGTGTCCTCCACCCAGCGCTGGAGCTTCTGGATGACCCGGGCGCCCTTGGGCAGCAGGATGGGCAGGCCCTGGCCGATGACGTCCACGGTGGTGAAGTATTCCAGCTCCCGGCCCAGCTTGTTGTGGTCCCGCTTCAGGGCCTCGGCCTGCTGCTCCAGATAGGCGTCCAGCTCGTCCTTGGAGGGGAAGGCCACGCCGTAGATCCGCTGGAGCATCTTGCGCTTGGAGTCGCCGCGCCAGTAGGCGCCGCAGGCCTTGGTCAGCTTGAAGCCGTTGTGCTTGACCCGGCCCGTGGAATCCAGGTGGGGACCGGCGCAGAGGTCGGTGAACTCGCCCTGGGTGTAGAAGGAGATCACAGCGTCCTCGGGCAGGTCGTTGATGAGCTCCACCTTATAGGGCTCGTCCTTGGCCTCCATGTAGGCAACGGCCTCGGCCCGGGGCTTCTCGCTCCGCTCCAGATGCAGCCGCTCCTTGCAGATCTTCTTCATCTCGGCCTCGATCTTCTCCAGGTGCTCGTTGGTGAAGGAGAAGGGGGCGTCGAAGTCGTAGTACCAGCCCAGATCAATGGAGGGGCCGATGGCCAGCTTGACCTCGGGCCAGAGGCGCTTGACCGCCTGGGCCATGATGTGGGAGCAGGTGTGCCAATAGGTCTTGCGGTAGGCTTCGTTTTCAAACGTGTAGAGATTTTCTTCGGACATGGTATTTACCTCCTTGCGGAATTGGATAAGAAATTAAAAAATCCCTGACCGGCAATACCGGTCAGGGATGAATCAGACGATCCACGGTTCCACCCTGCTTGCGGACAAAGGTCCGCCGCTCTTGGACGCTGTAACGGGCGGTCCCGGCTCTCCATAATAGTCTGGCTCTGTAGCGGCGCACAGTGTGCGCCACAGTCTCGGCTCGCATGGGGTATGGCGCACCCTGTGCGCCGCTGCGGCGATTGCAAAGCGAGGGCGGACGTTCCGGAGGGCGGCTCGGAAGGGGTGGGGCGATCCGCTGGCGCAGGACCCTCGCAGCACAAGGGGTCCCTCTCTGGGCGGCAGGCATGGAGGCCCGGCTTCGTCGCAGCCTTTTTCAATGACGCTATTATAACACGTTTTTTCCGCTTGTCAAGCCCGACAGTGGGATTTTTCGGCGCTTCCCGCGGGCAGAATTGACTTTTCCCCGTTTGTATGATAGAATCACCCTATCACAGATAGGGGGATGTCTATGGAACAAAAATCCCTGTTCGCAAAACTGAAGATGATCTTTCCGAAGAAGGAGCGGCGGTACTTCGTCCTGCTGTTCTTTCTGATTCTCATCGGCACGGCCTTCGACTTCATGGGCGTATCCCTGATCCTGCCCCTGGTGAATCTGCTGATCTCCCCCGATCAGCTGGCGAGCAAGGGCTGGTATCGGCTCCTGACCCGGATCCTCCCCATTCAGGACCCGAACACCATGCTGCTGGTCCTGGTGCTGCTGATCATGGCGGTCTACATCATCAAGAACCTCTACGCCATCTACATGTCCGTGGTCCAGGGCATCTTCCTGGCCCGCAATAAGATCAACACCTCGGCCAAGCTGCTGGACTGCTTCATGCGCAAGCCCTACACCTTCCACCTGCAGCACAACTCCGCCGAGGTCCTCCGGGCCATCAACAACGACGTCTCCAGCGCCTACGAGATCGTCTCCAGCATCATGAGCCTGATCACCAGCGGGCTGATCTCCGTCCTGCTGATTGTCTATCTGATCCTGGTGGATTTCTGGCTGACCCTCTCCATCGTCATCGGCCTGGCGATCTACTCCGTCTGCTACTTCCTCGTCGTCCGCAAACGGCTCAAGGCCGCGGGCCAGGAGTCCCGGGAGCTCAATGTCCGCATGATCAAGGCCACGGTCCAGGCCGTGGGCGGGATCAAAGAGGTCAAGATCATGGGCCGGGAGCGTTTCTTCGTGGACAGCTACGCCGAGAACGGCGAGGCCTTTGTCCGCATCCGCCGCAGGCTCGCCATTCTCTCCGGCGTGCCCCGGCATCTGGTGGAGATCCTCTGCGTCTGCGGCGTTCTGGGCCTGGTGGCTGTGAAAATCGCCCTGCGGCAGGACCTCTCCTCTATCGTGGGCAGCCTCTCGGCCTTCGCCGTGGCGATGATCAAGCTCATGCCCAGCGCCAACTCCATCAACAGCACCGTCAGCGGCATCTCCTACCGGGTCCCCGGCCTGAATGCCGTCTGTGAGCTCATCGACGACAACTGGGGCACGGACATCGGCAAGGCCACCATCGACAGCGTCTCCCGCGAGGTCTCCCACGAGGCAAAGCAGGCGGATATCCGGGTGGAGAACGTCAGCTTTACCTATCCCGAAAGCGACAAGCCCGTGCTGAAGCAGATCAATCTGACAGTCAAGGCCGGCAGCAGCGTGGGCATCATGGGCGTCACCGGGGCCGGAAAGACCACCCTCGTGGACGTGATCCTCGGCCTGCTGGAGCCCCAGGAGGGCCGGATCCTCTACGACGGCGCGGATATCCGGGAAAACTACGGCGAATGGCAGTCCCGCATCGGCTACATTCCCCAGCGCATCTACCTGGTGGACGACACCATCCGCGCCAACGTGGCTCTGGGCGTCTACCCGGATCAGATCGACGACGCCAAGGTCTGGCGGGCCCTGGACGCCGCCCAGCTGGGCGACTTCGTCCGCGGCCTCAAGGGCGGCCTGGACGCCACCATCGGCGAGATGGGCTCCCGGATCTCCGGCGGCCAGCGCCAGCGCATCGGCATCGCCCGGGCCCTCTACCACGATCCCGACATTCTCTTCCTCGACGAGGCCACGGCGGCTCTGGACACCGGCACCGAGCAGGCCGTCATGGAGGCCGTCAACAGCCTGAGCCGGGAGAAGACCTGCATCATCATCGCCCACCGCCTGTCCACCATCGAAAACTGCGACGTGATCTACGAGGTCAAGGACGGCCGGGTGGAGAAGCGGCGCTGAATCCTTTGACGACAAAACCCGCCCGCGGTTCAAAACCGCGGGCGGATTTTGATTATTCGTTTATCCGACGGGGGTGCCGCACTCCAGGCAGAAGCGGTAGGAGGGGTCCAGCTCCGTGCCGCAGTTGGGGCAAATCTTTTTTGCGGGCGGGGTTTCCACAACGGGGGCTCCCTCCACGACGGGCAGTTCCTCCACTGCGGGCGCTTCCTCCGCGACGGGAGCTTCTTCCTCGACGGGCAGCTCCTCCACGACGGGAGCTTCTTCCACGACGGGCGGCTCCTCCACGACGGGCGGCTCCTCCACGACGGGCGGCTCCT
>CAMVKI010000229.1 GCA_947168005.1 uncultured Clostridia bacterium
GCATCGGCCCCTACGAATTGAACCGGACTAATCCCAATTTGCCTAACAAACGGATTGCATTCAGGGCCGTTCTATAGTATGATGGATACAGCAAAGAAAGAAGGGAAGGGATCCACTATGAAACTGATCGTTATCGACATGCAAAAGGCCCTCTTGGTGGACGAGCTGTACAACGTGGACAATGTGATCGCCAACGTCAAAAAGCTCATCGAGACCGCCAGAGAATGCGGGATCGAGGTCATCTACGTCCAGCACGACGCCGGCGAGGGCTCCGGCTTCTCCGTGGGCGACGAGGGCTTTGCCATCGCCGAGGCCGTCGCCCCGAAGCCGGGCGAGAAGGTCTTTGTCAAGACCATCAACAGCTGCTTCGGCAACAAGGACTTCGCCGCCTACCTGGAAGCCTCGAAGGAGGAGGACCTGATGATCGCGGGCCTGCAGACCAATTTCTGCATCGACGCCACGGTGAAATCCGCCTTTGAGCGGGGCTACTACGTTGCCGTCCCCGAAGGCGCCCATTCCACCTTCGACAACCCCTATATGACCGGCGAGACCACCTGCGCCTATTACTTCCACGAGGTCTGGCCCGGCCTCTTCGCGGACTGCGTCTCCATGGACGACGCCCTGGAGATGCTGAAACATCCGGATCGGGAATAAGACCGGACCCGCGGGCCGGGAGACCCGGCCCCTACATTGAACCAAAGGAGAATATCCTATGAACAACTATGATCTGATCGTCATCGGCGCGGGTCCCGGGGGCTATGAAGCCGCCCTGCACGCCGCCAAGCTGGGCCTCAAGACCGCGCTTGTGGAGCGTCGGGACGTGGGCGGTACCTGCCTGAACCGGGGCTGCATCCCCACCAAGACCCTGCTGCACTCCGCCGAGATCTACCACGAGGCGAAGGGGGCTGAGACTTTCGGCATTCATGCCGAAAACGTGGGCTTCGACCTGCCCGCCGTCTTCGCCAGGAAGCAGGCCGTGGTCGAAAAGCTCCGCGGCGGCGTGGAGGCCCTGCTGAAATCCGCCAAGGTGGAGGTCCTCCGGGGCACCGGCACCGTCCTGGGCACGGGCCGCGTCAAGGTCACGAACGCAGAAGGGGAGACCGAGTACGCCTGCGCCAAGATCCTCTGCGCCACGGGCTCCGTGCCCGCCCGGCCCCCCATCCCCGGCCTGGAGCTGGCTATGACCAGCGACGAGCTGCTGGACGGGGCCGAGACCCTTTACAAGAGCCTGATCATCATCGGCGGCGGCGTCATCGGCGTGGAGCTCGCCACCTTCTACGCGGACCTGGGCTGCCCCGTCACCATCCTGGAGGGCCTGGACCGGCTGCTGCCCAATATGGACAAGGAACTGGGCCAGAACCTGGCCATGCAGCTCAAAAAGCGGGGCGTCGCCATCCAGACCGGCGCCATGGTCCGGGGCGTGGAGAAGAGCGAGAACGGCCTCACCGTCCGCTACGAGCAGAAGGGCAAGGCCGGCGCCGCGGAGGCCGAGGCTGTGCTCTGCGCCATCGGCCGGGCTCCCTACAGCCAGGGCCTCTTCGCGGAGGGGCTGGAGGTGGCCTATGACCGCCGCCGGATCCATGTGGACGGGCACTTTGCTACCTCCGTTCCCGGGGTCTACGCAATCGGCGACGTGTCCTCTCCGGTCCAGTTGGCCCACGTTGCCACGGCCCAGGGCATCGCCTGCGTGGACGAGATCGCGGGCCGGACCCCCGGCCAGGACCTTTCTCTGGTGCCCGGCTGCGTCTACACCCGGCCTGAGATCGCCACCGTGGGCATCACCGAGGCCGAGGCCAAGGAGAAGGGCATCCCCTTCAAGACCGCCAAGGGCCTCATGTCCGCCAACGGCAGGACCGTGATCCTGGAGGGCGAGCGGGGCTTTATGAAGCTGGTCGCCCACGCGGAGACCGGCAAGCTCCTCGGCGCGGCCCTCATGTGCGAGCGGGCCACGGATATGATCTCCCAGCTCACCGCCGCCATGGCAAACGGCCTGACGGTCAAGGAAATGCTCGGCTTCATCCGGCCCCATCCCACCTTCGAGGAGGCCCTGGGCGCTGCCCTGGAGGCCCTGGCCGACAAGCTGTAGGGGCGGCCATTGGCCGCCCGCCCAAGGCAACAGGCAACAGGGAAACGGATTGCCGCGACCAGTGTGCGCACTGGTCGCGCAATGACAAATTCGGGACGTTTACGCCGTAGGGATAGAGGACAGGAGGAAAACAAGATGAAACGGGTGCTGATTGCGGTTTTGCTGGCTGCCGCTCTGCTGGCGGGGGGCGTTCGCAATTCCGGCGTCCGGCATGAGCCTGCCCTGTCTCTCTCCGCCCAGGCGGAGGCTTACTATACCGGCGATTACAGCTACGAGGCGCTGTCCGCTCTGGCGGGCAGCGCCTCCTCCCGTTCCGACGAGGCCTGGGACAGCCCCCTCTGCACGGCCCTCCACGGGCTGATGAACGACACCCGCACGCAGCTGCTGCCCTACGGCAGCACCCTCTCCGCCTTTGCGGATACGGACGCCAGCGGGGGCTCGGAAGAGCCTCTGCGCTTTTACTGCGACGATCTCGGCCCCTACAGCCGGGAGCAGGTCTGGGCCGACAGCCGGGGGACCTTCTACCGCGACGGCGCGGGCCGGGACCTGCACCACCTCCGCCCCGCCGACGCCGAGGCGAATTTCGTCCGGGGGGATCAGAGCTTCGGGAAGGTCCGGGGCCGCTTCGAGAGCTGGGAGACCTGGCCCGGGACCGGGGAGCCCGTGTTCTGGTACGTTCCGGACTGGAACGGCGGAGCCGGCCTCGTGGAGCCCCGGGACGGGATCAAGGGGGACGCGGCCCGGATCCTGCTCTACGTTTACGTGACCTGGGGCGAGGCTGACGGCGGGAACCGCAATCTTTGGACCGACCTGCCCCGGATCGGGGAGGGCGTCGGAGAGAGCAACGGCCTGCGGGTGATCGAGGATCTGGACACCCTGCTGGATTGGATCGCTCTGGACCCGGTGGATACCTGGGAGCTGGGCCGGAACGATGCGGTCCAGAGCCTCCAGGGCAGCCGCAACGTCTTTATCGACTATCCCGAGCTGGCCTTCCTGCTCTTTGACCGGGAGATTCCGGATATGACCACGCCCTCGGGCGTCGCCCGCGGCCTGCACTGCAGCGTCAGCGCGGAGGCGGAGCCGCCGGAGGGTGGGAGCGTGGCCGTGGACGGGCAAATTGTGACCGCCTTCCCGAGCCCCGGCTGGGCCGTGGAGGGCTGGAGCCTGAGCCCCGCCGACGGGGCGGCTGTGAGCCGGGACGGAAATGTGTTCCACCTGTCGGCGCTGGCGGCGGACTGCACCCTGACGGTCCGCTTCGCCCTCCTGGACCCCTGTGCCGGGGGCCACAGCTGGGACGCCGGGACCGTCAGCGCCGAGCCGGGCTGTGAAGCGGAGGGGACGCTGCGCTATGCCTGTACCGTCTGCGGGACCCTGCGGACCGAGGCCATCCCGGCCCTGGGCCACGACTGGCACAGCCGGACGATCCCGCCGGGCTGCGTCCGGCCCGGCATGGTTCTGGAGAGCTGCTGGCGCTGCGGGGCGGAGACCGAAACGCCCACGGACGAGCCGCCCTTGGGCCACGCCTGGGACGCGGGGACCGTGACCCGGCCGCCCACCCAGATCCGGCCCGGAGAACGGACGTACACTTGCCTCCGCTGCGGTCAGACCCGGACGTCCAGAGCCATTTAGGCAGCACCATCGCAATGGCCTTTGACGAATGCGTGAAGAATCCCGCCGAATACCGCTATGCTGCGGCGAGCATCGACCGGACGACCCGCTGGCTCCGGCGCTGCATTGACGAGCAGAAGCGCCTGAACGAACTGGAGACCACGATCAAC
>CAMVKI010000230.1 GCA_947168005.1 uncultured Clostridia bacterium
ATGCCCAGCTTGTCCATGTCCTTGGCGGCCTTCATCATCACCTGGTCGGAGAAGGAGTCGCGGTCCGTGTTGATGTCCTTCAGGCTCAGGGTGCCGATGATCTCACGCATATTGCCCTGGAGGCTGTCCTGGAGCTCGGCGGCGATCTTCTCGGGCCGCATGTTCAGGAAGTTCTTGGCGGCAAGCTTGATGCCCTCGGGGGAGTTGGCGATGCGGACCTTGGCCACGGCGTCCACGTTGACATTGATGAAATCGTTGGTGGGGACGGACTGCTCGGTCTTGATGTCTACGGTCATCTGGCCCAGGTAGAGCTTGTCCAGCCGCTCAAAGAAGGGGACCTTGATCCCGGCCCGGCCGACCAGGATGCGGCTGTCCTTTTTGAGACCGGAGATGATGTAGGCCTGATCGGGCGGGGACTTGACGTAGCCCGTGGCGAGGATGACGGCGACGACGGCCGCGATCACGGCGATCAGGACCCAGGGGATAAAGCGTCCTCCGGCGGTGGAGAACAGGGCGGAAACGAACAGACTGCGCATGATGATACCTCCTTTGTATTTCTGTGTCGCTTGTTTCTTTCACCCGGCCCGGGACGTTTTGCCTGCGTGGGAAAACAAAAAACCCATGCAGGACCCTTGTCCGGCATGAGTCTCGTTTGTTACAGGCGGACCGACCGCGGATGCGGCGTGATGACGGCCCTGCCTCCGCGGCCCGGGGCCGCGGCACTACTCCCTCAAGAGCAGGATGAACTTGTGCGATTATTATATCATAACCCGGCCCCTTGTCAAGGGGGGTGGAAAAATATTTTTGAAAAGGCCGCGAGAGCGCACCCTCGCGGCCTTTGTCACTTGGATCAGCCGAAAAGACCGCCCAGCTTGTCCTTGAGGCCGTCCAGGTTGATCTTGGCCTTTACGCCCTCGATCACGGCGTTGATCTGGTCGTCGGGCAGGTCCACGCCGATGAGGCCCTCCACGGTCTTGGTGGGGTCCTTCTGGAAGCGCTCGCCGATGTCCTTGTCGCCCTTGATCTTCGCGATGATGTCCTCGATGATTTTCTTGATGTCGAATGCCATGACAGATTCCTCCTTGATTTTATCTTGTGTTACTTCTGTTTCCGATTGCCTGTTGCCTGTTGCCTGTTGCCTTACTTTGGCGTCACGAATACTGCCGATTCGATGATGACGTCCACCTGGGGGACGGAGTGCTCACCGTTGTAGGGGTTGTCGCCCAGAGGGATCTGGCAGACCTTGTCCACGGTCTCCAGCCCCGCCACGATGTAGCCGAAGGCGGCGTAATTGCCGTCCAGGGTCGCGTTGTCCGCGTGCATCAGGAAGAACTGGCTGGTGGCGCTGTCCATCGCCGTGGCGCGGGCCATGGACAGCACGCCCCGGACGTGGAGCAGGGGGTTCTGCACGCCGTTGGAGGCGAACTCGCCCTTGATGGCGGGCAGATTCTCGCTGCCCGCGCCGCCCTGGATCATGAAGCCGGGGTAGACCCGGTGGAAGTTGGTGCCGTCGTAGTAGTGCCGGGCCACCAGATCCTTGAAGTTCTGGGCCGAGATGGGGGCCAGGTCGGGCCGCAGCCGGACCACGATTTCCCCGAAGTCCTTGACCGTGAGCTTCACGTAGTCGGTGGGCGCGGCGCTCTCGACAAAGTCTTCGAGCTTTTTGCTGTCGATCTCGGCCTTGACCGCGTTCATATCCAGGGCCGGAGCGGCTGTGCTCCCGGTGGTCCCCGGCGCGGCGTCGGTGGGCGTCGTGCCGGAAGCGCCCAGCTTCGGGATCAGCAGGACGGCGGCGACGATCAGCGCGCAGACCGCGAGGGCGGCGAGCAGCAGGACGATCCGGTTGGTTTTTTTGGCCTTCGCCCGCTCCGCCTCCAGCTGCGCCTGGGTATCTTTCATCTTATAGAAGTTGCTGAGATCCTTTTTGCAGTTCGGGCAGACCCTCGGCTGCCCCTTCGGCAGGGGCTTTTGACATTTGGGACAGTTCATTTGATTTCCTCCGTTAACGTATTTTTTATTATGATACGAAGCAGTTAAGCTGTAGCGGCGCACATTGTGCGCCATTCATCGCATGCGCCAGCAGGCGATCATCGTCGCGCAGCTCCCGTGGCGCACACTGTGCGCCGCTACAGAACAGTCTCTCCGAGCAAGCCGTCCTCGTACAGGCCGGTGATCCGCACGGGCAGGACCCTGTTGTGCAGGGCTTCGCCCGGCGCGTAGACCCGGATCGAATTGGGCGCGTGGCCGGTCCAATAATCCCCGGAAACTTCTTCAAAGAGCAGCTCCTGCACGGTTCCGACCATGCTCTCCCGGAAGGCCCGGTTCATCTCGGCGGCCACGGCGATGGCGGCGGCGGAGCGGGACTCCTTGACGGCGTTGCCCAGCTGGCCGGGCATTTGGTCCGCCGGGGTGCCGGGGCGGCGGGAGTAGGGGAAGACGTGCATGGCGGCGAAGCCGCACTTGCGGAGGAAGGCCAGGCTCTCGGCAAATTCCGCCTCGGTCTCGCCGGGGAAGCCCACGATCATGTCCGTGGTGACGGCGCAGCCGGGGAAGGCCTCCTTCAGAAGCCGGACGCTCTCATAGTAGCGGGCCGTGTCGTACTTTCGCTTCATCCGGGCCAGCACCGAATCGGAGCCGGACTGCATGGACAGGTGGAAGTGGGGGCAGAGATTCTCGTGCCGCTTCAGGCGGCAGAAGTCCCCGTCGATGATCCGAGGCTCCAGGGAGCCCAGCCGGACCCGGAGCTCCGGCACGGCGGCGCAGAGGGCGTCCAGCAGGGCCGGGAGCCGGCTGCCGTCGTGGAAGTCCCAGCCCCAGGAGGCGATCTCGATGCCTGTGACCACGATCTCCCGGTAGCCCTCGGCGGCTAGAGCCTTTGCCTGGGCCACGGCCTCCGCCAGGGGCAGGCTCCGCACCGGGCCCCGGGCGTAGGGGATGATGCAGTAGGAGCAGAAGTTGGAGCAGCCGTCCTGGACCTTCAGCATGGCCCGGGTCCGGGCCGCCAGCCCCCCCGCGGGCAGGAGCTCAAAGTCCCGCCGCTTCAGGGCCTGGTCCAGGCGCTCCCGCTTCTGCCGGTCCGCCAGGGTCTCCAGGCAGAGCTCCAGAAAGGCCTCCCGCCCCCCGGAGCCGGAGATCACGTCGGCCCCCAGGGCCCGCACGTCCTCGGGTTTGATCTGGCTGTAGCAGCCGCAGACCCCCAGCACCGCCTCCGGGCACTGCTTCCGCAGACGGCGGATCACGTTGCGGTTTTTTTTGTCCGCCACGGCGGTGACGGTGCAGGTGTTGACGATGGCAAGGTCAAAGTCCTCCCCGGGCCCCGCCTGGGTCCAGCCCCGGCCCCCCAGCCACTTCTCCATGGCCTGGGACTCGTATTGGTTGACCTTGCAGCCCAAGGTCGTGATCGTAAATTTCATAGTTTCTCCACAGTTATTGATGCCTTGGCAGATAATACTCGTCGCCCTTCTGGTAGAAGGGGCAGCGGCCGCCGCTGCGGACGAAGACCCGCTCGTATTCGTCCTCGTCCAGGTCCATGCGGCAGTAGTATTCGTCGGCCTCCTCGTCGTAGTCATAGTGCCAGCAGGATTCGCAAAGGGATGAGTCCATAAGAATGCCTCCCGGAGTTTTTTTCATCATACCACAGCTTTCAAAAAAAAGAAACACTTGCGGTTGAATTTTTCGTAAAAAAATGATACAATGGAAAAAAACTCCGGGAGGGTACAGATATGGGTATCGTAGTCATCGGCGCCGTCTTCGTGGACATCAAGGGCTTCCCCGCGGGGCAGTACATTCCCCAGGGGCGGAACGTGGGCTGGATCGAGCAGGTCCACGGCGGCGTCAGCCGCAACGTGGCGGAGG
>CAMVKI010000231.1 GCA_947168005.1 uncultured Clostridia bacterium
ACAGGTAAAGCAACCCTTAAGGCCGAGTCGATGACTGAAATCGAGAAGGTGGCATCCAAAACCGAGGCGGTGAAGTCCCGGAAGCTCTCGTCCTGGCGGACCAGAGCCGCGGCCCGCCCCTTCAGCTTCTGATACTGCTCCTGCACCCCGCCGGCTCCGGCGAGGGCGTTGTAAATCCGTCCGGCCTCCGCGGTCTGCCGCCGCGCTTCGGCTTCGGCCAGCTCGACGCCCTCCAGCTCCGCCAGACGGTCTTGGAGCTCCTTCTGCCGCTGGGTCCGCCGGGTCTGCTCCGCGGCGAGGGCCTCCCGCCGGGCCAGACAGGCGTCCCGCTCTGCCTGCGCCCCGGCCCGGTCCTTTTCGGTCCGGGCCAGAGCGGTGAAGAGCTCGAGCTGCTTGTCCAGCTCCGCCAGAGAGGCGGTGAGGCCGTCCCGCCGCTCGCTCAGCCTCGGGTCCTTCTCCCGGTCCGCCCGGGCGTCGGCGTAGTCGCGCTCCTTGACGGCGGCCAGACGCTCCAGCCGAGCCGCGGCCTCCGCGCTCGCGTCCCGCTCCCGGGCGCTGCGCTCGGCCTCCCGGAGGGCGGGCAGGGCCCTGTGCAGGGCCAGCTCCGCCCGCTCCAGGGCTTCCCGGCGGCGGTCCATCTCGGCGGCCCGGCCGTTCAGAAGCGCCAGCCGGGCCCGAGCCTGTTCCAGCTTATCTAAATTCTCATTCAGGGTCTTGCCCTCGGTTTTTTGCACCAGCAGGCCGTCCCGGTCCTGCTCGGCGGCCTTCAGCCTTTCCGTCTGCGCCGTATGCGCCGCCCGGCCCTCGGCCAGCAGAGCGTCCAGATTGTCCAGGAGCTCCGGCTCCTCGGGGAGGAAGCGGGCCGGGTCCGCCCCTGCGGGGAGAACGAGCCCGTCCAGGGCCCGACGCAGGGCCTCCCGGTCCTCCTGCCGCTCGGCGGCCAGGGCCTGCCGGGCCCCGTCCAGAAGGCGCTGATACCAGAGATAGGCGGAGCTGTCGAAGAGCTTGCCCAAAATCTCGTTTTTCTTCTCGCTGTCGGCCTTCAGGAAGTCCCGGAATTCCCCCTGGGCCAGCATGACGATCTTGCGGAACTGCTCCGCGTTGAGGCCCAGCAGGGCCTCGCAGGCGGCGCTGACCCGGGTGGCTCCCTCCACGGGCACCAGCCCTTCTCCCGTCAGCTGAGCCTGGATGATCGGGGCGCCGTAGCCGCTCTCGCTCTTCCGCTTCTTGGGGAAGTGGATGGTCCGGACCACGGTATAGCGCTTCCCGGCCTGGGAGAAGCACAGCTTCACCTCCGTGTCCACGGAGGGCTCGGCAAGGTCGCTGTGCATCATTTCCGGGCTCCGGTCCCGGCCGCTGGCGGTCCCGTAGAGGGCGAAGACGATGCCGTCGAAGATCGTGGTCTTGCCCGCTCCGGTGTCGCCGGTGATCAGGCAGAGCCCCGGCTGCAGCGCGTCAAAGGGCACCGCGGTCGGCTCCGCGTAGGAGCCGAAGGCGGTCATCTCAAGCTTCAGAGGCTTCATGTACATCCTCCTTTGTGTGTGATCAGAACGAAAAAGAGTAAACGAATGAATTCAAACCGTCGCGCAGCGACACCGAAGTTTTTCGTTTTTATCTTTTCGTTTCCGGTGCTTTTGCCAGCTGAACGAGGGCGGCGATTTGCTTGTCGTCAGGCGGCAGGCGAAGCTCGGATCCCTCCGCCAGCTCGGCGGCCCTTTGCAGCAGGGCCTGCTCGGCGGGGGCGGGCTCCGCGCCTCGGTTCCGCTGGGCGTAGAAGTCGGCGAAGAGCTCCGCCAGCCCCATCTCCTTCAGGGCGGCGGCGCGCAGAACGGCCTCCCCGTCCCCTCCCCGCCACGCGGAGCGCAGCTCCATCAGAAGGCTGCCCCGGGCCTCGCAGAGGCTCCGCAGCTCCTCCGCCAGCTCCGGCGTCACCCGCCGGTCCGTCAGCGTGACGCTCAGGTATTCCCCCTGCGCCGCCGATGCGCCGCCGTCACTATCCTGTAGTGCCGGCAATTTGCCGGCCGACTCCGCACTCCCCTGTAGGGACGGCACTCTGCCGTCCGTGTCCTCCTGCGCCGCTGGGCCGCCGGCCAGCTCCGCCCGCACTTCCTCGAAAGGGCCCTCCAGCGCCCGCAGCCGGTGCAGGGGCTCGATGGGCAGCAGCGTCAGCTTCGGCTCCGCGCCCTTCGGGCCCAGCTCCACCAGCAGGGGGCCCTTGGCGGCCTGCCTGGTCTCGTTGAAGTGGTAACAGAGGGGGGAGCCGGCGTAACGCACCCCCGGCCGCCCCACGGGATAGCCCGCGTGGATATGGCCCATGGCCGCGTAGTCGAAGCCGTCAAAGGCCGTGCAGTCCACCTGGCCCACGCCGCCCACGGCGGACTCGGAGCCGCCCCGCTCGCCCTCGGCCCCGCCGAGGGTGACGTTCTGGTGGGCGACAATCACGCTGCGCCGGGAGAAGTCGATCTCCTGGGCCGCCAGCACGGCCCGGACCGCAGCGTCGTAATCCCGCAGCTCGGTCCCCAGGGCCTCTCCCGCCAGGGCGGGGAAGAGGTAGGGCAGGAGCCAGAAGTCCACGGGTCCGTATTCGTCCTCCAGCGGGACCTTCGTCAAGGTCCCCGGCGCGCTCAGGGGCGGGGCGATGTGGAGCCCGGACCGGGCCAGCAGCTCCCGGCCGAAGGCCAGCCGCTGGGCCGAATCGTGGTTGCCCGGGACAATCAGCACGGCGATCCCCAGCTCCGTCAGCCCGGTCAGCAGCCGGTCCAGCAGCTCCACGGCCCCCGCCGCCGGAGCGCTCCGGTCATAGACGTCCCCGGCGATCAGCACCGCGTCGGGCCGGACCTCCGCCGCCAGGCGGAGAAATTGATCGACCCAAAAGGGCTGGTCCCCGGATTCCAGCAGATTGACCCCGTGGAGGGATTTGCCGAGATGCAGGTCGGCCAGATGAATGAATCTCATATCGCTCACCTCAAATGGGCAGAAAATGGAAAGTTAAAAATGTTTCACGTGAAACATTTGTTCAGATCGCTGCTTTTCTCCTCCGTATTTTATCATAGAATCCTCCGCTTCGCAAGCAGCTTTCCGCTTGATTTCCCCTTGGCGGCTTTCTGCGGACAGAACCCTGACAAAAATTTTAACAAACGCAAAATTCCTGTTGATTTTTCATCGGCGGTCTGTTATAATATAATCCACAACAGACCTGCGGATATAGTTCATCGGTAGAACGTCAGCTTCCCAAGCTGAACAGGAGGGTTCGACTCCCTTTATCCGCTCCAAAAACGCACGCCGCGGCGTGCGTTTTTCGTTTAGGAGGTTCCCCATGCTGATTCATCCCATTGCCCCCGTCTATGACGGGAAGTCCCGGATTTTGATTCTGGGCTCCTTTCCTTCGGTGAAGTCCCGGGAACAGGGCTTTTTCTACGGCCATCCCCAAAACCGCTTCTGGCGGGTGACGGCGGCGGTCTTCGGGGAGCCGGTCCCCATGACGGTCCCGGAGCGCCGGGCCTTTCTGCTGCGGAACGGGATCGCCCTCTGGGACGTGATCGCTTCCTGCGAGATCGAGGGCTCCGCCGACGCCTCCATCAAAAACGCCGCGGTGAACGATCTGCGGCCCATCCTGGCCGCGGCTCCCATCCGGGCGATCTTCGTCAACGGCCGGACCGCGGCGAAGCTCTATCAGCGCTGCGCCGAGCCCGTCACGGGCCGCCCCGCCGTGACCCTGCCCTCCACCAGCCCGGCCAACGCGGGCTGGTCCCTGGAGAAATTGATCGAGGCCTGGCGGGTGATATTAATTTAGAAATTTTCCGTAACATTTTTTTCCGTTCGGCGTCAATATAGGTGAAAGGACCTTTCGGAA
>CAMVKI010000232.1 GCA_947168005.1 uncultured Clostridia bacterium
GGAGCTGGCGGACAGCGGCATCAACCTGAAGTTCTCCGTCCAGGCCGACGAGGAAAAGTTCTTCCAGGCCAAACGCGCACTGAACCGGGACGTCAAGCTGCTGCTGGACGCCAACGGCTTCGAGATCCCCTTCCCCCAGGTGGTGGTACACAAGGGAGACTGACGGAAACACCCAAACGAAAGACGACCCCCCGATCAGGGAGGGTCGTCTTTCGTTCACACGGACAGCAGGGAACCGGATCAGGGATTTGGGATACGGAATTAGATTTCCACATTCACGATCCGAATATAGCGCTGCAGGGGATAGCTTCCGTCGTGGGCTTCGCCGGGGACGCCCTCAGACATGGAGCCGGGGCGGGTGATCCGGGTGAGACCGGCCTGCGCCAGCAGCTGCGTCAGCGCTTCCCGCTCCGCCGGGGGACAGGCCAGGCCCGCGGTCTGCAAATAGGGCTTGGCCTTTCGCAGTACCGGGAGGATTTTCTGACGGGGCAGACGCTTTACCAGCACGTTGGCGAACATGGGAGAGAGCTCCAGGGCGCTGTCCTCCTTCGGGATCAGCGAGCAGAGGGGAGAGGACCAGGGCTTCGATGTCCCGCCGTCCAGGATGGCCTCCAGCCGATCCGTATAAGTCCGCAGCGTCAGCTCCGCCACCGCGCCCAGGGTCCGGGGCCGGCGCGCCTCGGCCGCCCTTTGCAGAATCGGCCAGAACCGATCACAGAAGGCGCGGAGATCCTCCATCCGCTCCGTGTCCAGATAAATGACCTGACAGGAGGAGCAGAGCAGCTGCCGGGTGACGACCAGATGCTCCGCCAGGGCGGTCAGCTCCCGCTCCGGGACCGCTCCGGAAAGATACGCGAAGCTCAGCCGGTGGCCCCACTCGATCAGCTTTGTCCCGGGATGGGCGAAGCGGCGCACCGCCGAGACCGCGGCTTCTCCGCCCCAGACCACGATGCCGTCGGCCAGCTCCGCCATCCTTTGGATGGCCCCCACGTCGGAGGAGGGGGTGTCGAAGACGTAGATGTAGTCCGCCAGCCGGGGCTCCAGCTCCAGCAGGGCCTGAAAGATCTCCAGGGAAAGGCCGTTGTCCGCCTGGGGCAGCTTCAGGATGTTGATATTGCCCGTGACGAGGCCCTCGGCCACGGAGAAGGCCGGCAGGCCGTCGGCGTTGCCCGCGGCAATGTGCAGCAGGACGCCCAGGGGCCGGGTCAGCACCCGCACAGGCTGCAGCCCTGCGGGAGGCTCGGTCAGATAGTCCGGGCGGAAGTCGGCTCCCAGCTCCGTTCGCAGCATGAATTCCAGATTGTCCCGCCGCAGCAGACGGACAGCCAGCTCCTTGTATTGCTCCGCTCCGTCGATTTGCAGGGCGGCGATCCGTTCGTCGAATTCCCCGGCAGCCACCCGCTTTCCCAGCTCGTCGATGGCGGCCACGACGGTCTCGGCCTCCAGGGGCGGTCCCGCCAGGGTGGCGTTGAGCTTCGCTTCCAGACCCGCCAGGATCTCGCTCTGCATGGAGCTCTCCCAGCGCTTTCCGTTTGCCAGGATCATAGGCTCACCTCCACCTTGTTCAGGATTTCCGCAGCGCCCGCGGCGCAGGTCTTGATGTCCTGGAGCCCCACCCGGCCCAGGATTTCCAGCCAGGGAGCATCCAGACCGCAGCCGCACTCGCCGGCGTCGTGGAGGATTCCCAGATCGTCGGTCATGACGGAGAGCAGGGGCGTTCCCACGTCCATGGGGGTGATCAGATTCACCAGCCCCGGGGTCCCGTTGGGGACGGGCTTCAGCGTCGCCGGGTCCCGGATGAGAACGCGGCTGTAGACGGGGATGTGGAAGTGGTGCCGCTCGCAGTCGTTGTAGAAGATCGGGTGCTCCACGGCTCCGAAAAACTCGATGATGTCCCGGTCGTCCAGGCCCAGGACCTTCTTCGCCAAAGCGTAGAACGCAGACTTGTCCACCTCCTCCGCGTAGAACTGCTTCCAGCCGCCCCCCAGCATGAGCTTGGAGCCCTTGGGAAGCCGGACCCGAACGCCCTGCTCCTCCATGCGCTTCATCAGGAACCAGGCGTAGGCCGGGAAGCCCATGAAGCGCAGGGGGAAGCGGGAGCGGCTGTGCTTCACGATGGCGTTCTGCACGGCCTCCAGGTCCAAAAGATAGTCCCCGTTTTTCCAGCGCAGGGCGTAGGTCCGGCTCAGAGCCGGGGTGAAGAGGGTCACGCCGAAGGCGGTCTTGGAGACGCCGGTGCGGTTGCCCAGCCGGGGCTGGTAGCCGAAGACCACGTAGTGGCAGGGCCGGGGGGAAATCAGATGCCGCAGCTTGCAGATATGCAGGACCATCAGGAGCCCGGCCCAGAGGTCCCCCACGGAGAAGCCGATCTCGCTGGCCTTGCCGCTGGAGGTGCCGGAGGAGGTCACCACCAGGGGCAGCCGCCGGCGGGGCAGGGCGAAGAGCCGCCGCCGTTTGAAGAGGGCCGTGGGCAGGAAGGGCAGCTCCGCCAGGTCCTCCATGCTCCGCAGCCGCTCCGGGGAGAAGCCCGCGTCGTCGAGAATGGCCTTGTAGCCCGGACAGCGCTTGTACACGTAAGCGCAGTTCTCCCGGACGGCCTTCAGGAACAGTTCCTCGGTGCCCTTCAGATCGTAGGGGTCCCGATGCCGGAAGAGCTTTCTGCGATATTTCATGGGGCATCCCTCCTTTTTCCGTATTATAGCACATGCGGGAGAATTAGGCAACAGGCAACAGGCAACAGGCAACAGGGGACGAGGGACGCGGATTGCCGCGGGCCGTACCGGCCCTCGCAATGACAAAATCGAGGCCGTTTCCACCGTAGGGGCGGCCATTGGCCGTCCGCCCGAGGCCACAGGAGACGGGGAACGCGGATTGCCGCGGGCCGTACCGGCCCTCGCAATGACAAAATCGAGACCGTTTCCGCCGAAAAATTTCAAACTTTTCCATTGCCTTTTTCTTCCGAATATGCTATCTTATTAAATAGGAATATTATAGGCGTACTGTATTCCCTTTTTCCGGGGGCGCGGTACGGATTCCGATCCTATCCAGGAGGGCGATAAATGTGAACTTAACCTTTCGCGGCGGGGTCCATCCCAAGGGGCGGAAGGAGCTGAGCAGGGAAGCGCCCCTGCGCCGCTTCGATCCGACTTCCGGCGAGATGGTCTTCCCGCTGGCCCAGCACATCGGCAAACCTGCCAAGGCGATCGTCAAAAAGGGCGATCCGGTCCTGGTGGGGCAGAAGCTGGGCGAGGCCGACGGCTTCGTCTCCGCCTGCGTCATCAGCTCCTGCTCCGGCAAGGTGAAGGCGGTGGAAAAGCGCCGCACCATCGCCGGGACCATGACCGAATGCGTCGTCGTGGACAACGACGGCCTCTACACCCCCATCGAGGGCCTGGGAGAGAAGCAGGACCTCTCGGCGCTCACGAACCGGGACATCCTGGACCGCGTGAAAAACGCGGGCATCGTGGGCCTGGGCGGCGCGGGCTTCCCCACCCACGTCAAGCTGGCTCCCAAGGCGCCGGAAAAGATCAAATTCGTGATCGCCAACGGCGTCGAGTGCGAGCCCTACCTCACCTGCAACGACCAGCTCATGCGCAGCCACGCAAGCGGCATCGTGGAGGGCCTGGAGATCGCGCTCCGGCTTTTCCCCAACGCGGAGTGCGTCGTCGGCGTCGAGGACAACAAGCCCGAGGCCATCCTCTCCATGCAGCAGGCCGTCTCCGGCAAGGAACGGATGCGGGTCCTGCCCCTGCACACCAAGTACCCCCAGGGCGGCGAGCGCAGCCTGA
>CAMVKI010000233.1 GCA_947168005.1 uncultured Clostridia bacterium
GGCGACCACCGAGATCTACACTCTTTCCCTACACGACGCTCTTCCGATCTTTTCCCGCCCGCATCCCGCCTGCAGGGGCGGTCATTGGCCGCCCGCCGCCTGTCGCAGAGGACGGAACACGATGAAATCTCTTTGGAACTCGCTGAAGTTATTGATATGGCCGCCCCGCTGCGTGCTCTGCCACCGGATTCTGGAGTCCGAGGCGGGGCGGCTCTGCCCCGGCTGCGCCGCCTCCCTGCCGGAGCCCTTTTCCGGGGCCCGGCGCGGGAGCCATTATAAGCGCTGGGCTAGCGCCCTCTGGTACGAGGACCGGGTGCGGGAATCCTTCCTGCGCTTCAAGTTCGGCGGCTGCCGCTTCTACGCGGAGCACTATGGCCCCTGGCTGGCCAACACGGTCACAAAGCTCCTGGGGACGGATTACGAGCTTTTGACCTACGTTCCCATCAGCCGCCTGCGCAAGCGCAGACGCGGCTACGACCAGACTCTCCTGCTGGCGGAGGCCGCCGGGAGGGAGCTGGGCATGAAGCCGGTCTGCACCCTGAAAAAGCGCAGCCGGGTCAAGCCCCAGTCCCGGACCCTGGGCCCGGAGGAGCGCCAGCGGAACATCCGCGGGGCCTTCTCCGTCCCCGATCCCGCCCTCGTTCGCGGCAAGCGCGTCCTGCTGATCGACGACGTGCTCACCACCGGGGCCACGGTCTCCGAGGCCAGCCGTATGCTGCTGGAGGCCGGCGCGAAAAGCGTGGACGTGGCGACCCTGGCGGCGGCGCCGACATAAGGCGGACGGCAGAGTGCCGTCCCTACAATCTACGAAACAGGTGATCAATATGTCAATCTTCTCTAAAGACCTGGGCATCGACCTGGGAACCGCGAACGTGGTCGTCTACTCCGAGGGCAAGGGCATTGTACTCCGGGAGCCCTCCGTGGTGGCGGTGGATAAGAATACCGGCAAAATCCTCAAGGTGGGCTCCGCGGCCCGGAATATGCTGGGCCGGACTCCCGGCAACGTGGTCGCCATGCGGCCCCTGCGGGAGGGCGTGGTCTCGGACTACGAGCTCACGGAGCGGATGCTGGCGGAGTTCTTCCGGCAGATCTTCAAATACTCCTTCGTCAAGCCCCGGGTGGTTATCTCCGTGCCCAGCGGGATCACCAGCATTGAAGAACGCGCCGTGGTCCAGATCGCTCTGGAGGCCGGAGCCCGCCGGGTCTATCTGATCGAGGAGCCTCTGGCCGCGGCCCTGGGCGCGAACCTGAGCTTCGAGGGCCCCGATGGCCACATGGTGGTGGACATCGGCGGCGGCACCACCGACGTGGGCGTGCTGACCCTGAACGGCCTCGCCAACTCCGCCTCCATCAAGGTCGCCGGCGGCAGCTTCGACGAGGCGATCATCCGCTATCTGCGGAAGAAGTACGGCCTCATCGTGGGCCAGACCATCGCCGAGGAGACGAAGATCAACGTAGGCACCGTCTTTGAGCGGGCCGAGACCGTGGAAACCCTCGTCAAGGGCCGGGACTTCAAGACCGGCCTGCCCCGGGAGATTACCGTGAGCTCCGCGGACATGCTGGACGCCCTGCGCCGTCCCGCCCGCCAGATCACCGACGAAATTCTCTCCGTTCTGGAGCAGACCACGCCGGAGCTGGTGGCCGACATCGCCCGCAACGGCATCGTCCTCACCGGCGGCGGCGCCCAGCTCTGGGGCATGGACAAGCTCATCACCGAACGTACCGGCATTCGCTGCACCGTGGCCGACGACGCGGACTCCTGCGTGGCCTACGGCTGCGGCAAGAGCCTGAGCTGGATCAACCGGATGCAGGAGGGCCCCATCAACTTCGCAAGGCGAAAGCTGCTGAAGGAGTAAACCCGAAGCCCTGACGCATTCGTTTTTGATACAAACAACACAAGGAGGATGAATTATGAACTACCAAATCTACGGTGAACCGATGCCCGTCGTGATCTGCAACGTGAATCCCGGCGAGGCCATTCTCTGCGAGTCCGGTGCCATGAGCTGGATGACCCCCAATATGGAGATGCAGACCGTCGGCGGCGGCGCGGGCAAGGTCTTTGGCCGCATGTTCTCCGGCGAGAGCCTGTTCCAGAACCGCTATGTGGCCCAGGGCGGCCCCGGCATGATCGCCTTTGCCTCCAGCTTCCCCGGCTCCATTCGGGCGGTCCAGATCACGCCCGATCATCCCGTCGTCTGCCAGAAGAAGGCCTTCCTGGCCTCCACCGAGGGCGTGGAGCTCAGCGTCTTCTTCCAGAAGAAGCTCGGCGCCGGTCTCTTCGGCGGCGAAGGCTTCATCATGCAGAAGCTCTCCGGCAGCGGCATCGCCTTCCTGGAGATCGACGGCTCCACCATGGAGTACAACCTGGCCCCCGGCCAGCAGCTCGTCATCGACACCGGCTACCTTGCCATGATGGATGGCTCCGTGCAGATGGACGTGCAGACCGTCAAGGGCTTCAAAAACGTCATGCTGGGCGGCGAAAGCCTCTTCAACACCGTCGTGACCGGTCCCGGCAAGGTGACCCTTCAGACCATGCCCATATCCAATTTCGTCGGCTCGATCTCGGCGCTGCTGCCCAAGAAATAGGGATTTCAAAGGAAAAACTCTGCTTTGTTTGCGCAAAGCAGAGTTTTTTCTTCGTATTTGTCAACCGTTTGACGGGACAGCGCGTCTTATAGGTGTGAAGCTCCCCTCAAATGTTTCGGCGCTGGCGAGAAAGGCGCTTGTCCCGCCGCAGCCAGAACAGCAGGGGCACGCCGAGGGCATACATGACGGCGGCCTCCCCCGCTCCGACGGTCAGAGCGTTATAGGCAAAGGCCGGCAGAAAAGCCTCTCCCTCCGCATAGAGGAGCGCGAGCTCCGCCCCGACAATCACCGCGTTGCAGAGGATTGTGGGCAGGGGGATGAGCCAGATCAGCCAGGGCTTCCGCTCCAGCCCCCGGGACATCCGCCAGGTGATCAGACAGGCCAGCAGCGTCGCCAGGGAGCCGAAGAGAATATCCACCACCGGAACGCTCAGGGTGGTGAACACGTTCGCCGCCACGCAGCCCAGGACCATGCCGACGATGGCGACGGGGGTAAAGCAGCAGAGCACGGACAGCGCCTCGGATATGCGAAACTGAATGGGGCCGTAGGCAATGGGCATACAGAGGTAGGTTATGACCGCGTAGAGCGCGGCGAGAATGCCCGCAAAAGCAATTCGGCGCGTGGTGATTTTCATATGGAAGCCTCCCTGTTCAAAGCAAATATATTGTAGCAAGCACCCGGAAAATGTCAAGAAAAAATCAATATTTTGTGGATTGGGGCTTGCATTTTTCCCTGTTTCGGAGTATTCTATATCATAGAATAGGTGTATTATAGCCTGTCTTTTAGATTGCCGTCCCGGACGGCAAAGAAGGAGGAATCTTGATGCGAAAATCCATTCGAATCGTCGCCTTCCTGCTCTGTCTGGTCCTTCTGACCGGCTTCCTGTTCACCGGAAGTCCGATCAGCGCTCCCGCCTCTGCCGCAGAGACGGAGCAGGTTCCGGAGCCGGAGGCCATGAATCCGCCGGAAACCACGGAGCCCATCGAAACGACGGAGGCCACGGAGCCCTCTGAGCCCGAGGACCCGACCGATCCCACCGATCCCACGGACCCCACCGATCCGACTGATCCCACGGACCCCACCGATCCGACTGATCCCACGGACCCCACAGATCCCACGG
>CAMVKI010000234.1 GCA_947168005.1 uncultured Clostridia bacterium
GAGCTTGGCGACGCAGACGCCGCCGGCGGTCTCCAGCAGGGCCTCCAGCTCGTCCAGGGTGGCCTCGGTGGCCTGTTCTTCGTTTTTGAAGCAGTCGGCGGCCAGGCCGGCCAGGACTGCGCGTTCGATTTTATGTTCCATATTTCCCTCCGTTCTGGCGCACACTGTGCGCCGCTACGGCATTTGGCAATAAAGAAAAAGCCCGCACCAAACTCAGGTGCGGGCTTTGACGAACTTATTTCAGACCGTACTTCTTGTTGAAACGATCAACACGTCCACCGGTGTCAACCAGCTTCTGCTTGCCGGTGTAGAAAGGGTGGCACTTGGAGCAGATTTCAACCTTGATGTCTCTCTTGGTAGAGCCGGTCTCGATGATCTCGCCGCATGCGCATCTGATGGTCGTCTGTTCGTACTTGGGATGGATACCTTCCTTCATTTCAGTTCACCTCTTTCTATTAGGGTAAAGGGCATATTGCCCCGTGATTTTCAATCAGCCCGCATATAATAGCACAGCAATTCCAAAAAAGCAAGTGTTTTTTTCGGTTTTTCCAAATTATTTTTGGAAGTTTTGTGCCGCGGCCGGGCGGGCGCTCCAAAAGCGCCCCTATGGCGCGGAGGGGATATACCGCACGCGCTGGCGCGCCTCCTCCCCGGCGGGGCGGGGGCCTTCCGCGGAGAACAGGCCGTAGAGATCGGCGGCTCTGGTTTCCAGGGTGTAACAGCCCCGGTCCGGCGGGGTCTGCCCCGCGTTGATCAGGGCGAGGGCGGGCTCCGCGGGGTCGCGGGCCTCCAGGCGCTGCTTCATCTCCCGCAGGGCGGCGCGGCCTGTGTCGTTGAAGCCCAGAACGCGGACGCAGGGGGGCCGCCGTTCCAGGTCCGCGGCCGTGAGACCCAGGAAGGCGCAGAGGAGCATCCTCCGGATTCTCGTGCGGGTGTAGCGCTTGGATTTGGTTGCTTCGATGATCTCTTCGACGGAAGCGCAGGAACGGCAGTTTTTCATGAATTTCGACCAGAGGCCCTCGGCGCCGAAGGGCAGCGCTTCAAAGGCCGCGTCGGGGAGGGTCCGGAGGATGGCAAGGACGGCCCGTTCCCCCTGCCCCATCGTATGGATGGGCGCCGAGGCGTAGAGCTCGCGCAGGCAGGCCGGGACGGCGGCGCGCCAGGGCGGCGGAAGGACGGATTCCTCGCTTTGCTCGGAATGATAAGCTTCGGTCTGTGCATACAGGGACAAGCTTTGCTTGTCCGCCGCAGTGCATCCGTTTCCTATATTTGTCTCCGACAAATCGCATTCGTTCCGAATGCCGGACGAGCAATGCTCGTCCCTACAGTCTCTTTCGATGGCTGCCCGGATCGCCGTTGCCGACGGATTTTCCCGGTCCAATTCTGTTGCGTGGTAGTCTCCGGGACGACGGACGGGCAGGGGACGCAGGGGGCTCCCCTGCCTCAGGATTGCCTTGCAGTACTCCACGGCCAAAATATCATTTGGCGAACACAATCCCGCTCCTGCTCCGAGCCGCTCGATCGCCTTTTGGCGGGCGGCGGGGTAGGAGCAGCCTGTGGCGAGCTCGGCCCGGAGGAGGGCGTCGAAGGCCGGGTCCAGGTTGGCCTTCGCGGTTGACATAATTAAATTATTGTCATCCGATTCGGAGCCGTAGCAGAGGTAGTCGCAGCCCAGGGCCGTCAGGATGGAGACGCCGCCGGCGGCGAAGCCCTCGGCGGAGGAGAGGGCCGCGGTCAGGGGCAGCTCCAGCACCAGGTCCGCCCCGCAGCGCAGGGCCGCCTCGGCCCGGAGGGCCTTGGGGAAGATTGCCGGCTCCCCCCGCTGGACGTAATTGCCGCTCATGAGGCAGACCAGGGCGCAGTCCTCCCCTATCGCCTCCCGGGCCAGCCGGAGCTGCCGGGCGTGGCCGTTGTGGAAGGGATTGTATTCGCAGATGATGCCGACAGACCGCATAGTTTCCTCCATTCTGATCGTGAATCCCCGCTCGATTTCTATCCCGAACATGCTTGTTTTCTCCCCGCATGTGCGGTCAGGCAACAGGCAATAGGCATCAGGCATCAGACACCGCCTGAAAGTTTTTAGGATTTATACGTCGAACCACGTTCGGCAGGCAGTGCCGGGACAGTGTAACGAATCGATTCCATAAAGAAGATGAATCGAAGAATTTTGCTGTTGACGGTTTTGCGTCGTCGTGATACAATTGTTTCGCAGGCAGCGGAGAAGGAAGTGACGTTTCGGACGTAGCTAAGGGGCACGCACATCTAAGGCTTGTGTAACGCTGTCTGCACTTGACAAGCTTTTGAGTATGTGGTATACATACTAATGAGACTGTTGTAGCTCTGTAATCCGGCTCGGCGTGTTTTCGCGTCGCTGTCGTGTGAGACTGCAGTCTCTTTTCTTTGCTCAGAAAGAGAAGCTGCGGAACGGGGTACGCGGCGACAAGCTTTGAGATACACCGTGAGCGGTGCCTGATGCCTGATGCCTGGTCCCTGATGCCTTGTATTCAAACAGACCGCACGTTTTTTTCACTTCCCTGCGTAAATTATGCTTGCCTTATTTGAAAAGATGGTATAAAATAGATATGTTGAGTTCATTGTATCACACAATGCCAAAAAATCATAGAACAAATTTAGGAGTGTGCAGAACATGAAGATTCTTGTCATCAACGCAGGCAGTTCCTCTCTGAAGTATCAGCTCATGGACCCCGATTCCGGCGATGTCTTCGCCAAGGGTCTGTGCGAGCGCATCGGCATTGACGGCCGTCTGAACCACAAGGCTCCCGCCAAGGACGTCAAGGTGGTCCGGGAGATCCCCATGCCCACCCACGCCGAGGCCATTGCCGCGGTCCTGGAGATTCTGATGGATCCCGTCAACGGCGTGCTGAAGTCCGTGGACGAGATCGACGCCGTGGGTCACCGCGTCGTGCACGGCGGCATGAAGTTCGCTGAGTCCTGCCTCATCGACGAGGCCTGCCTGGAGGCCGTCCGGGCCTGCATCCCCCTGGGCCCCCTGCACAACCCCGCCAACCTGCTGGGCATCGAGGCCTGCCAGAAGATCATGCCCAAGACCCCCCAGGTCGCCGTCTTCGACACCGCCTACCACATGACCATGCCCCCCAAGGCCTATCGCTACGCCATTCCCGACGAGTACTATGAGAAGGACAGCCTGCGCCGCTACGGCTTCCACGGCACCTCTCACCGCTACATTGCCAAGCGCGTCGAGGCCCTCATGGGCAAGGGCCTGAAGCTCATCAACTGCCACCTGGGCAACGGCTCCTCCCTGGCCGCCATCCTGGACGGCAAGTGCCAGGACACCTCCATGGGTCTGAGCCCCCTCTGCGGCGTGCCCATGGGCACCCGCGTGGGCGACGTGGACAACACCGTGCTCCAGTTCATCTGCAAGAACTACGGCAAGTCCGTGGACGAGGTCATGACCATCCTCAACAAGAAGTCCGGCGTCTACGCCCTCTCCGGCGGCGTGAGCTCCGACTTCCGTGACCTGGAGGCCGGCGCGGCCGAGGGCAACGAGAAGTGCCAGCTGGCCCTGGACAAGTTCGCCTACGAGGTCAAGAAGTACATCGGCGCCTACGCGGCGGCCCTGGGCGGCCTGGACGTCCTGGTCTTCACCGCCGGCGTCGGCGAGAACGGCGTTCTGATGCGCTCCATGATCTGCCAGGGCCTGGAATTCCTCGGCGTCAAGCTGGA
>CAMVKI010000235.1 GCA_947168005.1 uncultured Clostridia bacterium
CTGGGTGCAGGTCATGTAGGCGATGAAGGCGCAGGCCGTCCAGGGCAGGGGGCTGTTGTCGGTGACGAAGAGGTAGTGGCAGTAGCCGTAGCCGCCGATGCCCTCGTAGCCGTCCTCGTAGGCGGCGACCTTGATGTTGTTGACGGACTTGCCGTCGGACTCCTCGATGGAGCGCAGCTTGGAGTAGACCAGCAGGCCGAACTCGTCGGTGGCGGAGGCGTCGGTCAGGTTGTTGCAGATGGGGCCGTCGTCCTCGATCGCCTTGTAGCTGCCGACCCAGAGCTTGATCCAGGCCAGGGCGTACTTGCCGTTCTCGCCCAGGTTGAACTCCTTGGCGGTCTGCTCCATCTCGTCGATGGTGGGCTGGAAGTAAGCCTTGTCGGCGTCGGGGAGCTTGTCGAAGGCGTCCTTCAGGTAGGCGGCGTACTCGTCCTTGGTGAGCATGTACAGGAAGTTCTTGCCCACGATCTCGGAGTCGATGCTCATGAACTGGCCGTGGGCGCCCTCGGCGACGAACTGCCAGCAGTTGGTGTAGGTCTTGCTGCCGGTGCAGTTGAACATGAAGACCTTGTTCAGGGTCTGCAGCGGAAGGAATCCGGTGTAGGCGTCCGGGGTGGTGCCGTTGGCTTCCGCCCAGTCCTTCGGAATGAAGGTGTCAAGGATGCCGGTCTTGACCATCTTGTTCTCGATCTGGTTGCCGTCCTGAATCAGGGTCATGGCGTAGGTGCCGGTGGCCTTCTGGGACTCGGCGGTGAGCTGATCGAAGATCTTGTTGTTCTTGGGCTGCTGCCAGTCAAACTCCATGGTGTAGCTGGGGTCGATGGTCTGAAGATAGGCGATGAAGAGGGGCAGGGCGGACTTGCCGCGGCTGGAGTTGCCCACGCCGTAGAAGGTCTTGCCCTTGGACTCCTCGATGGCCTTTTTGGCGAGCTCCTCCAGGGTCATGCCCTGGGCCTCCTCGATGATCTTCTGCACGCTGCTCTTCTCCTTGGTGTCCGTGCCGCTGCCGCCGTTGGAGCAGGCCGCGAACAGGGAAACCAGCATCAGAACCGCCAGAACGACTGCCAAAGCTTTTTTCATGATGTTTCCTCGCTTTCCTTTTTCTTTGTTTTTATACCTTTCGGTATTATCTATATTTTAGTACACTCAATGCGGAAAGTCAACATAATTCGTTGGAAGATCGGCCGGCTGGCAATTTCAGATACAGGCTGTCTTGGTAGTTTACTTTCCTGACGGGATTTGATATAATACAGAAAACCAAGTTTGGGTACGAGGAGGGCGCGGAGGACTACGCCACGGATCAGGAGCTGAAGAAGCCCCAGCCGCCGCTGGCGAAGGCGCCGATGACGGACCGGATTCTGGACCTGCCCACGGACTTCTCGGGGCTGGACATCGACGGGGATTTTCTGCACATCATCAATTCCCGGAAGAGCCACCGGGTCTACACCCAGGAGCCCCTTCGCCTTCTGGAGCTGTCTTATCTGCTCTGGTGCACCCAGGGGGTCAAGGCCGTCCGGGGGAAGGCCTACGCCACCCTGCGGACGGTGCCCTGCGGCGGCGCCCGGCATGAGTTCGAGTGCTATCTGGCCCTGCGAGGGGTGGAGGGCCTGGAGGACGGGCTCTGGCACTACCTGCCCATGAAGCATCAGATCGAGTTCCTGGGGCCGCGGGAGGAGCTGGAGGGCTTCATTTCCCGCTCTCTCTGCGGGCAGAGCTGGGCGGCGAAGGCCAACGCGGTCTTCTATTACAGCTGCGTCTTCTACCGGGCCGAGTGGCGCTACGGCATCTGGGCCCATGCCCCGATCCTGATGGACAGCGGCCACGTGACGGAAAACCTCTATCTGGCCGCCGCCTCCATCGGCCTGGGCGGCTGCGCTGTCGCCGCGGTGGACCCGCCCCTCGCCAACGAGGCCTTTGGCCTGGACGGCAGGGAGGAGACGGTCTTCTACGCCATGACCGTCGGCAGAATCCGCCCCGAGGATCAGGCCGCCGAGGAGGAATTCTACGCCTTTGTCCGGGAGAACAATCTGTAATCTGAACAGAAAGCAGGACGGCGGAGCCGCGGGGCTCCGCCGTCCTGCTCTCGGTATGGGATCAATTTGTCTTCGCCCTGCTGTCGCGGCGGTGCAGGTCCCGGACCAGGTCGATATAGTCCCGGGCGTAGCTGGAGAGGTAGCTGCCCCTGCGGTATGCGGCCACGAACTCGGATACCACCCGGCCCCGACCAATGGAATAGTAATCGAGAGCAAAGCGCTCCGCCCGGTGCCGCAGGTGGGGCTCAAAGAGAAAGGACACTCCATAGCCCCGGGCGACCAGACCCATTATGGCCGGGAGGTTGGAGGTATAGACCGTATTCTCGAAGCGCAGCTTTCGCTCCTGGAAGAGGGCGTCGGTGATCTGACGGGTGCGCTGCTCCGGCTGCATGAGAATGACGGTCTCCTTCTCCAGCAAAACCGGATCGAGGATGGGCCAGCCGCCGGGATTGGGCTGGGCAAAGCGGCCGATGGGGTGATCCTTGCAGGTGACGATCAGCAGCTCCTCCTCGTCCAAGGGCTCGCAGCAGAGCATGGGGTTCTCCACCGAGGGGCGGGAATAGAAGGCCACGTCCACCTGGCCCTCCAGCAGACGCCGGTCGTTCTCGTCGGAGTTGCCCTCAAAGAGATTGACCTTCACGTTGGGATGGAGCTTTCGGAACTCCGGAAGGGTCCCCGGCAGCATGTAGGTGCAGCGCATCCGGGCGAAGGCCAGGTTCAACACGCCCACGTCGTTTTTCAGAATGTCGGCCAGCTCCACGTCCAGATCGGCCTTCAGCCGCCGGATTTGCCTGGCGTAGTCCACATAGCGCTCTCCCGCGTAGGTCAGCACGTACTTGTTGCCCAGGCGGCGGAAGAGCTTCAGGCCCAGCTCGCTCTCGAGGGCGCTCAGAAACTTGCTCAGGGTCGGCTGGGAGACGTAGAGGGCGTCGGCAGCCTTGGTGATGTTCCGGTGCTCGGCAATTGCCAGCACATAGCTCAGCTCGCGGAAATCCATCAAGCTTCCTCCTTTTTTGGTTTTTCTTATCATAACACAGCGAAACAGAGAATGCAAGCATTCTTCATATTTTTTATAGTTATTATTCCTTTTTAGAATACTGATTGTAAATCGCGAAGATTTACAACGAATTGCACAAATCAAAGCTTTTTGATTTGTGCAATTCGTTTTTATATACCTAATTAGAATGGTTTGTATGATTATTATGAATTTTACATCATAACAGAAATGTGATAAGGTACAACCAGAGAGAAAAAGCTCTCAGCTTCAAATCCCAACCGTAACACGGAACATCAGGAAAGGAAGTCAAGAACATGAAAGAAATCAAGAAGCTCCCCGTTACCATACTCCGCGGCGGCACCAGCAAGGGCGTCTACATTCTCCAGTCCGATCTGCCCGAGGATCAGAGCGCCTGGGAGCCCATCCTGCTCCGGCTCATGGGCAGCCCGGACCGCAAGCAGATCGACGGCCTGGGCGGCTCCCAGTCCGTGACCTCCAAGGTAGCCATCATCCAAAAGTCTGCCCGGCCCGACGCCGACGTGGACTACACCTTCGCCCAGGTTTCCGTGGACAAGCCCCTGGTCAGCTACAAGGGCAACTGCGGCAACATCTCCTCCG
>CAMVKI010000236.1 GCA_947168005.1 uncultured Clostridia bacterium
GTGAAGGCCTCCAACACCTGCTCCAGGTGCATCCCGTGGCTGGCCTTGAAGAGGATGGCGTCGCCGGGGCGGGCGATCTCCCGCAGGGCGGCCAGGAGCTCGGCGTGGGTGCCGAACCAGCGGGCCTTCTCCCCCGCCGCGGCGGCCAGCTCCCGGCTCAGGGGGCCGTAGGCCAGGACCAGGTCCGCGGCCTCGGCGGCCAGGGCGCCCACCCTTCGATGGGCGGCGGGGGCGTAGTCCCCCAGCTCCAGCATGTCGCCCAGGACGGCGATCCGGCGGCCCGCGGTGGTCTGCTCCCGGAGGACCTTCAGGGCGGCGGGGGTGGACTCCGGCCCCGCGTTGTAGCAATCGGCCAGAATGGCAAAGCCCTTCTGCTCAAAGATCCGCATCCGGTTTCCGGTGTTCCGGAAATCCCGGAGGGCCTCGGCGGCCCGCTCCAGGGGGACCCCGACGCTGTGGGCGGCCAGGAGAGCCGCCAGGGCGTTGACGGCGTTGTGCTCGCCGGGGACGGGAAGCTCCACCCGGACCCGTTGGCCCAGGCCCACGGCGGTGAAGCGGACGCCGTTCTGATCGCTCTCCAGCTCCTCTGCCCGCAGGTCGTTGTCCGGTCCGAGCCCGAACCAGAGGGTCCGGCAGGCCGGGGCGGCGGCCCGCAGCAGGGGCTCGTCGCCATGCAGAACGGCGACGCCGCCGGGCTCCAGGCCCTCCAGGATCTCCAGCTTTGCCTTGCAGATCCCCTCCCGGGAGCCCAGGTTTTCGATGTGCATGGTGCCGATATTCGTAATAACCGCCGTCTGGGGCCGGGCGATCCGGGTGAGCTCGGAGAGCTCGCCCGCGTGGTTCATGCCCATCTCCACCACGGCGGCCTCGGTGCCCCGGGGGATGCCCAGGACCGTCATGGAGACGCCGATGTCGTTGTTGTAGTTGCCCTCGGTCTTGACGGTGCCGTAGACGCTGCCGCAGGCCGCGGCGCTCATCTCCTTGGTGGTGGTCTTGCCCACGCTGCCGGTCAGGCCGATGAAGCGGGTCCCCTCCAGGCAGCCCCGCCAGCCCGCGGCAATCTCCATAAGTCCCCGCTTGCTGTCCGGCACCACGATCATGGGCACCCCGGGAAGCTGCCGCTCCCCGAGCACCGCAGAAGCGCCCTTTGCCAGGGCCGCGGGGATGAAGTCGTGTCCGTCCCGCTCGGCCCGCAGGGCGACGAAGAGCTGCCCCGGCTCCAGCTTCCGGGAGTCGTTGTTGGCGCCCTCGAAGGCGACGTTCTCATATTCCGGCAATACGCTGCCCTTGCACCAGGCAGCGGCTTGTTTCAATGTAATCATAGGTTTTTCGCGACCTCTTCCCGTTCGTCCAGGTGTGTTTTTTCCGTTCCGATGATCTGATAGGTCTCATGCCCCTTGCCGCAGAGGACGATGATATCGTCCTTTTTCGCCTCCAGCATGGCCCGGGCGATGGCCTCCCGGCGGTTTTCCACCACCATATAGGGCTTCCCGGCCTCCCGGGCGCCGCCGAGGATGTCCGCGATGATCTTGCCCGGCTCCTCGGTCCGGGGATTGTCGGAGGTGATGATGGCGAGGTCCGAGAGCTTGACCCCCAGCTTGCCCATGATGGGCCGCTTGATGGGGTCCCGGTCTCCGCCGCAGCCGAAGACCGCGATGACCCGGCCCTTGCAGAAGCCCCGGACGGAGTTCAGCACGTTCTCCAGGGCGTCGGGGGTGTGGGCGTAGTCGATGAGGACGGTGTAGTCCTTCCCCGGCGTGGGGACGACCTCCAGGCGGCCCTTGACGCCGGAGGCCCTGCCCAGGGCCTCGGCGGCCTGCTCGGGCCGGATGCCCAGGCCGATGGCCATACCCAGGACCGTCAGGGCGTTGTAGACCGTGAAGCCCCCGGGAATGCCCACCCGGACGGGGAAGCTCCCTCCCTTATAGCTCCCGGTGAAGGCCACGTGATCCGCGCCCAGCTCGATATCCGAGGCGGTAAGGTCCGCCGCCGCGCCCCTGGCCGAGCAGGTCAGGGACCAGCAGGCGGCCTCCTCCACGGTCCGGGCCACCTGCTCGTCGTCGATGTTGAAGACGCTGAAGCCGCACTTGCGGAAGAGCAGGGCCTTGGCCTGGCGGTAGGCCTCCATGGTCTTGTGGAAGTCCAGGTGGTCCTCGGTCAGGTTCGTGAAGGCCCCCACGGCGAAGGGGATGCAGTCCACCCGATGCAGATAGAGGGCGTGGGAGCTGACCTCCATGACCACGTGGGTGCAGCCGGCCTCGGCCATCTCGGCAAAGAGGCCCTGGAGCTCAAAGCTCTCGGGGGTGGTCCGCTCCGTGGGGAGAACCCTGTCGCCGATCATATTCTGGATGGTGCCGATCAGCCCCACCTTGGCCCCCAGGACCTGCTCCAGCACGGATTTCAGCAGGTAGGTCACGGAGGTCTTGCCGTTGGTGCCCGTGACGCCCAGCACCGTCATGCGCTCGGCGGGGTGGCCGTACCAGTTGGCGCCCAGCAGCGCCAGGGCGGGCCGGGCGGCGGGCACCAGGACGTAGGGGATCTCCCCCTCGGGCCGCCGCTCGCAGAGGATGCAGACGGCCCCCCTGTCCAGGGCCATGGGGATAAAGCGGTGCCCGTCGGCGGCATAGCCCGTGATGGCCACGAACATATGCCCCGGCTCCACCCGCCGGGAGTCAAAGCTGACCCCGGCGATCTCCATCCCGGGATCCACGTTCATCTCCAGGACGGGAACGTCTTTCAATAAGTCTGATAGTTTCATGGCATTTCTCCGTGTATTGAGTTAAGATTTTGCTTCGCAAAAGTTATGATTTCGCTCTGCGAAAGTGATGGTTGTGCTTCGCACAAGTGATGAGCGCTTCGCGCGTTTCGGTATTTTTCAAATCTCCGATTTGAAAAATGATTTCAAATTATGCCGAAGGCATACCTCAACTTGCCCGAAGGGCAATCATCACTTTGCCGCAGGCAAATCATCACTTGCCCGAAGGGCAATCATCACTTCGCCGCAAGGCGAATCATCACTTAGTCCAACGCCGTCTGGTCCGTCAGCTCCACGGTGACCGTGCTGCCCCGCGGGACCTCGCTGCCGGGCTCCAGGTCCTGGTCGGTGATCTCGGCCCAGCGGCTGTCGGAGCCCTTGGTCTGCAGGTAGAGGCCGCTGTTTTCCATGACAGCGCGGGCCCTGTCCTCGCTCATGCCCGTGAGCTTGGGCACGCTCACGTAGTCCGTGGGCACGGGCTCGCCCATGTAGAGGATGACCTTGGAGTTGCCGGGGAGCAGCTCGCCGGGGGCGGGGATCTGGCCCGTGACGGAGCCGCCCTCGCCCACGGTGACGCAGGTGAGGCTCTGCTCCTTGAGGACGTCGGCGGCCTCCTCGGCGTTCAGGTCCCGGACGTCGGGCATCTGGACGTTGACGGTGCTCATATCCACGTCGGTGTAGTCGGGCTGGACCCCCAGGTAGAGCAGGGTGTCGGCGAAGATGTCCCGGACCACCGGGGCGGCCATCACGCCGCCGGAGACGTAAATGCCGGTCTTGCGGCTGGGGGTGTCCAGGGCCACGAGGCAGATGTACTGGGGATCGTCCATGGGGGCGACGCCCACGAAGGAG
>CAMVKI010000237.1 GCA_947168005.1 uncultured Clostridia bacterium
CGTCTCCTGCTACGCGGACATCATCGCCATGCGCCACCCCAAGGAGGGCGCGGCCTACGTGGCGGCCACCAATGCGAGCATCCCCGTCATCAACGCCGGCGACGGCGGCCACTGCCACCCCACCCAGACCCTGGCGGACCTGCTCACGATCTGGCGCGAGAAGCGCCGCTTCGAGGGCCTGACCATCGGCCTTTGCGGCGACCTGAAGTTCGGCCGCACGGTCCACTCCCTGATCAACGCCATGTCCCGATACAACAATAACAAATTCGTTCTGATCTCCCCCGAGGAGCTGAAGGTGCCCAGCTACGTCAAGAAGGGCAGCCTGAAAAAGTACGGCATCCCCTATCAGCAGACCACGGATCTGGAAGCCGTGATGCCGGAGCTGGACATTCTCTATATGACCCGCATCCAGCGGGAGCGCTTCTTCAACGAGGAGGACTACCTCCGTCTGAAGGACAGCTACATCCTCACCCCGGACAAGCTGAAAAACGCGAAGCCGGATCTGGCGATCCTCCATCCCCTGCCCCGCGTCAACGAGATCAGCGTCGCCATCGACGACGATCCCAGAGCCTGCTACTTCAAGCAGGTGCTCAACGGCAAATACATGCGTATGGCATTGATTCTGAAACTTCTGAAGGAGGCCGGCAAACTATGAATATTGATTCCATCCAGAACGGCGTCGTCATCGACCATATCCGGGCGGGCCAGGGCATGCGGCTCTACCACCTGCTGAAGCTGGACGAGACGGAGCTCTCCGTCGCCATCATCCGCAACGTCGTCAGCCAAAAGATGGGCAAGAAGGACATCATCAAGATTGACGCGGACATCCCCCTCAATCTGGACGTGATCGCCTACGTGGACCCCGGCGCCACCGTCAACATCATCCGCAGTGGCGAGCTGGTGGAGAAGCGCCAGATGGAGCTGCCCGAGACCCTGACCGACGTGCTCTTCTGCAAGAACCCCCGCTGCATCAGCTCCACGGAACAGGAGCTGCGCCATATCTTCAAGCTGACCGACCGGGAGAACAAGGTCTATCGCTGCCTCTACTGCGAGACCAAGGCCGGCGGCTGAGCCCCGGACCCCCTCAGGCAAGAGGAGAAACGAGTACGGATATGAAAAAAGTCGGAATCATCATGGGAAGCAAGAGCGATCTGCCGGTGGTGCAGAAGGCCTTCGACGTTCTGCGGGAGCTGGATATCCCCTTCGAGGCCCACATCTACTCCGCCCACAGGACCCCGGAGCAGGTCACGGCCTTTGCCCGCTCCGCCCGGGAGAAGGGCTTCGCCGTGATCCTCGCCTTCGCGGGCATGGCCGCCCATCTGGCGGGCGTGATCGCCGCCAACACCACGCTTCCGGTCATCGGCGTGCCCTGCAAGGGCCCCGTCTTTGACGGGATGGACGCCCTGCTGGCCACGGTCCAGATGCCCTCTGGCGTCCCCGTTTCCACCGTCGCGGTAAACGGCGGGGCCAACGCCGCCCTGCAGGCCGCCCAGATCCTGTCCATCGAGGACGAAGCCCTGGCCCGCCGTCTGCTGGACCGGCGCGAAAGCGCCGCCGGGTCCGTCCTGGACCAGGACGCCGCCCTGCAAACCGAGCTTACAAAAGCGTGAGGATCCGGGATCCCCGCGCCCATCCATTCATTTGAGAAAGAGGTATTATCACATGGAGAATCGTCTCGTATATACCGGCAAGACCAAGAACGTCTACGCCCTGCCCAACGGCAACTACCTTCTGAAATTCAAGGACGACTGCACCGGCAAGGACGGCGTCTTCGACCCCGGCGAGAACACCGTTGGTCTGACCATCGACGGCGTGGGCGACGTGAACCTGCGCATGTCCATCTACTTCTTTGAGAAGGTCAACGCCGCCGGCATCCGCACCCACTACGTCTCCGCCGACCTGGCGAACACCACCATGGAGGTCCTGCCGGCCAAGGTCTTCGGCAAGGGTCTGGAGGTCATCTGCCGCCACAAGGCCGTGGGCTCCTTCCTGCGGCGCTACGGCGAGTATATCGAAGAAGGCGCGGACCTGCCCGCCTACGTGGAGACCACCTTCAAGAACGACGCCAAGGGCGACCCCCTGGTCACCAAGGACGGCCTGGTGGTCCTGGGCGTCATGACCGCCGAGCAGTACGACGAGATCAAGGCCATGACCCAGAAGATCACCCAGATCGTCGCCGACGAGATGCAGGCCCGGGGCATGGTGCTCTACGACATCAAGTTTGAGTTCGGCTACGACGCCGAGGGCAAGGTCATGCTCATCGACGAGATCGCCTCCGGCAATATGCGGGTCTACAAGGACGGCAAGTACGTCGATCCCATGACCCTGTCCAAGCTGTTCTTTGCTTAATAATTCATTTGGAGGTCCTCAATGGGAGGCTTTTTCGGCATCACGTCCAAAAACGATTGTATGGCCGACGTCTTCTTCGGAACTGACTACCATTCCCATCTCGGCACCCGCCGGGGTGGGATGGCCGCTTTTGACCCGGAGATCGGCCTGCAGCGCGAGATCCACAACATAGAAAACGCGCCCTTCCGCACGAAATTTGAACACATCTTTGACGAGATGCAGGGCCGGGCGGCCATCGGCTGCATCAGCGACTCCGAGCCCCAGCCCCTGCTGATCCGCTCCATCCACGGCACCTACGCTATCTGCATGATCGGCCGCATCAACAACGCGGAGGCGCTGATCGAGCAGTACCTCTCCTTCTCCGGCGGCCACTTCGACGCCAAGACCGGCGGCCAGGTCAACGCCGTGGAGCTGCTGGCCGCACTGATCGACCAGAAAAGCGACTTTGCCGAGGGCATCCGCTTCGCCCAGAAGTCCATCGACGGCACGGCCTCCGTCCTGATCCTGAAGGAGGACGGCAGTCTGATCGCGGCCCGGGACCGGCTCGGCCGGATCCCCGTCACCGTGGGGAAGCGGGAGGACGGCTACGCCGTCTCCTTCGAGTCCTTCGCCTACGAGAAGCTGGGCTACGTCTTTGAGCAGGAGCTGGGCCCCGGCGAGATCGTCGAGCTGAGCCCCGACGGCCTGCGTCAGCTCCAGGCGCCGGGCACGGAGAAGCGGATCTGCTCCTTCCTCTGGTCCTACTACGGCTATCCAACGTCCACCTACGAGGGCGTCAACGTGGAGGCCATGCGCTACCGCAACGGCGCCATCCTGGCCCGGGCGGACCGGGACCGGGAGGACGTGCGGCAGATCGACTACGTGGGCGGCGTCCCGGACTCCGGCACCCCCCACGCCATCGGCTACGCCAACGAGAGCGGGAAGCACTTTGCCCGCGCCTTCATCAAGTACACGCCCACCTGGGCCCGCAGCTTCATGCCCCCGACCCAGGTGGACCGCAACCGGATCGCCAAAATGAAGCAGATCCCCGTCACCGCCCTGATCCGGGACAAGAATCTGCTCTTCGTGGACGACTCCATCGTCCGGGGCACCCAGCTCCGGGAGACCGTGGAATTCCTCTATGAGAACGGGGCGAGCGCGGTCCACATGCGCTCCGCCTGCCCGCCCATCATGTTCGGCTGCAAGTATCTGAATTTCTCCCGGGCCACCTCGGACCTGGAGCTGATCGCCCGCCGGGTGATCCTGGAGC
>CAMVKI010000238.1 GCA_947168005.1 uncultured Clostridia bacterium
TCTCGCCCTTGCCCTTGCGGCCGAAGGGGCCGAGATGGTCGTTCCAGTCGGAGAAGAGGATCAGCGGCAAATTGTGTTTGCCCAGATGCTTTTCGGTGAAGTCCACACCCCGCAGCAGATGCTCCCACAGGGTGGCGGAACCGACAGGCGTCACAAGATCCGTCCCAAGGAACGGGAGTTCCTTGTCCAGGAAGCACAAGTTTCCGGTTTCGGCGGCAATGGCATAGGCCAGATACACCATCCAGATATGATCGTCCGAGCGGGTAATATCCTGCGGCGGGCGTTTTTCTTCGGGCCATGCGGTATGAACGGCGTGGCCGTCCTCCAGCTGCTGGGAAGCCAGATACCACAGCAGCTCCGTCGCCCATTCCGGCTTGCGGTAGGCCTGGGCCAGCATGTCCTGGGCCGTATCCCGGAAGCCGATGCCCCGGACGCCGGAGGCGTCGGAGCTGATGGAGCGGGAATAGCGGGCGGTCTGGACACACTGCAGCGGGTTCCAGGTGTTGATCATGCGATTGGCGTCCGCGTCGGGAAGCTCGCACTGATAGACGGCAAGATGCTCGTTCCACCAGCTTTGCAGCTTTGCGAACTGCCGCTCCGCCGCGCCGTCTTCCCGGAGCGCGGTCAGCGTGTCCTTTGCTCCCGCCACAGCCTTATCATAATCGGAGAGCGCCCCCTCGGTCACGCCCAGGAAGAAACGAAGCTGCTTCTCCTCGTCTTTGCCAAGAGAAACATGGATGTGCAGCGCGCCGCAGGGCTCGCCGCCCTGGAGATCGGTGTTGGACAGGCGCCCGTTTTGAACCTCCACAGGGTTTCTCTCGTCCCGGTAATTGCCGCAGAACAGGTCCCGGTTGCAGCAGAAGGAGTCGATCTTCGCATCCGAACCAAAATATACCAGCGGGGACTCGTCCTTGCGGGGGTGCATCCAGGCGGTGTAGGCGTAGGTAATCGCCTGCAAGTCCTCGTCAAAGACGGCTCGGGTGTTCCACTTGAGATAGTAACCGAGGATGTTCTCCTCCCGTGCCAGAAACTGGCTGAGCTCCACATAGGCGAAGACGTCGCAGGAGATTTCCGCGCCGTTCTCGTTCGTGAGCTTGAGATCCCACACCAGCGTGTCATAGTCCTGGGCCATAAAGAGCTTCAAGCTGGCGGTCAGGCCGTTCTTTTTTGCGGTGAAGGTAGAGAAGCCCGGCGCATGACTGGCTTCACGAAAGTCCACCGGCGTTTCGCTGGGGCGGAAGGCCGGCGACCAGACGGTGCCGTCGGCCATCCGAATATAAACATAAAAGCCCGGAGAGTCGATGGGCAGATTGTAAAAGCGGTAGCGGGTCAGACGGAACATCATCGGGGACCGCCACCAGCTCATGCCGCCCCCCGCCTGGGAGACGAAGGCGTGCATCCTGCCGTTGGAGAGATAGTTGATCCAGGGCGCGGGCAGGTCAAAGCGGTCAAAGCGGATTTCCCGCTGCGCGTCGCAAAATTGATAAGGCAGTTTATTCATAGCGTTCTCCTTCAAAGCGATAGGTTCCGGCCTTCAGCGTCTTTGCGCTGCCCTCCGGCAGGGTCAGGTGGGCAATCGTTCCTTCCGGAACCGTACAGGTGTAAACAAAGTACTTCCCCTCACGCTCCCAGCGGGATTCTATCGTACCGAACCGGGTCTTGTAGTTGCCCTCCGCCCAGGTGAGGCTTCCGCCAATGATGGGGCGGAGCTCAAATTCCCGGAAACCTGGAGCGTCGAAGCTCGGACGGATGCCCGCCACATACTCAAACAGGAACTGACAGACAGCGCCGAAGGAATAATGATTGAAGCTGTCCCGGAACACGTCCATGCCGTTCCAGTTTTCCAGCATGGTGGTGGCACCCAGGGTGATGGGATGCAGCCAGCCGGGAGCGGTGGTCTGCTCCAGGATCCGAAACGCCTCGTCTACCAGGCCGTTGTCGCAGAGAGTGGGCAGCAGATAGACTGTGGAGAGGAAACCTGTGTTCAGGTGGTAATCGGCGGCTTCCAGCTCCTTTTTGAGCTGGGCGATCACCAGCGGCTTTTTCTCCTTGCTGACCAGGTCCAGCGCCAAGGCGCGGATATAGGCCGCCTGATGGCCAGGCTGGATCGTGCCGTCAGGGCCGATCAGGTACTTGTCATAGGCGGCTTTGATTTTTTCGGAGAGCGTCGCATAACGCTCCGCGTCTGCGTCTTTGCCGAGGATCCGGGCCATGTGCGAGAGATTGTCACAGCTGCGTTTGGTGTAGGCGGTGGCAACCTCCGGCTTGCCGTACTTTGCCATGTGGGTCACATAGTCCGCCGCCGTGCCGCCCTTGGCAAAGAGCGCAAGAACCTCCGGTGCGGGAGGCAGGGGCTCATTCCATTCGCCGTAATGAAAGCGGGTGTCATAGATGAGATCCCCGTCGCCGTTTGCGTACCAGGGCTTGTCTGCATACAGGGGGTTTTTCTCCTTCATGCAGCGCAGGGAGAACTCGACCCACTTCTTCGCCGTGTCGTAGTGCTCTTCCAGGAACTCTTTATCCCCGTACATCAGATACATCTGGTACGGGATCCACACGGCGGAATCGCCCCAGCCCACGCTGTCCTCGCCGATGTTGCCCTCGCCGCTCGGTCCGGCCAGCGCCATGGCGGGATCGACCGCCTGCACCGCCTTCAGCTCCTCCGGATTGTGGACGCTGGAGGTGGACGGGAAGGTGATGCCCACCTTGCCGGAGGCGTACTGCTCGATGGTCTGATCGACCAGCCACTTTTTGAAAAACTGCCGCACATCCATAAAATACGCCGACGTGCGGCAGTAGATCATGGCGTCGCCTGTCCAGGCGTTGCGCTCGCGGGTGGGGCAGTCCACCGGCACTTCCAGGAAATTGCCCTTCTGGCTCCAGCGGGCATTTTCCACAAGCTTATTGATGAGTTCATTGGAGCAGCGGAAGTCTCCCGTCTCCTCCATGTCGGAGTAGACGGCGATGGCCTCAAAGTCTGCGTCCTCAATGCCCTCCACGAGGGTATAGCGGAAGCCGAACACAGCAAAATGCGGCGTGTATTCCTCGACCTCGGCGCCTTTGCAGATATAGGTGACCTCCTGAAACTCCGCCCTTCCGCCGTCACAGTTGGCGGTGGAGAATTTACCGTCCTTGTCCAGACCTTCCCCGTGCTTGAGATGCACGGTCTGCCCGCGTTTCGTATTGCGAAGGGTCATATGGACATAGCCCGCGATGTTCTGCCCGAAGTCGATGACGAGGTTTCCGGCAGCGTCGCGCAGGGGTCTCCCGGGAAAGCGCTCCTTTTCCCGCACGGGGACGCTCCGGTTTTCGATCCGCTCGCCCTCGGTGTGCTCGGTGCAGAGGGCGGCTTTTTGCCAGCCGCGGAGTTTGATCCTGGCGTCGTAAACTTCGCCCTTTTGCAGATCCGTCCGCACGATGGGACCGAGTCCGACTTCCCAGTCTACATCCGTAGGCACAGTCTCTTCACGGCCATCGTCGTAAAGAAGCCTCAGCGCACCCCAGAGAGCGAGCGTATAGCCGAAATTGTTGTTCCAGCGCCACCAGCCGTCGCCCACCGTCA
>CAMVKI010000239.1 GCA_947168005.1 uncultured Clostridia bacterium
CCTGGGCGATGGCCATGCCGTCGTAGGTGGCGGTGCCCCGGCCGATCTCGTCCAGGATCAGCAGGCTCCGGGGCGTCGCGTTCTTCAGAATGTCCGCCATTTCCGACATCTCCACCAGGAAGGTGGACTGGCCCGCGGCCAGATCGTCGGAGGCACCGATGCGGGTGAAGATCTTGTCCACCACCCCGATCCGGGCGGAGGCGGCGGGGACGAAGCTGCCCATCTGGGCCATGAGGACGATCAGGGCCACCTGGCGCATATAGGTGGATTTGCCGGCCATGTTGGGGCCGGTGATGACGGCCACCCGCTCCCGCCGCCCGTCCATGGCGGTGTCGTTGGGCACGAAGAGGGCGTCCCGCAGGGTCTTCTCCACCACGGGATGGCGGCCGGCCCGGATTTCAATGGAGGGGGACAGGTCCACCTCCGGCATACAGTAGTTGTTCTGCACCGCCAGCTCGGCCAGGCAGCAGAGTACGTCCGCCGCGGCCACGGCCCGGGAGCTCTGCTGAATCCGGGCGGCGTTGGCCGCCAGCTCCTCCCGCAGGGCGGTGAAGAGCTCGTATTCCAGGCTGTTGACCCGGTCCTTGGCTCCCAGGATGGTGTTTTCCAGCTCCTTGAGCTCCTGGGTGATGTAGCGCTCGCCGTTGACCAGGGTCTGCTTGCGGATATAGCTGTCGGGGACCAGGTCCACCTGGCCCTTGGCGACTTCGATATAGTAGCCGAAGACCCGGTTGTAGCCCACGCGCAGGTTCTTGATGCCGGTCTTCTCCTTTTCCTCGGCCTCGATCCGGGCCAGGGTGCCCTTGCCGCCGGACATGATGTCCCGCAGCCGGTCCACCTCCTCGCTGCAGCCCGGGCGGATGATGCCGCCCTCCCGCAGGGAGAAGGGGGGCTCGTCGGCGATGGTGTTCTCGATGGCCCGGCGCAGATCGCTCAGGTCGTCCAGGCTCTCGGCCACCACGGCCAGCATGGAGCTCCGGAAGCCGGAGAGCTGGGCCTTCAGAGCGGGGAGCCCGGCGCTGCCCTGGCTGAGCTGGACCAGATCCCGGGCGTTGGCGACGCCGGTGACGATCCGGGCCGTGACCCGCTCCAGGTCGGTGACGGTCTTCAGGGCCAGCAGCAGCTCCTGCCGGGGCAGGGTGGCGGCCTTCAGCTCGGCCACGGCCTCCAGGCGGCGGCGGATCTCGTTGGGGTTCCGCAGGGGCTTTTCGATCCAGGACCGGAGCATCCGGGAGCCCATGGAGGTCTTGGTCTTGTCCATGACCCAGAGCAGGCTTCCCTTCTTCTCCTTGCCCCGGAGGGTCTGGGTCAGCTCCAGGTTCCGCCGGGCCGTCAGGTCCAGCTCCAGATAGCGGCCCGAGACGTAGTAATCCAGCTTCCGGACGTGGCTGAGATCGCCCTTTTGCAGGGCCCGGAGGGTCTGGACCAGGGCGCCCAGGGCCAGCCGGACCGGCAGGGGCAGGGCGCTCAGATCCTGCTCGGGGAACTGGGCAGTCAGGGCCGCGCTGACGCTCTCGTCCTCGTAGAGGCTCCGCTTGCCCACGTTGACCGGGCAGCGCAGCCGCACCTGGACGTCCAGGGCGAAGCCCTTGCCCTGGGCCAGGTCCTCGTCCACGATGAGCTCCTTGGGCTCGAAGCGGCCCAGCTCGTTGAAAGCCTTGTCCCGGGCGTCCTCCCCGTCGGCGAAGGTGGCGCAGGCCTCGCCGGTGGAGATGTCCACCAGGGCCACGCCGATGCCCTCGGCAGTCTGGCAGAGGGAGGCGTAATAGTTGTTGCTCCCCTCCTCCAGCATGGAGCTCTCCACCACCGTGGCGGGGGTGATGATGCGGATGATGTCCCGGTCCACCAGGCCCTTCGCCAAAGCCGGGTCCTCCATCTGCTCGCAGATGGCAACCTTGTAGCCCTTGCCGACCAGCCGGGCGATGTAGGTCTCGGCGGCGTGGTAGGGCACCCCGCACATGGGGGTCCGCTCCTCCTCGGCCTTGCCCCGGTCCCGGGTGGTGAGGGTCAGGTCCAGCTCCTTCGCCGCCACCCGGGCGTCCTCGTCGAACATCTCGTAGAAGTCTCCGAGGCGGAAGAAGAGCAGACAGTCCGGATGCCGGGCGTGGATCTCCTTGTATTGTTTCATCATGGGAGTCAGTTCGGCCATGATTGATACCTCCGATTGAGGATGTAGGGGCGCTCACCGAGCGCCCGCCGATGCGCGGAAAGGGATAGATTTTGCGTAGGGACAAGCCGTGCTTGTCCGCTTCGCCGCAGGCGAACGATCGCGCAAAGCGCGATTCCCATGCGCCAGTCAGACCCCGTGATTTGCCTCCGGCAAATTGCATTCGTTCCGAATGCCGGACAAGCAGGGCTTGTCCCTACGGCGGAGTCGAGGCGAGGGCGCTTTGGACGAAACGGCGCTGTTGTCGATCCGCCGCCTCATCCGCCCCAGTGTGCGCACTGGGGCACCTTCCCCTCAAGGGGAAGGCTTTGCAGGGTGCCTCCGCGACGGGGGCGGACCCCTCCACCGGCCTTGCGGCCGGTCCCCCTCCCCTTGGCAGGGGAGGTTTTTGCGCAGATTGCCCACGCTGCGTCGGGCGGCCAATGGCCGTTTTTTCAATTCGTCGCGCAGCGACACCGCAGTTTTTCGTTATTCGTTATTCGTTCTTCGTTTCCCCGACCAGGGACCAGGTCGTCGCGTCGGTGATCGTGACGTTGAGAAACTGTCCGATCAGGGCGTCGTCGCCGTCGAGGCGGACCAGGCGGCCGCCGTCGGTTCTGGCCGTGAGCTGGTCTCCGTCCTTCCCGTCCACCAGGACCCGGAGGGTCTTGCCGATATAGGCCCGGTGCTTCTCCTCGGAGATGGCGTTCTGGACGGCCAGAAGCCGGTCGAAGCGGCGGTTTTTCTCCTCCTTGGGGGTGGGGTCCGGCATGGATGCCGCCGGGGTGCCGGGGCGGGGAGAATAGATAAAGGTAAAGAGAGCCTCGTAGCGGACCTGCTCGATCAGGGAGATGGTGTCCTCGAACTCCGCCTCGCTCTCCCCGGGGAAGCCCACGATGACGTCGGAGGTGAAGACGAGCTCCGGCATGCGCTTCCGCCCGTACTCGATGAGCTCCAGATAGCGGGCCCGGTCGTAATGGCGGTTCATCTCCTTCAAAATCCGGTCGTTGCCGGACTGGAAGGGCAGGTGGAACTGCTTCGCGATCTTCTCATGGCTCGCCATGGTGTCGAAGAGCTTCCGGCTGGCGTCCCGGGGGTGGGAGGTCATGAAGCGGACCGTGAACTCCCCTGGCAGCTCGGCGATCCGGCCGATCAGGTCCGCGAAGTCCACGCCGCTGCCCAGGTCCTTGCCGTAGGAGTTGACGTTCTGGCCCAGGAGGGTCAGCTCCTTGTAGCCGTCGGCGATGAGCCCCCGGCACTCGGCCAGGATGTCCTCGGGCAGGCGGCTCCGCTCCCGGCCCCGGACGTAGGGGACGATGCAGTAGGAGCAGAAGTTGTTGCAGCCGTACATGATGCTGACCCAGGCCTTGAGCTTGTTGGTCCGCACCACGGGCAGGCCCTCGGCGATGGC
>CAMVKI010000240.1 GCA_947168005.1 uncultured Clostridia bacterium
CATAGGCCCGCCTGCCGCAGACCAGCTCGATCCGCACGCCCTGGTGGAACTTCACCACGGAGAGAATCTTCACCAGACCGATCTCCCCGGTCCGGGCTACATGGGTCCCGCAGCAGGCGCAGAGGTCCACGCCGGGGAACTCCACCAGCCGCAGGCGGCCCGCGATGGCCTTCTTGCTGCGGTAGTCCTCGGGGCAGGCGGCCTCGCTGTCGTAGTACCGGGTCTCCACGGCCCGGTCCTCCCAGATGCGGGCGTTGACCTCGGCCTCCACCGCCAGCAGCTCCTCCAGGGAGAGCACCCGGTCGAAGTCGATGGTGATGAGCTCGGCCCCCATGTGGAAGCCCACGTTCTCGACGCCGTAGAGCCGGTGGGCCGTGCCGGAGATCATGTGCTCCCCGGAGTGCTGCTGCATCAGGTCGAAGCGGCGGGCCCAGTCGATGGTCCCGGCCACGGTCCCGGCCAGGGGCGCGTCCACGGTGTGGACGATCACGCCGTCCTTTTCCTGCACGTCCAGCACCCGGGCCCCGCCCAGGACACCGAGATCGCAGGGCTGGCCGCCCCCCTCGGGATAGAAGGCCGTCCGGTCCAGGACGACGGCCCAGGCGTCTTTCACAGCCTCGCAGGAGAGGACGGAAGCGGTAAATTCTTTCAGATAAGAATCGGTTTCAAAGAGCTTTTGTGTTGTCATCATACGATCACCTTGTTGTTTGAAATTCGGATTTGTCGGGCTCTTGCCGTAGGGGCCGGCGTCCTCGACGGCCCGCAGGGATCAGATAACGACACGTTCAGGGCATCGAGGACGCCGCCCCCTACGGCCATACAAATCCCGATTTTTCGGGAACTTTTCAAGGCCTCCGGCGTCAAAAGGGCAAACGCAAAGGAGGCGACTGCCATGAAGGGAAAGAACAAGTGCAAAATCCTCAAGGAGATTCGGCAAAAGATCGCCGACGAGAACGACATCCCCTACGTGACCCGGGAATGCAGCTATCAGGGCGAATGCCGGGGGACCTGCCCGAAGTGCGAGGCGGAGCTCCGCTATCTGGAGCGGGAGCTGGAAAAGCGCCGCCGTCTGGGCAAGACCGTGGCCGTGGCCGCCGTGGCGGCGGGGCTGAGCTTTTCCCTGAGCGCCTGCGTCCCCGGCGGCACCGGCGGGGGCGAAGAGCTGGGCGGCGAGACGGTTCCCGCCTACACCCTGCCCTGCCCGACGGCCACCGAAGCGGAGCTGGTCGGCGAGCCCATCCTGCTCCCGGACTCCGGTGACGGCGACATTCTGGGAATGATCGACACCCGCCCCTACGAGCCGGACCCCACGGAGATCGAGGAGCTTCTGGGGGACGTGGTCATCCTCCCCGGAACCCCGGAGGACCTGCCGCCGGAGGAGCTTCCCTCGGAAAGCTTCGCCACCCCGGAGGACCTGGCCGGAAGCTCCAAGCCTTAAGCGCCGATATGGAGGAACGGATTCTTCGCCGCGCTCAGAAGGACAGGGCGGAGGGCTCTTCCGCGGACGAGCCCCGCTATCCCCTGCTGGGGCTTTCCCGGCACCGGATGGAGCTCGACGGGGAGGGCGTGACGACCCTGGTGGCCGGGGCGGGCTGTCCCCTGTCCTGCGCCTATTGTATCAACAAAAGCCTGCTTCGGCAAGCCCCAAGTTTTGTCACGGCGGCGGAATTATACGAAAAGCTCCGGATTGACGACCTCTATTTCCGGGCTACCGGGGGCGGTCCCTGCTTCGGCGGCGGCGAGAGTCTGCTGCACGCGGAGTTCTACGAGCGGCTTCGTCCCCTCTGCCCGGACTGGCGCTTCACCGCCGAAACCAGTCTGAATGTTTCACGTGAAACATTTATTCGATGCGTTCCCCTCTTCGACGCCTTCATCGTCGATATCAAGACCCTCGACCCGAGGATCTATGAACGCTACACGGAAAAGCCCCTCGGCCCAGCTTTGGAAAATCTCGCCTGGCTGGCGTCGCACGTCGCCCCCGAACACCTGCACCTCCGGGTCCCTCTGATCCCCGGCTACAACGACGAAGCGGACCGGGACCGGACGGAGCGCAGCTTGAGAGAGATGGGCCTGATCCGCATTGAGCGCTTCCCCTACGTGATCCGCCCATCGTAGCGGCGCACAGTGTGCGCCATGACACCTGCCCCACCGCACACAGAAGCCGTTCAAACCGCCCGCGCCCCGGATCATCCCGGAGCGCGGGCGGTTTGTTGCACAATGGGCATTCTGCCAGAAGCAGATAATTTCACCTTTCAAAAGATTAAGATTGCGTATTTTTGTGTATTGCCTCTTGACTTTTGCGCAAAATTGTGTATAATATCATCAGTAGCAGACAGTACTACTAAACATTGAGGTGATTCAATGAAGCCAAGACTTCAAGCAATTCACTTATTGGCAGAAAATGGATATGTGTTACGGAGACACGGAGCCAACCATGATGTTTATTACAACAAACAATTAGGCGTGATAATACCGCTTAAAAGACACGATTTTGACGAAGACGATTATCGTTATATCGAGAAGGAGGTGCGAAACAATGTAAACAAATAGTAACTTAATTGCATTGCAACGGTCATTAGGAGGGATCGCTGCATAAGCAGAATTATGAGAGGAGATCACAACTATGCTCTATATCTACACCGCAGTTTTTACACAAGTCCACCCCGACGGAAAGGTATATGCGAGGGTACCTGATCTGCACGGTTGTGTAACAACTGGAAAAAACCTGAAGGACGCCATCTCTCAAATTACAGATGCTGCTTCCAACTGGTTGGTTGTTGCAGAAGACGAAAATCTTCCAATTGCGAAGCCCACCCCGCAAAATGAATTGATTCACGATTCTGGTGACGTAGTAACTTTAATCCAGATCGATACCATAGATTATCGCGCGCGCACCGATACAAAAGCAGTCCGCAAAAACGTTTCGCTTCCTGCTTGGATGGCAAATCTGGCGGAACGACGCGGAATCAATTGCTCCCAGTTGCTTCAGGAGAGTCTGCGCGCAAGACTGTCTGCTCAATAATAAGTGCTCCCCCAGGGATAATCCTGGGGGAGTTTTTTACTCTCCATAAATTAAATACCACGAGGTCAAATAAGATTGCCTTCTGTGCATAGGAGCAATCAGGTGTTCCTCCTCAAGGGGAAGGCTTTAGAGGGTGAACTGGAAGACGCAGAAGGCGGCGTAGATGGCAAGGAGCAGGATGCCCTGGGCCCGGGAGAGCTTGCCCTTGAGCAGGGCGGGGAGGGTCAGGAGCAGCATGACCAGGATCATCAGGGGGATCTCGATCAGGAGGCTGGTATTGTACCCCATAAAGGTGGCGCTCTGAGGGACCTTGAAGGGGGCGATGGTCACGGAGAGGCCGCTGACCAGGACCAGGTTAAACACATTCGCGCCGATCACGTTGCCCAGGGAGAGGTCGCTGTGGCCCTTGATCAGAGAGGTAATGGCGGTGACGAGCTCCGGCAGGCTGGTGCCCAGGGCCACGAAGGTCAGGGCGATGACGGACTCGG
>CAMVKI010000241.1 GCA_947168005.1 uncultured Clostridia bacterium
ATCGGGCCATGGGCGACTACCCCAAGGCCCTGGAATTCTATCAAAAGGCGCTGGCGATCCGCGAAAAGCTCCTCGGCCCGGAGCACCCGGACACCGCGACGACCTGCAACAACATCGGCATGCTCTATCTGGACCGGCAAAAGCCGACGGAAGCCCTGCCCTGGCTGCGGCGGGCCCTGCGCGTCCGGGAAAACGTTCTCGGCCCGGAGCATCCCTATACAAAGGGCACCCGGGAAGACTTGGAATACGCGGAAAATCAGGCAGCGTCGAAGGAGGAAATCAGTCCGGAGTCCCCGGAAAACCGGCGGAAGCAGGCGGCGGAACAAACTGACCAATAACGCCATCCCGATCATTGACAGGCGCATGAAAATCGTGTATAATAAAGGATAACACCATCAACAATTGAGGAGAGTTTTGTATGAAGCTGCTTCTTTCCCATGCCGATATTCTGACCCTGAAGGACGGTCAGTGGCACACCCTGCGGGATGCCTATCTGGGGATTCAGGACGACACGATCTGTTATCTGTCCGAGACGGCCCCGACCGAGGCCTTTGACCGGATCAAGTCCCTGCCCGGCAAGCTGCTGATCCCCGGGCTGATCAACTGCCACTGCCACGCTCCTATGGTCTTCCTGCGGGGCATCGGCTCCGATCTGAAGCTCCAGGACTGGCTCTACCACTATATCTTCCCCACAGAGGCCAAGTGGACCGACGCCGGCGTCCGGGCTGCCAGCGAGCTGGCGATCCTGGAGCTGCTGGGCTCCGGCGTGACCTCTTTCTCGGACATGTACTACCGGAACGCCCAGACCATCCAGGCCCTATGCGAGGCCGGCATGAAGGCCAACCTCTGCCGCTCCACCCAGGGCCGCCCCGAGCTCCCCTACGAGCAGAACACCGACTGCAAGGAGGGCCTGGCCCTCTTTGACCAGTTCCACGGCTACAACGGCGGCAAGATCCGCATCGACCTCTGCATCCACGCCGAATATACCAACACCCCGGCCACCATCGAGGCCTACAGCGCCGCCTGCTTCGAGCGGGGCGCGGGCATGCACATCCACCTCTCCGAGACCCAGCACGAGCAGATGGAGTGCATCAAAAAATACGGCATGACCCCCGCCGCCCTCTTTGAGAAGCTCGGCACCTTCAAGAATCGCACCACCGCCGCCCACTGTGTCTGGGTCACCCAGGAGGATATGGACATTCTGAAGGCCAACGGCGTCAGCCCGGTCCACTGCCCCTCCAGCAATATGAAGATCGGCAGCGGCTTCGCGCCGGTCCAGCAGATGCTGGACCGCGGCATCAACGTCACCATCGGCACCGACGGCGCCGCCTCCAACAACAACCTGAACATGCTGGAGGAGATGCACCTGGCCTCCGTGATCCACAACGGCTACACCGGCGATCCCACCGTCGTCAAGCCCGGCGACGTGCTGAAAATGGCGACGGTCAACGGCGCCAGGCTCCAGGGCCGCTCCGACACAGGCAATTTGGAGCTGGGCAAGAAGGCGGATATTGTCGCCATCGACTTTGACAAGCCCCACCTGATCCCCGCCCTCGACTACCCCGCCATGCTCTGCTACGCGGTCCAGGGCAGCGACGTCTGCATGACCATGGTGGACGGCCAGATTCTCTATCAGGACGGCGAATACCTGACCGTGGACGCCGAGCGAATCCGCGTCGAGTCCCGCCGCGCCCTGAAGGAGCTCTACGAATGAGCGGCCCAGCCGGCAGCCCCCAGCGGGCGGACCACGACCTGGCCTTCCTGCTCCGCTATGAGAACGTAGCCTGGTACGAGGACGGCGCGGTCCGGATTCTGGACCGGCGGGTCTATCCGGCCGAGCTCCGCTTCGTGACCTGCCGGACCCACGGCGAGGTGGCCCAGGCCATTACGGACATGGTGACCCAGAGCTGCGGCCCCTTCACCGCCGCCGCCGCTGGCATGGCCCTGGCCGCCTGGGAGTGCCGGGACCTGGACGAGGCCGGCCAGCGGGCGTATCTGAAGACCGCCGCCCATACCATCTCCCACGCCCGGCCCACCACCGCGGCCCGGATGGCGCGGATCACCGGCGGCTGTCTGGCCGCGGCCGAGGAGGCCCTGGCCGCCGGAAAGCCCGTGGATCGGGCCATTGCCGACCATCTTGTGGCCGCCAACAACAAACGCTACGGCAAGGTGGCAAAGATGGCCTCCTACCTGGTGGACATGATCCCCGACGACGGCAAGGTCATGACCCAGTGCTTCGGAGAGACCATCGTGGGCATGATGCTCCGGGAGGCCCGGAACCGGGGCAAGCAGCTTCACATCTTCTGCCCCGAGACCCGGCCCTACTTCCAGGGCGCCCGGCTCACGGCCACGGTCTGCCGGGAAATGGGCTTCGACACCACCGTCATTACCGACAACATGCCCGCCTGCGTCATGGAGCGCGAGGGCATCGACGTCTTCACCTGCGCCGCCGACGCCATCTGCCTGGACGGCCATGTGGTAAACAAGATCGGCACCTTCCAGATCGCCATCGCCGCCAAATACATGGGCGTCCCCTTCTTTGTCTCCGGCATCCCCGACGAAAGCCACAAGAGCCGGAGGGACATCCGCATCGAGAACCGGGACCCGGAATTCGTCCTCCAAGCCATGGGCGTCCGTACCGCGGCCCCCGGCGTCAAGGGCTATTACCCCTCCTTCGACATCACCCCGCCCCATCTGATCTCCGGCGTGGTGACGGACCTGGGGATCTTCTCCCCCTATGATCTGCCCCGTTATCTTGTGCAGGCGGATCTCGGCCCCTACGAGATGGTGATTTAAGCGCCCTCCCGCTCCCTGCAGCCGCCAGGAAAAAGACTGGGAGATTTGCAAATTTCCTATTTACAAATCAGATTTTTGTGTTATAATATATCCGTAAATGTATGTTCTCAAATAGTTCTGAATATCTGAGGAGGATTGTATTATGAGAAAGATCGTTGCTTTGCTGCTCATTGTTGTCCTGGTCTTCGCTCTGGCCACCGCCGTCTGCGCGACCGGCAACAACCCCAGCCCCACCGGCACCACCGCCACCGACCCCTCCAAGCCCACGCAGCCCACCTCCCCCAACACCGGCGATATGGCTCTGCTGCTGGCTCCCGTCATGCTTCTGGGTCTGTTTGGTCTGGTTGTCGCCACCAGAAAGCTTGTCAAGAATCATTGATTCGACAGATGAAACCGCGGGCAGTTCTCCTGCCCGCGGTTTCGTTTTCCTATGGGTTGAGCCGCTGCAGCCCATAGGAAATGAAATTCCAAAATCCCAGAAAAAAAGCTTGACATTCTCGGCGTTCGCAACTATAATAAATAAGCAATTTCGGGGTGTGGCGAAGTTTGGTATCGCGCTTGGTTCGGGTCCAAGAGGCCGTGGGTTCGAATCCCGCCACTCCGACCATCAAAAATCCTTGAAAAACCTATGTTTTTCAAGGATTTTGGAGTGCTATCATGTAAGTAGAGTCGTCAAACACCCAAAAGTATGATATAATC
>CAMVKI010000242.1 GCA_947168005.1 uncultured Clostridia bacterium
CAGGCCGTTGGCGTAGTAGGGGCCGGAGGGGCTCAGCAGAACGCAGTAGATATAGCTGTCGGCTTCCTTGACGCCCAGCTTGGCCTCGTTGCCGATGACAAAGGGCCGGATGTACAGGGAGGCTTCCTTATCCTCGGGGATCCAATCCTTATCGAGCATCACAAGCTCCTTCAGAGACTCGATGCAGAAATCCACGTCCAGGGCGGGGATGCACATACGCTCGTTGGAGCGGTTCAGACGCTTGAAGTTCTCCTCGGGCCGGAAGAGCAGGATGCGGCCGTCCTCGGCGCGGTAGGCCTTCATGCCCTCGAAGGTCTCCTGGGCATAGTGGAAGACGGTGGCGGCGGGGCTCAGGGAGATGGGGCCGTAGGGAACGATGCGGGCGTCATGCCAGCCGATGCCCTTGGTGTAGTCCATCAGCAGCATGTGGTCGGTGAAGACGGCGCCGAAGCCTAATTTCGCGCCCTTGGCGGGCTTTTCCTTGGGATGCTCGGTTTTGATAATGGTAAGACCTTTCACGATGATTCTCCTTTTTAAGTCGGGCACAGGGGACGGTTCTCTGTGCGTTTGCTAATCCAGCGGGATTCGGAAGGCCCGCATGGTATTGATGATGTGCAGATACATGGCGGTCTTGGCGCCCTCGGGATTGCGGTCCCGTAGGTAGTCCATCAGGACCCGGTGGTCGTGGAGGGTCATTTCCGAGACCTCCGGCGACTCGTTGGCCAGGATGATGCCCTGGTGGATGGCCCGGTTGAAGATGGGCAGCAGGGCGGTGATGAACTGGTTGTGGGTGGCGGAGGCGATGGAGTTGTGGAACTTCTGCTCGCTCTCGTCCCAGAGGGGGTCCCGCCGCCGGATCATCTCCTCGTCCAGCTCGCCGTAGCGGAAGATGGTCTCCAGCTCCTCGTCGCTGGCCCGGAGGGCGGCGTAGTAGGCCGCCTGGGGCTCGAACATGAGCCGCATTTCGTAGAGCTCCCGGGCGGTGACGTTGGTGTTCTGGATCTTCAGCACGTCGTAGTCCGCGTGGACGCTCCTGCTCTCGGTTACGAAGGTGCCGATGCCCCGCCGGGCCTCCACCAGACCCCGGGTGGACAGGATCCGCAGGGCCTCCCGGAGGGTGGTCCGGCTGACCTGCAGCTCCTCGGCCAGCTCCAGCTCGTTGGGGAGCTTGTCCCCGGGCTGAAAGCGGCGCTTGGAGATCATTTCCGTGAGCTGATCCGCGATCTTTACGGAAAGCGCGTTGGCGGCGTAGGGCATGGGGTCACCTCCAAAATTTGAATTGAATGAAGTATGCTTCGCATATGAAGTACGCTTCGCGTATGAAGTATGCTTCGCATATGAAGTATGCTTCGCATATGAAGTATGCTTCGCATATGAAGTATGCTTCGCATATGAAGTATGGCTTCGCCATATTGTAAATATTCCAAAGGAATACTTCATATCTCCAAAGGAGATACTTCATATGCCGACAGGCATACTTCATATCTCTGAAAGAGATACTTCATATCGCTGAAGGCGATACTTCATCAGAAGGTCATTTCCTTCAGGTTTTCCGCGACTTCCACGGGGAAGGGGAGCAGGTCGAGAATGTCCTTCTTCACGTCGATGCCCTTGGCGACCTCGGTGAGGACCAGACCGTTCTCGCCCAGCTTGAAGACGCAGCGCTCGGTCACGTAGGTGATCTCCTGCCTGTTCTCGTGGGCGTTCTGCGCGGAGAAGCTCAGGGCCGTGACGTGGGAGGTAAACTTGAGGAATTTGCCTTCCTTCAGGATGTGCAGGCCGTTCTCGTCTCTGGCGATCTCCAGGCCGCCGGCGGAGAAGGTGGTGCAGAAGACTACCCGGTGGGTGAACTGGGTGATGTTGATGAAGCCGCCGATGCCGGAGAGCTTCTTGGGGTTGTAGTGGCCGTTGACGTTGCCCTCGGCGTCGATTTCCAAAGCGCCGATGAAGCAGATATCCAGGCCGCCGCCGTCGTAGAGGTCAAATTGCTCGGCGGTGGTGCAGACCGCGTGGGCGCCCATGGCGGCGCCGAAGGCCAGACCGCCCATGGGCAGGCCCTTCATGGAGCCGGCCTCCACGGTCAGGGCGACCTTGGGCAGAATGCCGGTCCGGGCGGCCTCCACGGCCACGAACTCCGGCGCGCCGACGCCGATGTTCACCACGTCGCCCGCCCGGAGCTCCCTGGCCGCCCGCATGGCGATCAGCCGCTTGGCAAAGTCCTTGGGATTCGTGGAGGCGTGGCCCTTGGCGTATTCCACCAGCTCCTCGTCGCTCATGGGGACGTCGCCGGTGACCTTGGGATCGGAGCCGGGGATGCCCTGGATCTGGGTTTGCTCCGGGGTCACGCAGACGTAGTCCACCAGGACCGCGGGAATGGAGACCTCGATGGGACGGCGGGGGTAGTCCAGCCGCTTCGCAACCTGTACGATGACTATGCCGCCCCGGCGCTTGGTGGCCTGGGCGATGGAGAGGGGATCGCCGATGACGGGCTCGTCCTCCATGGAGATGTTGCCGCGGCTGTCCACGCTGCTGGCCTTGATGAGGGCCACGTCGGGCTGAGGCACGGCGTACTTCAGGTGGCGCTTGCCGTTGATCCAGATCTCCTCCACCAGCTCCTCCTTGGAGCGCTCGTTGAGCTGATAGCCCTTGTACTTCGGGTCCACGAAGAGGTTCAGACCGGCGTCGGAGATCACGAAGTCGTGACCGGCGGCGGCGGCGCGGACCGCGTGGGACATGACGCCGAAGGGCAGGTTGTAGGCCTCGACCTGGTTGTCCAGGACCATCTGGGCCGTGACGGGCATGGAGGCGTAGTGGCTCAGATAGAGCTTCTTCACCGCGCCCAGAGTGACGATCCGCTCGCAGACCGTGTTGGGGGCCCAGCCGCCGAGACCGGCAGTGCAGTAGATGGTCAGATCCTTCGGGTGGCCCTCGGCCTCAAAGCGCTCGTTCAGCGCGGCGGAGAGCTGCTCGCAGTTGTACATGCCCAGGAAGTTGTTGTAAATCAGGGTGTCGCCGTCCTTGATCAGCCTGACAGCTTCGGCGGCGGTGATGAATTGGGGCATATGTGATGTCCTCCCTTGTTTGTCGTAGGGCGGCCGCTTGTGCCCTTTATGGGTAGACCGCAGGCCGCCGCGTTATGCTTGCGGGGCATCCGGGGGCCAGTGGTCTGGCCGCCCTACGGCGTGTTATTCAATACACAAAGCGCCGCGCTTCAGAGCCTCGCGGTTCAGGGGGATGAGCTTGGCCTTGCGCTCGCCGAGCTTCTCCAGCAGGGCCTCGAGGACGGTCTCGATGTCCACGCACTTGGACTTGCCGATGTAGGCGCCCAGCATGATCATATTGGAGACCTTGGGGTTGCCGAGCTCCGTGGCGATCTCGGTGCAGGGGACGTAGTAGGCGTTGACGTCGGTGCGCTTGACCTTGATGTCGATCATGGAGCTGTTGACGAAGATGGAGCCGCCGGGAACGACGGAATCCTCAAACTTCTCCAGAGAG
>CAMVKI010000243.1 GCA_947168005.1 uncultured Clostridia bacterium
TTTCTGTTCGCGTGGTTCGGCAGCGGGCCGGCGCCCTCCGCGGCGTAACCCAGATCCAGCACCATGAGGACTTCCTCATGTTCGGGCAGACCGAGAGACGCAGCCAGCTTGTCCGGATCGAAATAATTGAGCCAACAGCTGTCCACGCCCTCGTTGGCGGCAGCCAGGATCAGATGTGTGGCGACGATGGATGCGTCCTCCACGCCGGAGTTCCGCTTTCCGCCGGGATAGGTGAAGACGTTGTTTTTATCGAACGCCACCACCAGGACAGTCGGCGCACCGTAACGGCAGGGCGTCGCCGCGTCGATCTTCGCCAGCAGCACAGGGGATTGGATCACGTAGACCTTCTGCTCCTGGAGATTTTTTGCGGTAGGCGCAAGGCGGCCTGCCTCAAGGATCGCGTTCAGCTTTTCCGGCTCCACCTGGCGGTCGGAAAACTTTTTACAGGAATAACGGCGCTGAATGACTTCTTTGAATTCCATAGGAAAAATCTCCTTCCTGAATGATTGAATCACGGCAGTCGTGCTTCTCAGACGACGCCTTTGGCTGCGCTGCTTTGAATGTTGTTCATGCGGGCGTAGCTCCCGCCGAGAGCCACCAGCTCCTCGTGGGTACCCTCTTCGGTGACGCGGCCCTCCTCGATAACCAGGATCTTGTCGGCGTTCCGGATGGTGGAGAGGCGATGGGCGATGGCGATGATGGTCCGGCTGCCTGCGATCCCGGCGATAGCCCGCTGGATCTGCTGCTCCGTCTCCACGTCCACCGAGGCCGTGGCCTCGTCCAGAATCACGATGGGTGAACGCCGCAGAATGGCCCGAGCAATGGCGACGCGCTGCTTCTGTCCGCCGGAAAGCCGCAGACCGCGCTCCCCGACCTGGGTCTCATACCCGTCCGGCATGGCAAGGATATCCTCATGGATGTTGGCAGCCTTGGCGGAGTCCATGATTTCCTCCATGGTCGCCTCAGGTACCGCATAGCCGATGTTCTCTGCGATGGTGCCGTTGAAGAGGAAGGTGTCCTGCAGCACCGGGGAGATGTTTCGACGCAGGCTTTCCAGCGTGACGCCGGAAATGTCATGCCCGTCAATGAGAATGCTGCCTTCATTGGGTTCATAAAAGCGGGAGATGAGCTGGGTCAGCGTGGTCTTACCCACGCCTGTAGGGCCCACCAGGGCCAGCATCTTTCCGGGCTCCACGTGGAAAGACACGTCCCGTAGAACAGGGATCTTGTCGTCATAGGAAAAGCTCACATGCTCAAAGCGCAGATCGCCCCGGACGTTTTCCAGCGGAGCGGCGTCGGTCCGGTCTTCAATCTCGCAGGGGGCGTCCAGTACGGCCAGCACCCGTTCGGCGCCCGCCAGGGACTGCTGCATGCCTTCCAGCAGATTGGCGAGGCCCGTTACCGGGCCGTAGAACAGGCTCAGATACAGGAGGAATGCAACGATATCCGCCACGGACAGCCCCTCCCGGTAGGCCATGAGCCCGCCAAAGCCGACCACCAGAATCGTGCCGATGGAGGAGATGAACTCCACCGAGGGGTGAAAGATCGCGCTGATCTTCAGTGCGTGAAGCATGGCCCGGACGTGCTCGCAGTTTCGTTCGTTGACCCGCTCCGTCTCGTATTCCTCCCGGCCGAAGGACTGGATCTCATGGACGCCGGAGAGATTGTCCTGGAGCTTGGCATTGAGCTCGCCCATCTTCTTCTGGGAGATTCGGAAGAAGGGCCGGACCTTTTTGGAGAAGATCACGCCGGAAATCAGAATCAAGGGGATGGGGGCGCAGGTGATCAGGGCCAGCTTCGGGTTGATGGTCAGCAGCATGATCAGCACGCCCAGGAAGGTGACCAGATTCGTGATGCTCTCCGGGATCATGTGGGCGTAGAGAAGTTCAAAGTCCCGGGTATCGTTGACCACCCGGCTCATCAGATCGCCGGTCTGCTTGTCGTGAAAGTAGCCCAGGTGCATCCGCTCCAGCTTGTCGTAGACCCGGGTGCGCAGGTCACCCACCAAGTACCAGGCGGCTTTGTGGGAGAGATAGCTGCTCAGAAAGCGGAACAGGACCCGCAGCAGATACAGCCCCACCAGCACCGCAGTCAGGACCCCGATCCTGTGAAGTCCCGCCTCATCCACTCCGCGTTCCACTACGCCGGTCATGGCGGAGAGGGCCTTAGGCGCGGCCAGATTCACGCCGGTCAGCGCCAAGGTGGAGAGGATTGCGATGACGTACAGGGTCTTGTACCGAATGGCCTCGCGGCTCAGGCGCCAAAGCATTTTCATGGGATCCATCCTCCCATCTGTTCAGATTTTCTGCCGTTCAAAAAGACGACTGCGACTCAATAGTTTTCCTTTCGGACCTCAAAATAAGCTTGCGGATGCTTGCAGACGGGGCAGAGCTCCGGCGCGGCGGTCCCGACCACCACGTGGCCGCAGTTGCGGCATTCCCACATAGTTACGCCGCTTTTTTCAAAGACCGCCTTGGTCTCCACGTTCTTCAGCAGGGCGCGGTAGCGCTCCTCATGCAGCTTTTCGATGGCCGCGACGCCGCGGAACTGGGCGGCCAGCTCGGCGAAGCCCTCGTCCTCGGCCTCCCGGGCCATCCGATCGTACATGTCCGTCCACTCGGCGTTCTCGCCCTCCGCTGCGTGCAGGAGGTTTTCAGCGGTGTCTCCCAGCTCTCCCAGGGCCTTAAACCACAGCTTCGCGTGCTCCTTCTCGTTCTCCGCCGTCTGCAGGAAGAGGGCCGCGATCTGCTCGTAGCCGGCCTTTTTGGCAACGGAGGCGAAGTAAGTATACTTGTTTCTCGCCTGGGACTCGCCCGCAAAGGCCTCCCAGAGGTTTTTCTCGGTCCTGGTCCCGGCATAGGGATTCTTCTTTTTCTCCTCCAGCTTCTTAAACTTTTCCGCCGGCTGCTTGCACACCGGACATTTCTCCGGGGGCTGCTCCCCCTCGTGAACGTAGCCGCAGATCGTACATACCCATTTTGCCATTTCCGTTTCTCCTTTCAGTTTATTTGTTGTTTCGTGATTCGGGACTATTTTCAACAGTTTCTTTGTCGATTCGACGGGGAACTCCGCTGACGGCCGGCTTAAGGATCGGCAACAAGGGTCTTTGCGAAGTCTGCCGCCGCCTTCAGATCTGCTTCATTGGGTCTGCCCTTGTGGATGCCCTTGAATTCGCCTTTGCAGTGGAACTCCCTTTTGTCCATGGGAATCCCGAGCTTGTCCGCCTCGGCCTTGACCTTCTTCCAGGTGGAGTTCAACATGGCGGCTGAACCGAAATTGACGATGCGGCCAACCTTGTCTTTCGACAAAGTTTTGAGGAAAGCCCGGATCTCCGGGTCAATGGAAAACGCGTAATAGGAATTGCCAAGGAACAGGATATCGACCGGTTCTGCAACAGGGCTGCTGATGGGAAGCGCCTCCACACCGACTGCCTCCGCCACCGCTTCGGCCAGACGCTTTGTGTTCCCGGTCTTCGTGTAATACCGGACTGCGAT
>CAMVKI010000244.1 GCA_947168005.1 uncultured Clostridia bacterium
CCTTGGTCAGAATCTGGGGCACGTCGAACATCTGGATGCCGCCGATCAGGGCGGTAATCAGGCAGTAGACGAAGATGGGCATCAGCAGCGGCATGGTCACCCGGGCGAAAACCTGCACGGAATTGGCGCCGTCCAGGGTGGCGGACTCAAAGAGGCTCTGATCGATGCCCATGATGCCAGCCATCAGGACGATGGTGGTGTTGCCGAACCACATCAGAAAGTTCATCAGGGCGATCATACCCCGGACCGTGACCCGGTGGGAGAAAAAGTCGAAGCTGGCGTCGATCCAGCCCCACTTCTCCAGCAGAGCCTGGATGGGGCCCACCCGGGAGAAGAGCGCGAAGAAGAGCATGGAGAAGGCCGCAGCCATAATCAGGTTTGGCATATAGATGACGGTCTTGAAGAAGGCCTGGCCCTTGATGTTCAGACGGTAGCTGGTGAAGAAAACGGCCAGCAGCAGTGCCACGGCAAACTGGGGCAGGGCACCGACGAACCACATAATCATGGTGTTGGCCGCGTATTTCAGCACCAGAATGGTGCCGGTGCTGTTGGGTGTAAAGAGCTCCTTGTAGTTGTCCAGTCCCACAAAGTTCGGACCGACCTGGGTCAGACCAACCCGGTAGGTTTCGAAGAAGCTGTTGTAGACCGTCAGAAACTGGGGAACCAGCGTGAAGACGATATAGACGAGGAAGAAGGGCGTTATGAAGATATAGCCCCATTTCGCGTAGCTGACAGATTTGAGGCTGCCGTCCTTCCTGTGTTTATTTTGATCCATAAATATCCCTCCGGCATGTGATTATGAATAGCTGCGGCAGGGCCGGGTGGCCCTGCCGCAGTTTTTCAGTCGGATTAGCCTTCCGGAACCACGATGTTGGCGTAGGTCTCCTTGACGTACTGGTAGAAGTTCTTCATGGCGGTCTCCTTGTCCACGGAGCCTCTGTAGAACTCCTGCAGCTTGTTCTGCAGGCCCTCGTTCAGCAGCTGGTCGTAGTTGGTGTGGTTCTCCCACTTGATGTCCTTAGCCAGCTCGGCGAAGATGGCGATGTCGTTCTGGCCGTCCAGGATGGCGGTGTTGCCGTAGGACTCGTCCTTGGCGAACTTCTCAACGATCTTGGTGTTGTTGGGGTACTGATTATCGTTCTTGACCAGGTTGGTGCAGACTTCCTCGTTGACGGTGAAGGTCTCAAAGATGTCCTTCAGCATCTCGGTGTTGTCGGAGCCGGCAGCAGCCAGCAGCCAGGTGCCGCCCCAGAAGTAGGCCTGAGGACCCTTGACGATGCGCCAGTCGCCGACACAGCCGTTCTCGGGATCCATGGCGTTGTTCATGCAGAAGTTGTAGTACCAGGCGGGCCCGAAGAAGCAGAAGGTCTTGCCGTCCTTGAACATCTGGTTGGTCTTCTCTTCGTCCCACACGCCGGCGGTCAGGGTGTAGCCGTTCTTGATGAAGTTCTCGGTCTGGTCCATCCAGGCGGTGATCTGGGGATCGAACTGGAGCTTGTTGTCCTTGTCAACCCAGGGCATGGTGCAGTTGTTGGAGAAAGCGCGGAAGGTCTCAGCGAAGGAAGCGGTCATGTAGTAGCCCTTCTCCTTGGCCTTGGCAGCCAGCTCGTTGAACTTCTCCCAGGAGTCCATAGCGGCCTGAACCTCGGCGGGATCGTCGGTGCCCAGAATGTCCTTGGCGATGGACTTGCGGTAGATGACCGCGGCGGGGCAGCACTGGAAGGAAACGCCCTTGCAGACGCCGTTGGCGTCGGAAGCGGCCTTGACGGTGTACTCATACTGGGTGTCAGCGTTCTTGAAGCCGAAGGAGCTGACGTCCATGGTGTAGGCGGAATCCACGTACTTGCCGATGTAGTCGGCCTCAGCCAGGAACATGTCGATCTTCTCGTCGGCAGCAGCCTTGTCCTGGTTCAGCAGGGCCTCGTCCAGCTTCTGCTGATAGACGCCGTTGTCGCTGGGGTTGATGATCCAGTTGACGGTGACGCCTTCGGGAACCTTGTAGTACTTTTCGAAGAAGCCCTTGAACTCCTCGTTCCAGGCATAGATGTTGAACACCTTGCCCTGTTCTGCCGCGGGCTTGTTCTCCTGCTTGGAGCAGCCCACGACGGCCAGCAGCATCAGAGCAGCCAGCAGGATTGCGATCAGTTTTTTCATGATGATTTCTCCTTATCTCCTTGTTTTTTGGGGTCTTCCGACCAAATTCTTTCTTTTTTATCAAAACGCTTTCGCGTCTTAATACAACTTTATTCTCCGCGAATATCCCGGACCGTGTCGCCTTCCAGCAATTCTCCCTCCACAGTGAGCTGCTGGGGGATCCAGGTCTCCGGCTGCTCGATCTGCTCGATCAGCAGCTGTGCCGCCTGCCTGCCCATCTGTTTGCCGCCCTGCCGGTAGGTGGAAAGCCGGGGCCGCAGGACCTGGCTCAGGGGAATGCCGTCGTAGCCGGCCACGCTCATGTCGCCGGGGATTGAGAGGCCCTGACGCTCCAGCTCGCTCATGCCGCCCAGATAGGACAGATCGTCGGGATAGAGGATGCAGGTGGGTCGCTGGGGCAGGGCCAGCAGCGCTCTGGTCTGGAGGCCGCTGGAGCGGGGATCGTGGTACACCGCCGGGCGGATGTACTCCGGCGGGATCTCCAGGCCCAGGGCCGCGCAGGTCTTTTTGAAGCTGGCCAGACGCTTCTGGGTGACGGAGGTGAGCTCGCCGTGGATGAAGGCGATGCGCCGGTGGCCCCGGCTGTGGACGAAACGGACCAGTGCTTCCATGCCCCGAACGTTGTCCGAGAGGATGGAGCTCCGACTGTCGAAGCTGTAGTCCAGGGTCACTGTGGGGATCTCGCTGGAGGCCAGCCGGATAATGGCCGGATCCTGGAAGTCCGCCGAGGCAATCACCACGCCGTCGCAGCTGCGGTACTTGGCATGCTCGTAGTAGTCCATGGACATACGCCCCAGATCCTTGGAGATGAAGGTGATGTCGTAGCCCAGGCCCTCGGCCTCGGCCTTCACGCTTTCCAGGATGCGGGAGAAGTACTCATGGGAGATGCCCCCGCCGGTGGCGTCGGAGAACAGCACGCCGATGTTGTAGCTGCGGCCCAGCTTCAGGGCCCGGGCGGCAGCGTTGGGCAGATAGCCCAGGGCGGCAGCGGTATCGCGGATGCGCTTCGCGGTTTCCTGCGAGATATCCGCCGCGCCGTTGAGGGCCTTGCTGACCGTGGCGCGGGAGACGCCGCACGCTTTTGAGATGTCCGTGATTGTAACCATCGCTGTGCCTGCTTTCTGTCGGCGGACAACTTAATCGTTTTCGTTGGTTTCATTATAGCGCTGGATATGCATTCCGTCAAGTCCTTTTTTTCTTTTTTTGTTCGTTATTTTGCACAAATTTATTGGGGTTGTTTTTGTCAATACTGAAATATTTTCTGTTTTTGAAAAAAGGACTTGCGTTTTTGAAACCATCTGTCTATAATGTACTTAATCGATTAAGTTATAAGCCT
>CAMVKI010000245.1 GCA_947168005.1 uncultured Clostridia bacterium
CGGAAGCCCGCGCCGCAGGCGCCGGTGGAGCCGGAGCAGATGAAGCCCTTTTCCAGCACGACGATGTTCTTCGCCCCGCGGAGGGCCAGGTTCCAGGCGATGGAGCAGCCGGACATGCCGGCGCCGATGATGACGATATCCGCTCTATTCTTCATTTCTCTCGGCCTCCTCCGCGATCAGATGCAGCTTGACGCCGACAACCGGGGGGCGTATATTGTGGAATTTGAGCTCGGCCATGCTCTGACCCGTGGCGTTGGCGATCTCCCGGAGCACCAGCTGGCCGCAGGTCTTGCCCTGGCAGGGCCCCATGCCGATCCGGGTGATCCGCTTGATCTCGTCATAGGTGACGTAGCCCTGGGCGATCAGGCTCCGGACGTCCTTCAGGGTCACGTCGGAGCAGCGGCAGATGATGGTATTCTCATCCATGTTCTTCCGCCTCCCTTCTGAAATTGCGGAAGGTATAGAGATACTTCCGCTCCACCTCCAGGGTGACCACCGGGGTGCGGTCGAAGGAGGGGGGATTCAGGACCTTCAGGACCTTCGCCCGGCAGAGGGGCCGGCCGGCCCGGTCCAGGCCGAGGACGGTCTCCCCCGCGGCGGGCAGGGGCAGGAACTCGTAGGGGATGCGGAACTCCACGCTGTCCGGGGACTTGGAGCCGTCCACGATCATAATGGCAAGACCGGGGCACTTCGACACGCAGAGGCCGCAGCCGCCGCAGAGCTCCTCGTCCCGCTGGGGGATATTGTTGATGTCGTCGCCGATCTCGATGGCGCCCAGGGGGCAGGCGGTCTGACAGGGGTTGCAGGGGATCTTCTGATAACACTCCACCACGGCCACGGGGCCCCGGTTGATCCGCTCGACGGAGGGGAATTTCTCCAGGACCATCTCCGGGGCGGCCACGCCTGTTTTCTCAAACATCGCGCATCCCTCCTTCCAGCAGACTCAGCTTCATGCCGGCCCGGATCCGCTCCCCCACGGGGCCGGAGCGCAGGTTTTCCAGCTGGCTGAGATATTCCCGTCTGCGCGCCTCGAAGTCCGCGGGCACATAGCCGAGCTTTGCCGCGGCGCAGAGCCCCGCCAGCCAGCCCTCGGCCATGGCGGAGCTGGCCTCCTCGATGCCGGAGGCGTCGCCGGCCACGAAGACGCCGGGGATGCCGGTCTCGCAGTTCTCGCTCCGCAGGGGGACCAGGCCGCTGAGCTGGGGAACGTACTTCATCTCCGCGCCCCGCATGGCAAGGAGCTCGTTCAGGGGGCTCAGTCCCACGGAGACGCACATGACGTCCACGTCGAAGCGTCGCTCCGTGCCGGGGATGGGCTTGAATTTCTCGTCCAGCGCCCAGACCACGGCGGCCTCCAGGCAGTCGGTGCCGACGGCCTCCTTGACGGTGTGGGAGGTGAGGATGGGCACGCCCATCCGGGCGAGCTTGGAGGCGTGGACCAGATAGGCGCCGATCCGCGGCGCGGCGTCCAGGACGGCGGCGACCTCGATGCCGGCCTGCAGGAGCTGATAGCTGACGATGACGCCAATGTTGCCCGCGCCGACCATGAGGACCCGATTGCCGGGGCGGACGCCGTAGACGTTCATCAGGGTCTGGACCGCGCCGGCGCCGTAGATGCCGGGCAGGTCGTTGTTGGGGAAGGCCAGGGATTTCTCAAAGGCGCCGGTGGCGCAGACGACGGATTTGGCCCTGATCTTGAAATATTCCTTTTCGTCCTTCAGGACCGTGACCACGTTGTCCTCGTAGAAGCCCACGGCGGTGGCGTTGAGCATCAGCTCGATCCGCTCGCCGTATTCCGCGAGCTTTTTCAGCAGGAGCTCCGCGATGTCCACGCCCCGGTGGGAGGCGTACTGGCGCTCGGAGCCGAAGAACATATGGGTCTGCTTGACGAGCTGACCGCCGGGCCGGAAGCTCCGCTCCAGGATGAGCGCCCTGGCCCCGGACTCCGCCGCGGAAAGGGCGGCGCAGAGACCGGCGGGGCCGGAGCCGATAATCAGCAGTTCAACCTCTCTCATTGGAGCCTCCCCTTCCCTTCCTGGGATTCGACCTTCATGCCCTCCCGCAGGAGGGTGATGCAGGTCCGGACGTTGGGCTCGCCGTCCACGGTCATCTGGCAGGAGGCACAGTTGCCGATGGCGCAGAAGAAGCCCCGGGGGCGGTGCAGCTTCTCGCTTTTGGCGAGAACCTTGACGCCCGCGGCGTGGAGCGCGGCCGCGATGGTCTCCCCCTCGTAGCCCTTCATCGGCTGGCCGTTGAAGGTGAAGGAGAGCTCCTTTCCGCGGTCAAAGCGAAGGATCGGGTGCTCGGTAATCCTCATATCCGCATCTCCTTTGTCTCTTTGATGATTTGGGACGATCTACTGTTCGGACATATAGGGGTAAACGATGGCCTCCGAGGGGTTGAAGGTCTCCTTGACGCAGTGGGGACTCATCCAGCGGATCATATTCAGGGCCGTTCCGGCCTTGTCGTTGGTGCCGGAGGCCCGGGCGCCGCCGAAGGGCTGCTGACCCACGATAGCGCCGGTGCACTTGTCGTTGATGTAGAAGTTGCCCGCCGAATGCAGCAGCGCCTTCTCCATTTTCACGATGGCTTCCCGGTCCTGGGCGAAGATCGCGCCGGTCAGGGCGTAGGGGGAGGCCTCGTCGCAGAGCTTCAGGGTCTCGTCCAGGGCCTCGTCGGGGTAGACGTAGACCGAGAGGATGGGCCCGAAGATCTCCTTGACCATGGACTCATAGTCCGGCTTCCGGCAGAGGATGACCGTGGGCTCCACGAACCAGCCCTTGGAGTCGTCGCAGCCGCCGCCGATGACGATCTCGCAGTCCGGGCAGGCCCTGGCCCGCTCGATGTAGCCCCTGCAGCGCTCGAAGGCGTCCCGGTCAATGACGGCGGCCAGGAAGGTGTCGAAGTCCCGGACGTCGCCCAGCTTGACCTCCCGCATCATCTCCTTCATAGCGGCCAGGACCTCCGGCCAGATGCTTTCCGGGATGAAGGCCCGGGAGCAGGCGGAGCACTTCTGGCCCTGGAACTCAAAGGAGCCCCGGATCAGGGCCGCGGCCAAAGGCCGGACCTTGGCGCTCTTGTGGGCAAAGATGAAGTCCTTGCCGCCGGTCTCGCCCACGACGCGGGGGTAGTTGTTGTAGGAGGCGATGTTCTCGCCGATCTGCTTCCAGACGCTCTGGAAGACCTCGGTGGAGCCGGTGAAGTGGAAGCCCGCCAGCTCTGGCCGGGAGATGACGTATTTCGCCATGTCGCTGCCGCTGCAGGGCACGAAGTTGATGACGCCCGCGGGGATGCCGCAGTCCATCAGCAGCTTCATGAAGTAGTAGTTGGAGAGCACCGCCGTGCGGGAGGGTTTCCAGACCGCCACGTTGCCCACGATAGCCGGGGCCATGGGGAGGTTGCCGCCGATGGAGGTGAAGTTGAAGGGGGTGATGGCGCAGATGAAGCCGTCCAGGGCCCGGTAGTCCTGGCGGTCCCAGATGCCGGGGA
>CAMVKI010000246.1 GCA_947168005.1 uncultured Clostridia bacterium
CAGCTGGCCGGCATGCGCGGCCTGATGGCCGACACCTCCGGCCGCACCATCGAAATCCCCATCAAGGCCAACTTCCGTGAAGGCCTCTCCGTCCTGGAGTACTTCATCTCCTCCAGAGGCGCGCGCAAGGGCCTGACCGATACCGCGCTGCGTACCGCCGACTCCGGCTACCTGACCCGCCGTCTGGTGGACGTGTCCCAGGAGGTCATCATCCGCGAGGACGACTGCGGCACCACCAAGGGCTCCTGGAAGTCCGAGATCGTGGAGAAGGGCCAGACCATCTCCACCTTCGGCGAGCGCATCCACGGCCGCTTCCCCGTCTATGACATCACCGATCCCGCCACCGGCGAGCTCCTGCACAGCAAGGACGTCATGCTCCACGAGGAGGACGCCAAGAAGTTCCTGGCCCACGGCATCGACCGGGTCTACGTCCGCTCCGTCCTGGGCTGCCGCGCCAAGTCCGGCGTCTGCGCCCGCTGCTACGGCATGAACCTGGCCTCCTCCAAGCTGGTGGATCCCGGCGAGGCCGTCGGCATCATCGCCGCCCAGTCCATCGGCGAGCCCGGCACCCAGCTGACCATGCGTACCTTCCACACCGGCGGCGTCGCCGGCGACGACATCACCCAGGGTCTTCCCCGAGTCGAAGAGCTCTTCGAGGCCCGGAAGCCCAAGAAGATGGCCGTCATCTCCGAGACCACCGGCATAGCGAACGTGGACGAGAGCCACCGCACCGCCCTGCGCTCCATCACCGTCACCTCCGAGGACGGCGAGGTCCGGGAGTACCAGGTCCCCTATTCCGTGGGCCTGCGGGTGGAGACCGGCAAGCTTGTCAACAAGGGCGACCGGATCACCGACGGTCCTCTGAGCCCCCACGACGTACTCCGCATCCGCGGCGAGGAGAAGGTCCAGGATTACCTGACCCAGGAGGTCCTGGCCGTCTACCGGCAGCAGGGCGTTGACATCAACGAGAAGCACATCGAGGTCATCATCCGCCAGATGATGCGCAAGGTCAAGGTCAACGACCCCGGCGACACCGATCTGCTGAGCGAGACCCAGGTGGACGTGGTGGAGTTCGAGGAGGCCAACGAGAAGATCGAGCGCGAGAACGCCGCCATCCAGGCCCGCATCGACGCGGGGGAGGAGGGGCTGGAGCTCAAGAAGCCCGCCACTGCCACCCTGATCCTCATGGGTATCACCAAGGCCTCCCTGGCTACCGAGTCCTTCCTCTCCGCCGCCTCCTTCCAGGAGACCACCAAGGTCCTGACCGAGGCCGCCATCAAGGGCAAGGTCGATAAGCTGGTCGGCCTGAAGGAGAACGTCATCATTGGCAAGCTGATCCCCGCCGGCTCCGGCCTGACGGTCTACCGGGATTACACCCTGACCGCCTGCCCCGAGTCCCGTGTCACCGCCGACATGATCCGCAACGAGGCGGAATAACAAAGCAAGCAAAAGAGACTGTCCCGCCCGGACAGTCTCTTTTGCTTGAAAAAACACGCGCCGTTTCCGGCGCGTGAGGTGATTCGTTCCCCGAAGGGTCTCTTTCTCTGCGTGTAGTTTCTGCAAAAAGCTCCGTTTTATGCGGAGCTTTTCTGCTTTCATACGAATTCTTAATTCTTAGCTATTACTTCTTCCTTCTCGATTGCTTCCTCGTCCTGCACGTCTCTCCGCAGCAGGGAGCCGGCGGCCTCGGCGCCCCAGAGGACGAGGCCCAGCAGGCTCAGCAGGTCGGGCAGATCTGTCCGCAGGCCGAGCAGGTAGTCCGGCAGGAGCGAGCAGAGGAAGACGGCGCCGGCCAGGCCGAAGAGCACGCCGCTGCGCCGATGGCCGGCCTTCAGAGGGAAGCCGGTGAGGAGCATGGTCTCCACCATACAGCAGGTCCAGGTCAGGAGCAGGGGGACGATGTGGATAATCAGGGGATCGTGGCTCCAATCCCGGAAGCGCAGGATCAGCGCCGCCGCGGTGTAGAGGGCTGTCACCAGCCGCAGCCAGAACAGGGAGCTGCCCCGGTCCGGGCTCAGGGCCGTCCAGAGCATCGCCAGAGCGGCGGCAAGACCGCTGAAGGCGGCGATCCGCTGGACTGTGGTTTCGGTCCCGTTCAGGATCGTCGTCAGAGCGCCGAAGAAGACCAGAATCGCCGCGGCCAGCCGAAGGAAAAGAGAGACGGGGGAGCGGGAAAAGCAGGCCTCGGTCCCCGGCAGCCGGTTGAGGCGCAGAGCCAGGAGGCAAAGGACCGCGAAGCAGCAGGCCGCGGCCAGTACCGTCAGGGGCTGGGCAAGGCTTCCCACGGGCAGCAGACCGTTTTCCTCAAAAGAAGTTTTCAAAATCACAACGCGCAGCACGGCCAGCGCCGCCGCGCAAAGGACGGCCGCCCAGCAGAGCGCCTTCGGGGTCTTGGACTGTTTCATATCTCTACCTTCTTATTGCCGATTTTTTTGTATTATAGCACTGCGACGGGCAGCTTGTCAATTTTCAATTTTCAACTTTCAATTTTCAATTACAAGCGCCAGCTCCGTCGTCTCTTCCGCCCGGAGCTCTGTCTGCCCCAGGGGCGTTTGCCGATACACCAGGGTGTAGGCTCCGGGCGGCAGACCCAGGAACTCCAGGGTCCTTCCGTAGGCCTGTCCCGCGTTGGGCCGCTCGCCTTCCGGAATGTAGAGGTCCCGGCTCCAGGCCCGGCCCACCGGGTCACAGAGCCGGAGGCTGTAGTAGCCGGGCTTTGGCAGGGTCAGGCGGAGCCTGAGCGTTCCGGGGATGAAGCGCTCCACGCAGAGCAGCTCTCCGTCGGTCCAGAGCCGTCCCGCGGTCTCTCCCAGGGAGGCGTTGCCGTAGAGGCGGAAGGAGCCGATTTCCGTCTGGCCCCGATAAACCCCGTAGCGGCCCGGGGCCAGGGGCCCCAGGGTCTGATCCCCGTCCCGGTCCGGGACAATCTCCTCCAGGGGACAGCCCTTTCCGTCGCAGACAAAGAGCTTTTCGCCCCAAACGGCCTCCGACACCCGCAGGGCCACGGTGAAGGGCCCGGCGTCGGTCTCGTTCTCCGCGAAGATCGGCACCGCGTCCTCCCCAAAGGCCGCCTCTGTGGCCTCTGTCCCGCGTTCCTCCGTCCGGGGCCCGGAGGCCGGGGCGATTTCGCCCGTTTCATTCTGTGCCGGAACAGCCGGGGCCCGGCGCGCCGGACCCCGGACTGCGTACCAGGCCGCCGCGCTCAGCATCAGCAGCCCGATCATTCCCCCCGCCAGCACCAGCCGCATGGAATCGTTGTTCATCCGTCCCGCCCCTTTCGATTTCTGACTCCAGTATAACGCCGCAAGGAAAAGGAACTTGTCGAGCCCGGGCAGCTGGAAAAGGAAAATTCGGGTTTGTATGATCGTAGGGGCCGATGTGGGCATCGGCCCCTACGGATGAGATCGACAAATCCCGATTCTGGTTATCGGCTTAAGTCAGCCGATCCATCGTAGGGGCGGCCATTGGCCGCCC
>CAMVKI010000247.1 GCA_947168005.1 uncultured Clostridia bacterium
CATAATCCCGGGTCACCCCTAATGTCGCCGTGTCCATTTTCATGGGTACAGTTTAGCTCTTCCCCCACCCTGATCCTTGATCCTTGATCCCTGATCCCTGACCTGGCCGCAGGGGCCGCTTGTTCCCCTTCTCGTCTACGATCCAGGTGTTGTCCAGCTGGGCGGTCAGGCTGGCGCGGACGGCGGCGACGTATTCCTTTCGCAGAGCGTCCCGCTCGGCGATCTCCTCCGGGCTCAGGCCCTCGGCCTTGGCCTTCCGGGCCAGGGCGTTGATGCGGTCGATTTTTTCTTGATTCATATTTATGACTCCGATTGTAATGAGGCGAGATAATTGCCGCAGGCGTAATCAGCCGACGGCGTTTGTGACCGTGGCGAGGACCTTCATGGTCTCGGGGTCGGTCACGCAGAGCTCGCCGGGGCTGCAAATGTAGAGGATGCCGTCGAGAAGCAGGGTCCTGGCGTCGGCGGGGACGTACTCCGGCCGGAAGGAGCCGTTGGTCCGGAGCTTGGAGCCGTCCCAGGCGGCAAGCAGATATTCGTTCCCGTTCTTCCCGGCGATGGGGAAGCCGATGAGGCCGTTGACGGGATCGGTGAAGAAGGCGCCGGGGTCCGCGAGGGAGGCCGCGGGGGCCTTGCCCTCCAGACGCAGGCTGGCGGCCTTGACCGGAGCGGCGGGGTTCGTCACGTCGTAGACCGCCAGCTCCCAGTCCTCCCCCTCCCCGGGCTCGGCGATGCCGAGAACGAAGCCCTCTCCGAAGTCCCGCAGCAGCAGGGTCTCCCCCGGACAGGACAGGCTCCCGCTGGGGGTGGGGCGGGCTGGGTCGGAGAGATCCGTCAGGTAGACCGCGGCGGCGTCCCCCGCCGTGATCCAGGCCAGGCCGCCCGCAAAGCGGCAGGACCCGGCGTTCTGCTCCCCGCCCAGGGCGGTCAGGGCGCCGCTCAGCTGCAGCTCCCCGTCCAACAGGGAGAGGGCGGCGCTCCGGTTCAGGGAGTGGAGCTCATAGTTGGTCCAGCCGTGCTTCTCGTCGGTGAAGGAGGAGAAGCTGCGGCTGTCCTTCTGGGTGAAGAGGCCGAGGCCGCCGTCCAGGAGCTCCAGGGCCGAGGGATCGGGCAGGGCGCCCTCCAGGACGCAGCCGCCCTCCAGCCGGAGCTGATTGTTCTCCAGCCGGAGCTTCCGCAGCTCGGTCCGGGCCGCGGTGTCGTAGTCCACGACGGTGTAGGGGGCCTCCTGGCGGGGCGCGGAGGCGGTCTCGGACCAGATGGTCCGGGCCAGCCAGAGGCAGTCCCCGGCCACGCGGACCGCGTCCACGCCGTCGGTGAAGGCCAGGGCGTCGGCAATCCGTCCGTCGGAGAGCCGCACCGCCGCCGCGACGGTCAGGGCCGTCCGGGCCGGTTCGGGGGAGATATAGACGTCTCCGGGGGCGAGGCGCAGCTCCTTGCCGTCCTCCCAGAGCCGGGGCAGCAGCGCCTCGTCCTGCTCGGGCAGGGCCGCCAGGGTCCGCCGGGTCACGAGACAGAGGGTCCCGTCCAGCAGGCAGGCCTCGGTCAGGCTCCCCTCCACGGCGGTCTCGGTCAGGACCCGCGGGGCGCGCCTGTCGGCCAGGTCCAGCAAAATCACCCGGGTCTCGGCGGCGTTGTACAGGGCCTCGCCGTCCTCGCCGAGCTCAGAGACCGCGCTGACGACCGCGGCCCGGTCCCCCTCGACGTACAGCCGCTCGGACCAGCCGCTCCCGCCCCGGTCCACCCGGGTATAGGAGAGGATCTCGCTGGCGGCCCCGGCGGCGGAGCAGACGATCAGACCGTAGCTGTCCAGCATATAGATATAGGCGCTGTCCGTCGCGACGGTGTCCTCGTCGGGCCCGGCGTCGGCGGCCAGCCGGAGCCGGGGCGCGGCCTCGGCCTCCCCGGCCCAGTCCGGCGCCAGGGTCTGGCCCACGGCGGAGAGGGAGGCACGGACGGCCTCGGCGTTCCCCGCGGGGACCAGATTTTCCAGGCTCCGCCGCTCCACGGAGCCCCGCTCGGCAAAGAGGGCCTCCCCGGCGGCCTCGGGCTTCTTGCCGCAGGCGGACAGCAACACGCAAAGCAGCAGCGTGATACAAATGAGTCTGTATTTCATTCGGGCTCCCTCCATTCGGCGGCGGCGGTTGAAAATTGAAAATTGAAAGTTGAAAGTTGTCGGAATTTTGCAAATTGCTATTTGCAAAACGATTTCATTTTCAACATGTTTCAGGGCTCTGTCACAACGTGGGTATCGTCATAAACCGGTATCAGACCGCAGAGCAGCGTCACGCGGGTGCCGACCAGATAGCTCCCGTCAACGTCAAGCATTCGGTGGAGCTTTTCGACCTGCCAGAGCACGGCTCTGTATCCTCCGGTTCCCCCGTCGAGATAGGCAAGCTTGATGGGGATCAGCATCAGGACGAGGAGGACGATCAAAACGATCACAAGACCGCGTTTGGATCTCTTTTTCATGGTAGATTTCTCCTTTCATGCGAAAGTGACAAGTGACAATGAACCGTTTTCGGCGATTTGCAGCTTGACCGCACTGCAGGCGGGGGACGAGGGCCGATGTGGGCATCGGCCCCTACGGGCGGGTCTGATACCTGATGCCTGATGCCTGTTGCCTCGTCCGAACGGGGCGCGGGGCGTCGAGGGCGCCGCCCCCTACAGGCGGAACCAGCCTCCGAATCTGTCATTCTGAGCGGAGCGAAGAATCCGCATCCCCCGTCCCCTGTTGCCTGATGCCTGATGCCTGATGCCTCGTCCGAGCGGGGTATGGCGGACGGCAGAGTGCCGTCCCTACAGGCGGGGGGCAAGGACCGATGTGGGCATACTTCGTGACTCTTCGAGTTCGGCCCCTACAGGCCGGGCGGGGACGGCTCCAGGCGGGGTACGCAGGGCCGATGTGGACATCGGCCCCTACGGGCGTGTCATTGCGAGGCCAGTGCGCACACTGGCCGCGGCATTCCGCTTCCCCCGTCCTCTTTTTATTTTCGTTTTGCAGATGGCAATCTGCAAAACACCTCAATTATTCACTCTTCATTATTCATTCTTCACTTGAAAAAAGTTCCCCATGCAAGACGGGAGGCCCTGCATGGGGAACGGTGCTTGTTCGCTTACTCGGCCTCGACGGTCTCGGGAGCTTCTTCGGCGGCCTCCTCAGCCAGAGCCTTGGCCTGCTCCTCCACGGTGGGGTTCAGCAGGGCGCGGATGGACAGGGAGATGCGCTTGTTCTCGGCGTCGATGTCGATGATCTTGGCGTCCACTTCCTGGCCCACGCTCAGCACGTCCTCGGGCTTGCCGATGCGGCGGTCCGCGATCTGGGAGATGTGGATCAGGCCGTCCACGCCGGGAACGATCTCGGCGAAGGCGCCGAAGGTCATCATCTTCACAACCTTGACCTTGGCCACGTCGCCCACGCTGTACTTGGCGGTGAACTGGTTCCAGGGGTTCA
>CAMVKI010000248.1 GCA_947168005.1 uncultured Clostridia bacterium
ATGTGGGCATCGGCCCCTACGGGCGGGGCGCGGGCGGCCAATGACCGCCCCTACGGGCGGGGTTCGCGGGGATTTACGTAGACCGTCCGGTAGTTCTCGTAGACCACCATGCCGGGCTTGGCGCCGGCGGGCTTTTTGACCTGGCGGACGGGGCAGAGGTCCACGGGGACGTTGTGGCCCTGGCGGGCCTGGGAGAACCAGGCGGCCAGCTCCGCCGCCTCGGTGATCGTGCGGTCCGGGACCTGCGCTCCGGCGCAGGCGATGATGACGTGGGAGCCGTGGGCCTTCTGGACGTGGAGCCAGAGGTCGGTCTTGTAGGCCAGCTTGGTGGTCAGCAGATCGTTCTGCCGGTTGTTGCGGCCCACCAAAATCTGGAAGCCGTCGGAGGAGCGGAACTCCATGGGCTTGGAGGGCGGGACCTTCATCTGCTTTTTGCGGTCCGTCTGGCGCAGATAGCCGCCCTCGGTGAGCTCGGCCCGGATGTCGGAGATATCCCGCTCGGTCTCGGCCCGGGAGAGGGCCTCCAGCACCGAGGCCAGGTATTCCTCCTCGGTCCGGCCCAGGGCGAGCTGCTCCGTCAGGAACTTCTCGGCGTGCTTGGCCTTGTTGTAGTCCTTGTAATACTTCGCCGCGTTCTGCTGGGGGGAGAGGGTCACGTTCAGGGGAATCTCGATCTCCTGCATGTCCGGGTCGTAGAAGTCCACGGCCCGGAGCCGGGCCTGGCCCCGCTGGATCAGATGGAGATTGGCGGTGACGATATCCCCGAGCTGGCGCAGCCGCTCACGGTCGTAGGTGGCTGCCAGCTCCTGCTCCTGGTTTGCCAGCTTCCGACGGACCCGGGCGAGCTGGTTGCTCAGGGTCTTGTGGAGGGTCTGGGTCCGGACCCGCATCCGCTCCGCAAGGGCGCGGCCGGTGTAGAAGTCGTCCAGCAGCGCCGAGAAGGAGGGGAAGCGGTCCTGGGTCATATAGTCCCCGTACTGGCGGATGGGCCGGAAGGAGAAATCCTTCCGCTCCCCGTTCAGCAGCAGGCGGGTGGGGGAGAACTCCGCCGTCAGGCCCCGGAGCTCCCGGGCCAGGGCCGCCGCCAGGGCGGGCCGGTCCTGCTCCGTGAGGTCCGGGTCGGTCCGTCCCGTGGACAGGCAGGCCAGCTCCCGGGCAATCAGCGGGGAGATCCCGGCGTAGCGGTCCATGAGCCAGCGGTCCAGGGTCAGGGGATGGTCCACGGCCCCCAGGGCCTCATAGAGGCTCTCCACGGTCTCGCCCCGGAAGTCCAGCTTCCCCTGGGCCGGGGGCTCCCGGTAGAAGAGGCCGGGGAGGACCTGGCGCTTTTCGGACATTTCAAAGTCCACCCGGCGCAGGCAGTCGATGATCCGCCCGTCGGGGCCGGTCAGGATCAGATTGGAGTTGCGGCCCATGAGCTCCAGATAGAGGCGCTTTTCGCTGAGCTCGCCCAGCTCGTCGGCGCTCTCCACACAGAGCTCCACGGCCCGCTCCAGGGGGAGCTGCCGCAGGGAGAGGATCCGCCCGCCGGCCAGGTGCTTGCGCAGCAGCATACAGAACATGGGGGGCTGGGCCGGGTTCTCGTATCTGGCCTCGGTGTAGTGCAGCCGGGGGTGGTTGGGGGAGGCCGAGAGCAGAAGCTTCCGGTTTCCGGCGCTCAGAGAGCGGACCTGGAACAGTACCGTATCCCGCTCCGGCTGCTGGATCTTGTCGATCCGGGACCCGGGGAGGGTTTCATTTAATTCTTTAGTCAAAGCAGACAAGAATATGGCGTCTAATGGCATGTTATTCTCCAAAAGCTGATTTCAACAGTCATACGGATTGGGATTTGTCACTTTGCATATCTTGGGTCAAGCAAAGGTTTTCCATCCTTATCAACCAGAACAGTCAATCCGCCTACATTCGTCCAATGAGCAAGTAAATACTGGACACCTGTTTCTTTGTCAACAATGATGCGAGTGCCTTGCATCAACCCTTTCTTTTCCACAAATTCAAACCTGTCTTCCATATCAAACACCTCCGAAAAATTAGACGTTTGCAGGCAGCTTGCCCTGTTGCACAATACTTCTTACTTCTTACTTCTTACCTATTACTTGCCCAAGCCAAGGGCAAACAGTTCGCTCACCCGCTGGTGCTGCCCGGTGAGCCAGAGCCAGCCGAAGAGGGTTTCCAGGCCCGTGGCCCGGGCGTACTGGCCGGGGCTGGCGGACTTGGGGGCCGGGTGGGAATGGACGTTGCGGCCCCGCTTGTAGACGGCGGTCTCCTCGGCGCTGAGCAGGGGCAGAACGGCCTCCACGAAGGCCGCCTGGGCGGGGGCTGTCACCAGAGCCACGGTCCGGGCGTGGAGCTCCCGGACCTTGGCGCCGCCGGTCTCGCAGATCAGCTCCGTGCGGGCCAGCAGCTCAAACACCGCGTCCCCCACGTGGGCCAGGGCCAGCTCCGAGACGGTGGAAAGCTGTTCGGGGGATAATGTCACATGCAAAAAATCGGTCATAGTATCGTTACCTTTTCTTTTCCATCGTTCAAATGGCAATTTGAACGATACCACAATTATTCATTATTCACTATTCATTATTCATTCGTCCCAGGCGGGGGCCAGTGGCGCACACTGTGCGCCGCTACAGGCGAAGCGGGGGAGAGGGTGGCGCACACTGTGCGCCGCTACGGGCGGGTCTGACTTTCCTCCAGATGCTTGATCCGGTAGGTCACGATCAGTGCGACGGCCAGGGGGAGGGCCGAGGCGTAGAGGACCGGGAGGCAGTCGGCCACGTAGCCGCCGATCAGCGGCAGCGGGGTCAGAATCAGCATCCAGCGCCGCAGGCTTTCCAGCCGGGCGATCCGTTTTGCCTGCCTGCGCGCCTCCTCCGACAGGGCTTCGTCCCGGAGCTTCTCTTCCATAAGGCCCTTTCCTCCTTTTGAAATAATCTTCTCTCATTATACCAGCTTCTCTCATTATACCAGATTTCCGCGGAAATTCAATCTTAATATAAAATTGTTAGAAATTGTTAAAATATTGCTTGTCAGAACGGATTTCCTATGTTACAATGCACATAACAGGATTTGAAAAGGAGGCGTTTTTGCTATGCAAATTCTGAAGCCCGCGGTGGCGGGCACCCTGGAATCCAGCGACGTGATGGTCACGCTGGAGCCGGGCCTCGACGGCATTGAGCTGTCTCTCACCAGCAGCGTCATGAATCAGTATGGCCGTCAGATCAAGAAGACCGTTCTGGAGACCCTGGAGCGGCTGGAGGTCAAGGACGCGAAGGTCACTGTGGTGGACAAGGGCGCTCTGGACTGCACCATCAAGGCCCGCGTGGAATGCGCCGTGCTGCGCAGCTGCGACAAGGCCGACAAGAACATCGATTGGGGAGGTGTGATCAGATGAT
>CAMVKI010000249.1 GCA_947168005.1 uncultured Clostridia bacterium
CGGGTGGTCATGGTGTAGTCCATATCGGGCAGACCGGCGCCGGACTGGTCGTCGCGGCCGATCTCGAACTTCTTCGCGGTGCAGGGCATAACGGAGACGGACACGATCTTCTTGGGGTCGATGCCCATCTTCTCGGCGAAGTAGCTCTTGGTGATGGCGCCCTGCATCTGCTGGGGGGACTTGCAGGTGGACAGGTTGTCGGTGAACTCGGGGTAGTAGTGCTCGCAGAACTTGACCCAGCCGGGGGAGCAGGAGGTGATCATGGGCAGCTTGCCGCCGTTCTTCACGCGGTCCAGGAACTCGCTGGCCTCTTCCATAATGGTGAGGTCGGCGCCGAAGTTGGTGTCGAAGACCTTGTCGAAGCCGAGACGGCGGAGGGCCGCGACCATCTTGCCCTGGGCGTTGGTGCCAATGGGCTTGCCGAATTCCTCAGCCAGAGCGGCACGGACCGCGGGAGCGGTCTGCACGACCACGTACTTGTCGGGGTCGGCGATGGCGGCGAAGACGTCGTTGATGCAGGACTTCTCGTACAGAGCGCCCACGGGGCAGACGGCGATACACTGACCGCAGCAGACGCAGGCGGTGTCGGCCAGATCCATCTCAAAGGCGCAGCCGATGTTGGTCTTGAAGCCGCGCTCGTTGGCGCCGATGACGCCGATGCCCTGGAACTTCTCGCAGGCGGCGACGCAGCGACGGCAGAGGATGCACTTGGAGTTGTCGCGGACCATGTGGGCGGCGGACTCATCGAGCACGGAGGGGTTCTTGGCGCCGGCGTAGGCGTTCTCGTTCTCCACGCCGTACTCCTTGCAGAGGGCCTGGAGCTCACAGTTGCCGGAGCGGACGCAGGAGAGGCAGGAGCAGTTGTGATCGGAGAGGATCAGCTCCAGGGTCTTCTTGCGGTAGGCCACGACGCGGGGAGTGTGGGTGAAAACTTCCATATTGGGGGCAATGGGATACACGCAGGCCGCGCACAGGCCGCGGGCGCCCTTGACCTCAACCACGCAGATCCGGCAGGCGCCGATCGCGTTGATGTCCTTCAGGTAGCAAAGGGTCGGGATGGTCACGCCGGCCATCCGGGCCGCCTCGAGGATGGTCGTACCCTTCGGAGCGGTGACCTCAATGCCGTTAATCTTAACAGTATACTGTTCCATGTTCGTCCTCCTTACTGCTTGCTGATGGCCTTGAACTTGCAGTTGCTCTTGCAGACGCCGCACTTGACGCACTTGGCGGAGTCAATTTCGACAGAAGCCAGCTTGTGGCCGGGAGCAACGTAGTCCGTGCGGGTGATGGCATTGGCCGGGCAGTTGCGCATACACAGACCGCAGCCGATGCACTTCTCCTTGTCCACCACAAACTTCAGCAGGTCCTTGCAGACGCCGGCGGGGCAGCGCTTGTCCACGACGTGGGCAATGTACTCGTCCCGGAAGTAACGCAGGGTGGAGAGGACGGGGTTGGGGGCCGTCTGGCCCAGACCGCAGAGGGCGTTGGCCTTGATGTAGTAGCAGAGCTCCTCCATCTTGTCCAGATCCTCCAGCGTGCCCTGACCCTTGGTGATCTTCTCCAGCATCTCAAGCAGACGCTTGGTGCCGATCCGGCAGGGGGTGCACTTGCCGCAGGACTCGTCCACGGTGAACTGCAGGAAGAACTTGGCGATATCGACCATGCAGTTGTCCTCGTCCATGACGATCAGGCCGCCGGAGCCCATCATGGAGCCGATGGCGATCAGGTTGTCATAGTCGATGGGAACGTCGAAATGCTCGGCCGGGATGCAGCCGCCGGAGGGGCCGCCGGTCTGAGCGGCCTTGAACTTCTTGCCGTTGGGAATGCCGCCGCCGATCTCCTCGATGACCTTGCGCAGCGGAGTGCCCATGGGGATCTCCACCAGGCCGGTGTGGGTGATCTTGCCGCCCAGGGCGAAGACCTTGGTGCCCTTGGACTTCTCGGTGCCCATGGATGCGAACCACTCGGGCCCCTTGAGGATGATCTGGGGAATGTTGGCCCAGGTCTCGACGTTGTTCAGGATGGAAGGCTTCTGGAACAGGCCCTTCTCAGCGGGGAAGGGAGGACGGGGACGGGGCTCGCCGCGGTTGCCCTCAATGGAGGTCATCAGCGCGGTCTCCTCGCCGCAGACGAAGGCGCCGGCGCCGAGGCGCAGGCCAATGTCGAACTTGAAGCCGGTGCCCAGGATGTTGTCGCCCAGCAGGCCGTATTCGCGGGCCTGGGCGATGGCGATCTGCAGACGCTTAACCGCGATGGGGTACTCGGCACGCACGTAGATGTAGCCCTGAGAAGCGCCGATGGTGTAGCCGGCGATGGTCATGGCCTCGAGGACGACGTGGGGGTCGCCTTCCAGGACGGAACGGTCCATGAAAGCGCCGGGGTCGCCTTCGTCGGCGTTGCAGCAGACGTACTTCTGGTCGTTGTCATAGGCCTTAGCGAACTTCCACTTCAGGCCGGTGGGGAAACCGGCGCCGCCGCGGCCGCGGAGGCCGGAGTCCAGCAGGGTCTGAATGACGTCGTTGGGGGTCATCTCGGTGAGGACCTTGCCCAGAGCCATGTAGCCGTCGCGGGCAATGTACTCGTCGATGTTCTCGGGGTTGATAACGCCGCAGTTCCGCAGGGCGACGCGGAGCTGGGACTTGTAGAAGTTGGTGTCGTTGAGGGAGACGTTGGTGCCGGGCTCGGTGATCTCGGCGCCTTCCTTGTACTCCAGACGGGTCACGATACGGCCCTTGAGCAGGTGCTCCTCAACAATCTCGGGGACGTCCTCGGGGGTCACGCGGGAGTAGAAGGTGCCCTCGGGGTAGACGATCATGACGGGGCCGAGGGCGCAGAGGCCGAAGCAGCCGGTCTGCACGATCTTGATCTCGTCTTCCAGGCCCTTGGCCTTCAGCTCAGCCGCCAGCTTCTCGCGAACCGAGGCGGAGCCGGAGGAGGTACAGCCGGTGCCTCCGCAAATCAATACATGAGAACGATACATAGCTGTTCCTCCTTACTTCTCAGCGGCGCCGATGGTGTACTCAGTGACGATGTGACCGTTCTGCAGGTGCTCCTTGGCAATGCGGCGCGCCTTCTCGGCAGTCATCTTGACGTAGGTGACCTTCTCCTTGTCGGCCTCGTAGACCTCGACGATGGGCTCGTAACGGCAAAGGCCGATGCAGCCGGTCTGGGTGACGGTGACCTTTTCGTTGAGGCCGAGGTTCGAGACCTCCTCCACCAGGGCAGACAGGACGGGTCTGGCGCCGGCGGCGATGCCGCAGGTAGCCATGCCGACCACGGCGCGGATGCTGCCGGTGCCGGAGCGCATGGTCACGTTGTCCTTCATGCGATCACGAATTGCTTGAAGTTCCGCCAAAGTTTTCATAGTACGTTCCTTTCTTAT
>CAMVKI010000250.1 GCA_947168005.1 uncultured Clostridia bacterium
TCGCCGCTCTGACGGGCCGGCAGGTCCCCTAAGTCGGAGGCCCGGTTGGGCGCGTCGGTCACGGTCCCGGTGGACAGGCGCAGGGTGTAGACCCTGGTCTCGTCCCGCATATAACAGAGCCGGTCCGGGTCCGCGAGCCAGAAGCGAGCCGCCCCGGAGAGCAGGGTCTCGGCCTTCTCCTTCCCTGCGGCAAAGTACAGCAGCTCCCCGCCGCTGAGCACGTAAAGGCCCTCCGGGCTCATGGCGAAGCGCTCCACCGGGGCGTCGAAGACGCGGGTCTCCAGAACGGCGGCGGTATCCGGGTCCAGGCTCAAGAGCTTTTCCCCCGCCGAGACGATCAGGCGGCCCTCCCAGAGGAGGAGCTGGTCCACGGGCCAGTCCGTGAGCCGGGTCAGCTCCGGGTCGGCATCCCGGCAGCTCCCGCAGACCGTCGGGACCTCGGCCACCCGGGAGACCGCCAGGCAGTTCCCGTGCAGGGTGTCCACGAGCCAGCAGCTCCCGTCCAGGGCCGCCTCCCTGTCGCTGTTGCGAACGAGCTCGGCGGGGTCGGCGGGGTCGGCGGGGTCGGCGGGGCGCTGCGCGGCCCGGGCGGCGGGCGGCAGCAGGGCGGCAAGCAGGATCAGCGTCAGCAGCAAGGCGGTCCATCGCTTAAACATAGAAAAACCTCCCCTCATCCGCAGACTGCGCCGCGGATCAGCGTGTTCGTGCGTCACGGCGCGTTACAGCGCGTCGCAGCGTGAATTATCAGCTTCGAGCGTACTTTATCATTTTACCACAGTTTACATAAATTTGCAAGCTTGCATTTTCCCCTATTTTTTGGTAATATCCGTAGGGGCGGCCATCGGCCGCCCTATCCCCCGCAGGGGCGGTCACCGGCCGCCCTATCCCCCGTAGGGGCGGTCACCGGCCGCCCTATCCCCCGTAGGGGCGGTCACCGGCCGCTCTATCCCCCGTAGGGGCGGTCACCGGCCGCCCTATCCCGCGCAATCACATCAAACAGAAAGGAAGATCCCTCTATGAAGCACCGTTTGCTCTCCCTTCTTCTTGTCCTGGTCCTGCTCTGCGCCCTCCTGCCGCAGGCCGGGGCCGAGGACGAGCCCGTCTGTTCCGGCAGCTGCGGCGACGATCTGAGCTGGCGTTTCGACCCGGAGTCCGGCGTCCTGACCCTCGAGGGCAGCGGCGAGATGGACGACTGCTGGGGCGGCGCGCCCTGGAGCGCCTTTGCCGATCAGGTCCTGACTGTCTCCCTCCCCCAGGGCCTCACCTGCGTCGCCGACGGGGCCTTCTCCGAATGCACCGCCCTGTCTGAAATCGAAATCCCCGACAGCGTGACCCGCATTGGGTACGGCGCCTTCGAGCTCTGCGAGCACCTGACTTCCCTGACCCTCCCCGGCAGCGTGGAGACGATCGACGACTGGGCCTTCAACGGCTGTACGAGCCTTGCGGAGTTACGCCTCAGCGAGGGTCTGAGCTCCATTGGCAGCTTTGCCTTCTCCGACTGCGCCGCCCTGACCGGGCTCCTCCTTCCCGATACGGTGACCCAAATCGGCTGGTACGCCTTTTCCGGCTGCGCGGCCCTGACGGAGATCACGGTCCCCGGCGGCGTGGAGCTCCTCGACGAGGGAAGCTTCGAGTTCTGCACCGGCCTCAGCTCCGTCACCCTCTGCGAGGGCGTGGGCTCCATCGAGGCCCGGGCCTTTTCCGGCTGCACCGCCCTGGTGCAGCTCAATCTCCCCGAAAGCCTGACCTTCATCGGTCCCGCCGCCTTCGACCACTGCGAGGCTCTGACCCAGCTTGCGATCCCCGGCGGCGTGGAGGAGATCGGGGAGGGGGCCTTCCAGTTCTGCTCCGCCCTGTCCGCTCTGCGCCTCGGCAGCGGGATCACTTCCATCGGAGACAGCGCCTTCCGGCACTGCGAGGGCCTGCGGAGCCTCACGATCCCCGGCAGCGTGAAGACCGTCGGCGAATGGGCCTTCTACGATTGCAAAAGCCTCGCCTCCCTGACGATTTCCGACGGGGTGGAGCGCATCGGAAGATACGCCTTTGAGCACTGCATCAGCCTGACCCACCTGACGATCCCCGGCAGCGTAGAGGAGCTCGGCGACTACGCCTTTTTCGGCTGCGATTCCCTGGCCTCGGTGACCCTCCTCTTCGGCGTGGGCTCCATCGGCCACGGGGCCTTTGAAAACTGCGCCTATCTGACCAAGGCGGTCCTCCCCGTCACCGTGGAGGAGATCAGTCCCAGCGCCTTCCAGGGCTGCGAACGTCTGACCCTCTACGGCTTCGCGGGCAGCTATTCCCAGGACTACGCCGGCGAAAACGCCATTCCCTTCAAGGTCCTGACCGCCTCCGACCTCTTCAACGACGTATCCGACGGCGCCTGGTACGCCGAGGCGGTGCTCTGGGCCTACATCAACAATATCACCACGGGCACCGGCGAGGGCCGGTTCTCCCCCAAGCAGCCCTGCACCCGGGAGCAGATCGTCACCTTCCTCTGGAAGGCCTTCGGCGCCCCGGAGCCCGCGGGCATGGAGCTGCCCTTCACCGACGTCAAACCGGGCAAGTACTACGAGAACGCGGTCCGCTGGGCCTACTTCCACGAGCCCCGGATCACCGGCGGCATGGACCAGACGAGCTTCGGCGTGGGCTGGCCCTGCACCCGGGGCCAGGTGGTCACCTTCCTCTGGAACGCTGCCGGGAAGCCCGAACCCCTCGGCAGCGAGAATCCCTTTGCCGACGTCCGGGAAAAGGACTACTTTTACAAGCCCGTCCTCTGGGCCGTGGAAAACGGAATCAGCTCCGGCACCTCCGACACCACCTTCGGTCCCAAGGAGACCTGCACCAGAGCGCAGGTCGTCACTTTCCTCTATAAGGCCCTGGTTGATTGAGCCGCAGGGCGGCCTGACCCCAGGCCGCCGTTCCCTCTTCGTCCCCCGCCGTAGGGCGGCCTGACCCCAGGCCGCCGTTCCCCCGTCTCGGAGGCATCCCCATTTCTGTCATTGCGAGACCAGTGCGCACACTGGTCGTGGCAATCCGTCCTCCTCCGCCCCTCCTTGGAGGCGCCCCGTCCCCCGTAGGGGACGCTCTTACCCCGCAGGGGTGAGCGTCCCGGCATTTGCGCAGCAAATGCAATTTGCCGGAGGCAAATCTCCTGCGCCTCCGCAATGGCACACATCCGGATCATCTGCTGAAGCAAACGATTCATGCTCCGCATTTACGGACAAGCACGGCTTGTCCCTACGGCGGGGGACGGAGGCGGAAGCGGCGCGGCGGGATAGGACGTTATGGCGCGTAGGGGGCGGCGTCCTCGACGCCCCGAAGCTGTCGGTCTC
>CAMVKI010000251.1 GCA_947168005.1 uncultured Clostridia bacterium
TGCGGCCGCTGCTCCACCGTCTGCCCCAACGGTCTGGTTCCGGCCCTGATGGCCGACGCCATCCACATGAAGAACTGGGAGCGCTACGAGAAGAAGCTCTACGGTCTGGAGTGCATCGCCTGCGGCTGCTGCACCTACATCTGCCCGGCCCGGCGGCCCCTGACCCAGCTGTTCAAGCAGACCAAGGCGGAGATCATGGCCCGCAAGCGGGCGGAACAGGCAGGAGGTAAGAAATGAACCAGAGACTGAACCTTTCCGCCGGCCCCCACGTCCGGGACAGATGGACCACAGCCTTCATCATGCGGATGGTCCTGCTGGCCCTGCTGCCCGCCACGGCCATCGGCATTTACACCTTCGGCCTGAAGGCCCTCTGGGTGATCCTGGTCTCGGTGGTCTCCGCCGTGGGCACGGAGTTCCTCTTCGATAAGCTCACCGGCCGGCCCGACACCTGGAAGGACGGCTCCGCGGCCCTGACCGGCCTGCTGCTGGCCCTGACTCTCTCGGCCAGCACCCCCCTCTACGCGCCGATCCTCGGCTCCGTCTTCGCGATCTTAGTCGTCAAGTGCGCCTTCGGCGGCCTGGGCAAGAACTTCATCAACCCGGCCCTGGCGGCCCGCTGCTTCCTATTGATCTCCTTCCCCAGCGCCATGACCGTCTACACCATCGACGGCGTGGCCTCCGCCACCCCCTGCGCCGAGCTGGCTGCGGGCCGGGTCGTGAACCTGACGTCCATGTTCCTGGGCACGGCCAACGGCGTCATCGGCGGCTCCATCCTGGGCCTGCTGATCGGCGGCCTGGCCCTCTGGGCCTTCGACATCATCCACGGCCAGATCTGCTTCACGGTCATCGGAGCCTTCACCCTGGTCATGGCCCTCTTCGGGGGCAAGGGCTTCGATCCCGGCTTCCTGGCCGCCCACCTCTGCGGCGGCGGCGTGATCCTGGGCGCCTTCTTCATGGCGACAGACTACGTCACCTCCCCCATGAGCCGCCTGGGCCAGACCTTCTACGGCCTGCTCATCGGCGTGCTGGGCGCCCTCTTCCGCATCAAGGGCGCGGCGGCGGACTCCTTCAGCTACTCCATCATCACGGCGAACCTCTTCACGCCCTTCATCGACACCTACATCGTGGACAAGCCCTTCGCCTTCCGGGTCCGGGAGATGAACCGGCGCATTGACGGCTGGACCAAGAAGCCCCTGCTCCAGCGGATCCCCAAGCCCGTCATTGCCCTGACGGTCATCGCCCTGCTGGCCGGCGTGGCTCTCTCCGGCGTCTACTCCATGACCAAGGACAGCATCGACGCCCAGAAGGCGGCAGCCGCCGCCGAGGCCTACAAAACCGTGCTTCCCGCGGCCGAGGAATTTGAGTCCCAGAGCGACAAGGTGGAGCTTCTGGCGGGTCAGGTCTACGGCACGGACTTCGGCCGGGTCTATATCAACGAGGCCATGGTCGGCAAGGACGCCGAGGGCAATATCGTCGGCTGGGCCGTCTCCGTCACCTCCGCCGAGGGCTACGACGGCAACGTCACCCTTTCCCTGGGCGTGGGGACCGACGGGAAGATCAACGGCATCTCCTTCACGGAGCTCCACGAGACCCCGGGCAAGGGCATGCTCTGCGGCGAGCCCGACTTTATGAACCAGTTTGCCGGTCAGGACGCCGCCAGGCTGACCCTCGGTCAGGAGATCGACGGCATCACCGGCGTCACCATCACCTCCAAGGCCACGACCAACGCGGTCAACGCGGGTCTGGACTTCATCAACACACAGCTGAGGGGGGAGTAAGATGAACAAATATCTGGAACGGCTGTACAACGGCCTCATCAAGGAAAACCCCACCCTGGTCCTGATGCTGGGCATGTGCCCCACCCTGGCGGTCTCCACCCGGGCGAGCAACGGCATCGGCATGGGCCTGTCCACCCTGGCGGTGCTGGTCCTCTCGAACCTGGTGATCTCCCTGCTGCGGAAGCTCATCCCCGATCAGGTCCGGCTCCCCGCCTACATCGTCATCGTGGCCTCCCTGGTCACGGTCACGGAGCTGCTTATCGAGGCCTATCTGCCCGCGGTCTATGAGGCCCTGGGCATCTACATCCCGCTCATCGTGGTCAACTGCATCATCCTGGGCCGGGCCGAGGCCTACGCCAACAAGAACACGCCCCTGCTGTCCATCATGGACGGCATCGGCATGGGCCTGGGCTTCACCGTGGCCCTGACCCTGGCCGGCGCGGTCCGGGAGATCCTGGGCAGCGGCACCTGCTTCGGGCTTCAGATTCTTCCGAAGACCGTGGAGCCCATGGGCATCTTCGTCCAGCCTCCCGGGGCTTTCCTGGTCATTGCCCTGTTTATCATCATCATGAACGCCATCGGCATCAAGACCCGCCAGCGCCAGCTCGTGGAGAGCGCCTGCGACGGCTGCTGCGCCAACTGCGCGTCCAAGTGCGACGCACCGAAGGAGGCGGCGAAATGAACAATAATTTACTGCTGATCATCATCTCCGGCGCCCTGATCAACAACGTGGTCCTGAGCCAGTTCCTGGGCATCTGCTCCTTCCTGGGCGTGTCCAAGCAGATGAAGGCCTCCGCCTCCCTGGGCGGCGCGGTGATCTTCGTCATCACCATCGCCTCCGCCGTGGCGAGCCTGCTCTACGACAACGTTCTGGCGCCTCTGGGTCTGGACTTCATGAAGACCATCGTCTTCATCCTGGTCATCGCGGCCCTGGTCCAGATCGTGGAAATGTTCCTCAAGAAGAAATCCCCCGCCGTCTACAAATCCCTGGGCATCTTCCTGCCCCTGATCACCACCAACTGCGCGGTCCTCGGCGTTGCCCTGACCAACGTACAGAACGGCTACAACTTCATCGAGTCCGTTCTGTCCGGCTTCGGCACGGCCCTGGGCTTCACCCTGGCCATCGTCCTGCTGGCGGGCATCCGCAGCCGCATCAACGAGGAGGACCTGCCCGCTCCCCTGCGGGGCGCGCCCATCGTCCTGATCGCCGCGGCCCTGATGTCCATCGCCTTCATGGGCTTCTCCGGCCTGTCGTTCTGAGGAGGGCGCCATGGATTACAGTATCATTCTGATTACCACCGCCGTCATCACCGTCATCGGCGCCATCGTCGGCGCGGGTCTGGTCTTCACGGGGAAGAAATTCCGCGTGGTCGTGGACGAGAAGGAGGCCGCCGTTCGGGAGCTCCTGCCCGGCAATAACTGCGGCGCCTGCGGCTACGCCGGCTGCGACGCCATGGCCGCCGCCATCGCCCAGGGCGAGGCGCCCGCCAACGGCTGTCCCGTGGGCGGCAGCCCCGTGGCCGAGAAGATCGCCGCCGTCATGGGCGT
>CAMVKI010000252.1 GCA_947168005.1 uncultured Clostridia bacterium
AAGATCGCCCGCAAGAGCGAGAACACCTCCATCACCCGGGACGTCTCCGGCGAAGGCGTGCAGCAGGCCCTGCTGAAGATCGTGGAGGGCACCGTCGCCAACGTGCCGCCCCAGGGCGGGCGCAAGCATCCCCAGCAGGAGTTCATCCAGATCGACACCTCGAAGATCCTCTTCATCTGCGGCGGCGCCTTCGACGGCCTCGACAAGATCATCGAGCGCCGGGTGGACCGCAGCTCTCTGGGCTTCGGCTCCGAGCTCTCCAGCAAGAAGGACCGCCGGATCGGCGAAATTTTCCGCCAGGTCCAGCCCCACGACCTGCTGAAATTCGGCATCATCCCCGAGCTGGTGGGCCGTCTGCCCGTCATTACGAGCCTGCACGACCTGTCCACCGAGGACCTGGTCCGCATTCTGACCGAGCCCAAGAACGCTCTGTGCAAGCAGTACAAGCAGATTCTCTCCTACGACGGGGTGGAGCTCGAGTTCGAGCCCGCGGCTCTGACGGCGGTGGCGGATCTGGCTGTGGAGCGCAAGATCGGCGCCCGCGGGCTGCGTGCCGTCATGGAGGGCATTCTGACCCCCGTGATGTACGAGATCCCCTCCGACAAGAGCATCACCAGGGTCGTCGTCACCGAGGAAGCTGTCCGCGGCGTCGGGAAGCCGCTGCTGGAACGCAGCGAGAAGCCGAAGCGTCTCGCCGCTCCCTGAATACTGCAAAGCTCGACGCAAAAAGGGGAGCGCCATCCCCTTTTTGCGTCTTTTACTCCTGAAAGGAGGTTATTTCAATGGAAGAACGAATTGAATACGAACAGCTCCCGGTCATCGCCCTCCGGGGTCTCGTGGCCTTCCCCAGCGTCACGATGCACTTTGAGGCGGGACGGGAGAAATCCCTCCGGGCCATCGAGAAGGCCATGAAGGCCGACCAGCGGGTCCTGCTGCTGCCCCAGCTCGATCTGATGGAGAACGACCCGGATTTTGAAAAGCTGAACCCCATCGGCACCGTGGCCCAGATCCGGCAGATCATCCGGGTCCCCGGCGAGGCGGCGCGGCTCCTGGTCACGGGCCAGACCCGGGCCCGGGTCGTGACGGCCCTGAAGACCGAGCCCTATCTCAGCGCCCGGATCGCCACGCTCCACGACGAGGAGCTCCCGGCCACCGCCAAGCTGGAGGCCATGATGCGCACGGCCTACCGGCTCTTTGAGGAATATATGGAGGTCAGCCAGCGGCCCCTCCACGAGGAGATGCTGCGGATCATCGCCAGCAAGAACCCCGGCGAGATCAGCGACATCGTGGCCCAGGCGGCCTCCTTCCGCTATGAGGATAAGCTGGCCCTGCTGAACCAGCTCCATCCCGGCAAGCGGCTCTTCCGCTGCAACCGGCTCATGGACCGGGAGCTGGACATCCTCGGCATCGAGGAGGAGATGCAGGACAAGGCCCAGGAGAGCATGAACAAGGACCAGCGGGACTACTTCCTGCGGGAGCAGATGAAGGCCATCCGCGAGGAGCTGGGCGAGGAAGAGGACGACGCCGACGCCTACGAGAAGCGCGTCAAGGAGCTCAAGCTGGACGCCGAGGCCGAGGAAAAGCTCCTCAAGGAGGTCAAGCGCCTGCGCAAGCAGGGCTTCGGCTCCGCCGAGGCCGCCGTAATCCGGGGCTACCTGGACGCGGCTCTGGAGCTGCCCTGGCACGAGTCCACCAAGGAACGGCTCAACGTGGAGCAGGCCCGGAAGCTCCTGGACCAGGACCACTACGGTCTGCAAAAGGTCAAGGAGCGGATTCTGGAGTTCCTGGCGGTCCGCCAGCTCGCCCCGGAGAACCGCGGGCAGATCCTCTGCCTGGTGGGCCCTCCCGGCGTGGGCAAGACCTCCATCGCCTCCTCCATCGCCGCCTGTCTCAACCGGAAGCTGGCCCGGATCTCCCTGGGCGGCGTCCACGACGAGGCGGAGATCCGCGGCCACCGCAAGACCTACATCGGGGCCATGCCGGGCCGGATCCTGGCAGCTCTGACCCAGGCCAAGAGCAATAACCCCCTGATCCTCTTCGACGAGATCGATAAGCTGGGCTCCGACTACCGGGGCGACCCCTCGGCGGCTCTGCTGGAGGTCCTGGACCCGGAGCAGAACCACGCCTTCCGGGACAACTTCCTGGAGATCCCCTTCGATCTGAGCAAGTGCATGTTCATCACCACCGCCAACACCGACGACACCATCCCCCGGCCCCTGCTGGACCGGATGGAGGTCATCTATCTGGACTCCTACACCGACGAGGAGAAGGTGATGATCGCCAAGAACCATCTTCTGCCCAAGCAGAAGGAGCGCCACGGCCTGAAGAAGGCCCAGCTCCGCCTCCCCGACAGCACCCTGCGGGAGATCATCGCCTGCTACACCCGGGAGTCCGGCGTCCGCCGCCTGGAGCAGGAGCTGGCGAAGATCTGCCGCCGCACCGCCATGGAGCTGGTGGAGCACCCGGAGACCAAGCGGGTCACGGTGAGCTCCGCCAACCTGGAGAAGTACCTGGGCATCCGCAAGTACCTGCCGGACCGCCTCCCCGAGGAGGACCCGGTGGGCCTGGTCAACGGCCTGGCCTGGACCTCCGTGGGCGGCGAAATGCTGGAGGTGGAGTGCAACGTCGTCGAGGGCTCCGGCAAGCTGGAGCTGACGGGCAACCTGGGCAAGGTCATGCAGGAGTCCGTCCAGGCCGCCATGAGCTTTATCCGCTCCCGGGCCGACAAGCTGGGCATCCCCGCCGACTTCTACAAGACCAAGGACATCCACGTCCACTTCCCCGAGGGCGCCGTCCCCAAGGACGGCCCCAGCGCGGGCATCACGATCTGCACAGCCATGGTGTCCGCCCTGACCGGGGCTCCCGTCCGGCGGGACCTCGCCATGACCGGCGAGATCTCCATCCGGGGCCGGGTCCTGGCCATCGGCGGCCTGAAGGAGAAGACCATGGCCGCCCTGCGCCACGGCATCAAGACCGTCGTCATCCCCCAGGACAACGTGAAGGACCTGGAGGAGATCGACCAGACCGTCCGCAAGGCCCTGAGCTTCGTCCCGGTCAGCAGCGCCGACACCGTCCTGGAGACGGCCCTCCGCTTCCCCGTGGCCGACGCCCCGGTGGTGGCCCCCGCCGAGCCGCCCTCCGAAACCGGCTCCCTCCCCCTGACCACCCCGCCCCGCCCCCGCAAGCGCAAGCCGGACATCCGCCAGTAGCGGCGCACATTGTGCGCCACAGATCAGGAATTAAGGGTTAAGAATTAGGGATCAGAGGGGGAGAAGGGATTAGAGATTAGGGCTGTAGGGGCGGCCATTGGCCGCCC
>CAMVKI010000253.1 GCA_947168005.1 uncultured Clostridia bacterium
CGATCCAACGATTACAGATACATAGGAGGACGAACCCATGGCAGATTATCCTGAAAAAGTTGTAAATATCAAGGTCATCGGCGTCGGCGGCGCCGGCAACAACGTCGTCAACCGGATGCTCAGCGCCGGTGTGGAGGGCGTGGAGTTCCTGGTCGTCAACACCGACCGCCAGGATCTGAACAAGTCCAATTGCCCCAATAAGCTTCCCATCGGCGAGAAGCTGACCGGCGGCATGGGCGCCGGCTCCAAGCCCGAGATCGGCAAGAAGTCCGCGGAGGAATCCCGGGCCGCCATCGCCAAGGTCCTGGAAGGGGCCGATATGGTCTTCATCACCGCCGGTATGGGCGGCGGCACCGGCACCGGCGCGGCGCCCATCATCGCGGACCTGGCCCACGAGGCCGGCATCCTCACCGTCGGCGTGGTCACCAAGCCCTTCCGCTTTGAGGGCGCCAACCGGATGCGCCAGGCCGAGGAGGGCATCAAGGCCCTGTCCGACAAGGTGGACTCCCTGATCGTCATTCCCAACGACCGTCTGAAATACGTCACCGACCAGAAGATCACCTTCGCCAACGCCTTCGGTATCGCCGACGACGTGCTGAAGCAGGCCGTGACCTCCATCTCCGAGTTGGTCAGCTACTCCGAGCGGGTCATCATCAACCTCGACTTCGCCGACGTCTCCGCCGTTATGAAGAACGCCGGCCGCGCCCACATGGGCGTGGGCACCGCCACGGGCCGCGACAAGGCCGAGCAGGCCGCCATGGCCGCCGTGGCGAGCCCCCTGCTGGAGACCTCCATCAACGGCGCCACCGGCGTGCTGATCAACGTCACCGGCTCCCAGGAGCTCAGCCTCGACGACGTGGAGACCGCCTCCAACATCGTCATGGAGGCCGCCAACCCCGAGGCCAACATCATCTTCGGCGCCACCTTCTCCGAGGAGTTCGAGGACGAGATGCGGGTCACCGTCATCGCCACCGGCTTTGACTCCGAGATCAAGCCCGAGGAGAAGAAGCCCGAACGCCGCGCCTTCTCCAACCTGAACAGCGACTACGGCGCCCGCCCCGCGGCTCCCGCCAACAACCCCCGTCCGGCCCCGGCCCCCGCGCCCGCCAACCGCGACAGCGACATCAACGACATCGACGAGATCTTCCGGATCTTCAAGAAGTAAAACAGAATGAAAAGCTCCCCGCCGACTGGAATCGGCGGGGAGCTTTTGCGCTTCTATTGCAGGATATTCTCGATGAATTCGGGGCTCTGACCGGTGACGAGCGCGATAATGACCAGGACCAGGAACACAGCCAGGGCGATGAAAACCGGAATCCACATGCCCCGGGTGAAGCTGCGGCGGTTGATGTTCCCCTTGGAGAAGGCGAAGATGATCATAAAGACCAGGCCGACGATGGGAACGCTGTAGAGCAGCATCAGGCCGAAGTAGGCCCAGGCGCCCAGAGGACGGTACTGGGGAGGCAGGTTCTGCGGGGTGACCGGCGCGTTGGCAATGACGTTGACCTGAGGCTGGACGTAGCTGGGCGCGGGCTGGGGGGCGTAGGCCGTCGGCTGGGGGTTCTGCACGGGAGCGATAGGGGCAGCGGGAGCGACGGGGGCGGCGGCCTCCGGCGCGGGCATCTTTGCTCCGCAGCTCGGACAGAACTTGCCGTTGACCTCCTTGCCGCAATTCGGACAAATCATGGGAAAACCTCCTCTTCTTTTCGGATACTGTTATTATAAGGCGGCGGAGATAGCTTGTCAAGCCCTTTGTGCGGAAGGAAAGCACCCCGCCGTTTGCCCGGCGGGGCGCTTTTGCGTTTGTCCTATTGCATGGGCTGGGTCATGACGCCTCTGTAGACGCCCAGGCGGCGCATACCGGAGCGGAACTTGAAGATCACCGCGGCGAAGCAGATGGAGGCCGCGGCGCTCAGCAGGGCGGAAACGCCGGAGATCAGGCCGCCCCCGCCGAAGGAGGCGATCATGCCGACCGCGCCGAGGAGGGTGAACAGCGCGCCGAGGATGATGAGGACCGCCGCGAAGGGGGATACCCGGTCGTCGGGCCGGCCGGTCCGGACCACCCGCTTGGCGGTGTTGATGGTCTTGAGCAGCTTGGCAATAAAGATGATGAAGAACACCAGGACCAGGGTCAGCGCGCAGAACAGGACAGCGAAGAGGAGCTTCTCACTCAGCGCTCCCATGGGAAGCTGTGTCCCGAACTGAGCCAGCATCCCGTTGAGGCCCTGCAGAAATGCCGCGGCGTCCCGGTTGTCGCTGAGGATCAGGAACAGAACGCCGAAGATGACCCATGCCAAAAGCACAAAGCAGACGCCCACCAGGCCGATGATGAAGAAGACCTTGAAGGTGGTCAGCGCGCCGGTGCCCATCTTGGGGCTGCGCTTGTTGGCGGCGGCGCCGAAGATCAGCCAGAGCAGAAGCACGACCACGGCGGAGGCCAGGATCGAGCAGACCATCATGGCAATACTGCCGGCGAGCTGGATTTCGTAGTCGGTGCCGCGGTAGTAGTCCATCATGTTGACGTAGGCAAGGATGGACCTGCCGCTGCCGATCAGGCTCAGGAGGAAGTTGACGGTGCTCAGAATCACGCCGACGAGGAAGGCGCCGGAGCTCCCCAGCCTCCGCAGAAGCTGGCTGGCCGGGCTCCTGCCGATCTCCGCCTGGGTGGGAACCCGGTAGCCGCCGACGTTCTGGACGCCGGGGTTATAGCCCTGGGCCGGAACGTAGCCGGCCGCCTGGTTGGGGTAGGGGTTGTAGCCCTGGGGTTGATTGGGATAGCCCTGGTTGGAATAGCCGGGATTCGGAGCCGCATAGCCGGGATTGGGGGCCTGGCCGGGATAGGGATTGTAGGCCTGGGCGGGCTGCGCGGGCGCGGCCTGCCTGGAATAATCGGGCTTCGGAGTCGTGTAGGCGGGATTGGGGCTCTGGCCGGGATAAGAGCTGGAGCCCTGGGCCGGGGCGGGCCGGTCGAGGGACGGATCGGGCCGTACCGTCTCGGCGGCGATGGCGGCGGCCGCGGCCGACGCGGCGGTTTCAGCCTGCTTCACGGCCTCGTCAACGCCGGCAGGGACCGGTTCCTCCGCGACGGGCATCCTCGTCCCGCAGCTCGGGCAGAACTTGCCGTCGGTCTCCATGCCGCAATTCGGACAGATCATGGGGAAACCTCCTTTTCTTCTTTTCTGATACGTCCATTATAAAACGCTTGAAAAGGCTTGTCAATCCCATTGTTTCGGGATTCGGGCCAGCCTGTAGTGGCGGCCATTGGCCGCCCGCCCGAGGTACGCGCTTCCAAAAGCTGCACACGCCGT
>CAMVKI010000254.1 GCA_947168005.1 uncultured Clostridia bacterium
GCGACACCTTCCTTCAATCTCTGGGTACGGACGAAACGGCCCCCATGGGACGCCCGCCAGAATATATCAAGCAGCTCCAGGCCCTGCCGGAGAAGCTCCGCAGGGCCTGGCTGGAGGGGGACTGGGAGGTTTTCGAGGGCCAGTTCTTCGAGGATTTCCGGGCCGCGCCGGACCCGGTCAAGTGCGCCGAGGCCGGGCTCAGCATCGAGGAGGCCGCGGCCCAGGGCCGCTGGACCCACGTGCTCCCGGCCCGGCCCCCGGCTCCGGGCTGGAAGCTCTACCGCTCCTTCGACTGGGGCTACGCCAAGCCCTTCTCCTGCGGCTGGTGGGCTGTGGACTTCGACGGGCGGCTCTACCGCATCCTGGAGCTCTACGGAAGCACCAAAAACCCCAACGAGGGCGTCCGCTGGACCCCGGACGAGGTCTTCCGGCGGATCCGGGAGATCGAGGAGACCCATCCCTGGCTCCGGGGCAGGCAGATCGAGGGCGTGGCGGACCCGGCCATCTGGGACGCCTCCACCGGCGAGAGCATCGCCGAGACCGCGGACCGCAACCGGGTCTTCTTCAGCCCCGGAGACCACAAGCGCATCCCCGGCTGGATGCAGTGCCACTACCGCCTCCGCTTCGACCGGGAGGGCCTGCCCATGATGTACGTCTACGACCACTGCGCCGCCTTCCTTCGCACCGTGCCCCAGCTCTGCTACGACCCCCTCCGCCCCGAGGACCTGGACACCAGCCAGGAGGACCACGCGGCCGACGAGTGGCGCTACATGTGCATGGCAAGACCCATTGCGCCGAAATGTCCCGCCGCGGCCGTCCCCGCGCCCCTACGTTGGGGAGACCCCCTGGGATAAGCGATCCTTGCCGCAGAGCTGCCAGACAAGGACGGCCGCGAGGGGCGATAAAACCATCCCGGCGACGCCGAAGAGGCGGTAGCCGATATAGAAGGCCATCAGGGTCGCCAGGGGCGGGAGGCCGAGCTGGCGGCCCACCAGATGGGGCTCCAGGACGGAGCGGGCCGCGGCGGTGACGGCGTAGAGGGCCAGCAGGCCGAAGCCCAGGCCGGAGCTGTCCCGGAGAAAGGAGAGCAGGGCCCAGGGGATCAGCACCGTCCCCGTGCCCAGGACCGGCAGGGCGTCCAGCAGGGCGATGAGACCGCCGAAGAGCAGGGGAAACTCCACCCCGAGGATCCAGAGCCCCAGGCTCAGCGCCAGGAAGACCAGGCCCAGCAGCTTGCACTGGGCCTTGCACCAGCCCCCGAAGACGGCTTTTGCCCGGCGCCGGGCTCTGCGAAGCCCTTCCTGCCAGGCGGCGGGGAGACGGCGGCGGAGCAGGGCCTTGATCCGGGGCAGGGCCGCGGAGCTCATGTAGGAGGCGACGACCGTGGTCACGACGGTGAGGAAGAGCCTCGGCGCCCCCGTGACGATCCCCGAGACCAGGCCCGAGAGGAAGGCGTAGACCGATTCCAGCAGGCCCGCGCCCCCGGCGAAGAGCTCCCCGATCCAGCGGATCAGGGCGTCGGAGATCCCCTCCGGGGCCCGCCGGGCCAGAGCCTCCAGGGCGGCGCGGAGCTCGTTCAGGGCGGGCTGGACCTGGTGCAGCAGAACCGGAAGCTGGCCCGCCAGCCGCAGCAGCTCCTCCCAGAGCACCCGTCCGAAGAAGCAGAGCACCGCGCCCAGGGCCCCGAAGAGCCCCGTGACGCAGAGGCCGGCACAGGCCCAGCGGGGCAGCCGGGTCCGCCGCCCCAGGGCGGCCACCCCCGGCTCGGCTGCCAGCGCCAGCAGGCCCGCCAGCAGAAAGGGCAGAAGCAGGGGCAGGACGGCAAAGCCCAGGGCCGCGGCCCCGGCAATCAAGCCTGCCCGCGCCAGCGGCTTCTTATAGCGCTGCAGCTGCAAAATGATTACCTCCCTCCGGCTGTCCTTATGAAAAAGTATATCCGCAATCCTTTGAAAGCATACGCGAAAGGAGAATCCAAATGATCTTTACCAGAAAATGGTGGCGCGCGGCGCTGATCCGCGCCCTCAAGACCGTCGCCCAGGCCGCGGTGGGCCTGATCCCCGCCGCGGCGACCATCGCCCAGGTGGACTGGAAAACCGTGGTCGGCTGCTCCCTTCTGGCCGGGCTGGTCTCTCTGCTGAGCTCCCTGGCCGGCCTGCCGGAAGTCTCTTGACGAAGCGGATTTGAATTTGGTATAATAACCGTGTCGGCAATTTGTCGGCCAAATTCGGATTTGTCGGGGGAGGCAATAGGCAATAGTTGAATAGGCAATAGGAGAACGACGAAGCCGCGACGTATCCTTCGCGCTCCTATTGCCTATTGCCTGATGCCTATTGCCTAATCGTCAAATCCCGATTTTGCAAATGAGGTGATTCTTTGGAAATCATTGAAGCTTATCTGACCCGCAACCCCTGTTATCAGGCCAACGTCCGGGAGGAGGACAGCCGCTACACCGCCTTCCAGACTGAGGGGCCCCGGGGGCTGATGCTGCATTCGGTGGGCTGCGCCCAGCCGAAGGCCTCGGTCTTTCTCAGCGGCTGGGACAAGCCGGACTACGACCGGGCCTGCGTCCACGCCTTCATCGACGGCAAGACCGGGACCGTATATCAGACCCTGCCCTGGAGCTTCCGGGGCTGGCACTGCGGCGGCCCGGCCAACGAGACCCACGTCGGCGTAGAGCTCTGCGAGAGCGACGCCATCCGCTACCTGGGCGCCAATCGCTTCGAGATCATCAACCAAAAGACCGCGCTGGCCGACTGCGCCCGGAGCTATGCCGCCGCGGTGGAGCTCTTCGCCTTCCTCTGCCTGCGCTACGACCTGGATCCCATGACCGCCATCCTCTCCCACAAGGAGGGGGCCGCGGCGGGGCTGGCCTCGGACCACGGGGACCCGGAGCACTACTGGTCCGGCCTGGGCACGGGCCATACCATGGACGGCTTCCGGGCCGACGTGGCCGCGGCCATGGCGGAGATCAGCCCGGCGGCCCTCGGTCAGGAGGCCGGGCCGGAGCCGACGGACCCGGCGGAGCCCGGCGCCGCGGGGGAGGCCCTGCCCTTCCCGGACGTCCCCGCCGAGGCCTGGTACGCCGACGCCCTGCGCTGGGCCGTGGAGAAGCGGATCGTCCTCCCCGGCGACGCCCCCTTCCGCCCGGACGCGCCCCTGACCAAGGCCGCCGCCGTGGTCTGGCTGCGGCGGCTCTGGCGCTCCCTGGGAGAGCCGTGAGGCGAAAGCAAAACCTCCCCTTTCGAGGCGAAGGCAAACCTCCCCTTTCAAGGGGAGGTGCCCCAGTGCGCACACTGGGGCGGAGGGGT
>CAMVKI010000255.1 GCA_947168005.1 uncultured Clostridia bacterium
TGGGCAGCTTGGGCCAGGTCACGCCGTGGATGGTCTCGTTCTCGCAGATGTAGACATAGTCGGCATCCTCGGGGATGTCCAGGTCGGAGCAGTCGGGGATGTAGGAGAAGTTCTTATCCTTGGAGGAAGCGGCGACAATGACCTCGCCGTACTTCTTGGCCTCGGCAATGGCCTTCTTGGACCAGGCGCCGGTCTCGATGTAGACCGCCTTGCCGTTCTTCATCAGGTTCATGGGGATCATGGCGAACTGCAGCGTGGCGCCGCCCTGGATGAACAGGACCTTGTAATTGTCGGGAATGTTCATCAGCTCGCGCAGATCGGCCTCGGCCTCGTCAACGATCTGCTGGAAGACCTTGGAGCGGTGGGACATCTCCATGACGCACATGCCGCTGCCGCGGTAGTTCATCATCTCGTCGCGGATCTCCTCGAGGACGGGCTCGGGCATGGTGGCGGGACCGGCAGAGAAGTTATAGGTGCGGCCGTATTTCATAACTGTACCTCCTGGTTGTGAATACTTTGTATATTTTTGTGGATTTTTCATAAGAGGCGCTATGCCTCTTGTGCCGTTTATCAGTATACATGACAAATGCGAAATAATCAACCGCTTTCTGAAAAAAAAGATTAAGATTTATTGTTTCAGCGGTATAAGCATTTCTTATGCCCCGGATTCAAGGCGGCTGATCCAATATTCCTCCTTGCAAATTTCCGTCCGATGGGTTATACTGAAAGCACTCTATAGGGAAGTGATCGTATGTCAAAGCTCAAAACCAAGCTCACGCAGTTTTTCTATAAGCACCGGGACAAGGGCATCCCGAAGCTGATGCTCTGGATCGGCGCCGCAAATGTGATCGTCTTTGTGCTCTATCTGGTCAAGCCCGAGGACCCGCTTTTCACCCGGCTGCTCAGCTTCGATCCCTTTGCCGTCGCCCGGGGCGAGGTCTGGCGGATGATCAGCTATCCTCTGGTCTATCTGGCCAACTCCGCCCGGCCTATTCTGGGCATCATCAGCCTGCTTTTCTTCTACTGGTGCGGGCTGGTGCTGGAGCAGCTCTGGGGCACCCTGCGGATGAACCTCTATTATCTCCTCGGCGTCCTGCTGACCGCCCTGGCAGCCCTGCTGACCAGAAGCTATTGCTCCGCGACTTATGTAAACCTCAGTCTGATTCTGGCCCTGGCCGCCCTGCAGCCCGACGAAATGGTCCGCATCTACTTTGTAATCCCGCTCAAGATGAAGTGGCTGGCCTGGTTCGAGCTGGGCATCACCCTGCTGGCGGTGATCCGGGGATTGATTTCCATGTTCCTCTCCCTGGGTGCTTTCGTCAATCTGAGCTGGATCGTGCCGCTGGTGCCCGTCGCCGTGTTCCTGCTGTTTTTCGGCAGACAGGCCGCCGTGCTTCTGCCGGATTTCCTCCGCTACCACCCCACCCGGAAGAGCTGGAAGCGGAAGGTGAAGCAGGGCCGGATCTACGAGGTCCCCAACAAGCAGGGCAACGCCCGCTTCCGCTGCACGGTCTGCGGCCGCACGGAGCTGACCAACCCCGGCCTGGAATTCCGCTACTGCTCCAAGTGCGCCGGCTACCGCTGCTACTGCGAGGACCATATTCACAACCACGTGCATATTACGGAGTAGCGGAACAATCGGGATTGGTCAGGGAGAGGCAATAGGCATCAGGCAATAGGCAATAGGAGAACGACAAGACAACGTCGCATCTCCGTCTCCTACTGCCTATTGCCTATTCAACTATTGCCTAATCGTCAAATCCCGCTCTGTGGAAAGGAACGCTTATGGCACGTTTTTTTGTGGACACACTTCCCGCGGCGGGTGCTGAATACTCGCTTGCCGGGGAAAACCTGGAGCACGCGAAGGTGCTGCGGCTGAAGGCTGGAGAGACCGTCACCCTCTGCGACGGAAACGGGATGGAATGCGTCTGCGCGGTCGCTGTCCCGCCGGGGCTGCTGTCCGTCGGCCCCTCCCTCCCCTGCCCGGCGGAGCCCCGGGTCCGGGTGTCGGTCTGGATCGCCTTCCCCAAGGCGGACAAGGCCGAGCACGTGATCCAGAAGGCCGTGGAGCTGGGCGCGGCGGAGCTCGTCCTCTTCCCCTCCCGCTACTGCGTCTCCCGGCCCGAGGGCAAGGCCCTGAAAAACAAGCTGGAGCGCTGGCAGAAGATCGCCCGCTCCGCCGCCGAGCAGTCTCGCCGGGGCGTGATCCCCGCCGTCCGGGCGGTCGATTCCTACGGCGAGGCCCTCCGGGAGGCCGCAGAGGCGGAGCTGCCGATTTTGTTCTACGAGAACGAAAGCGGGTACTCCCTCCATGACGCGCTGGCGGAAGTCGGCGGCGGCCTGGGGATAGGCCGCCCGGAGGATCGCGCGATCCGCGCGATCAGTTTGATGACCGGCGCCGAAGGCGGCTTCTCGGAGGAGGAGATCGAAAAGGCCAAGGCCGCGGGCATGAAGATCTGCACCCTGGGCCCCCGGATTTTGCGCTGTGAAACCGCGCCCCTGGCGGGGCTCACCGCAGTCATGTTCGCACTCGGCGAGATATGATCCGCAGGGGGCGGCGCCTTCGACGCCCCGCTGCCCGTATCAAAACGCCGGCACGGGGCGTCGTGGGCGCCGCCCCCTACAGAAGAAATGAGGTTTTGCCATGCAGTATAAGTTTTACGCTCTGTTGTCCCGGATGCGCTACATCACCCGCTGGGGGCTGATGCGGAATACCTTCCCGGAGAACGTCCAGGAGCACAGCTGTCAGGTGGCGGTGCTGGCCCATGCCCTGGGCCTGATCCGGCGGGACGTTCTGGGCCTGGAGGCTGACCCGGAGCGCTGCGCCACGGCGGCCCTCTACCACGACGCCTCGGAGATCCTCACCGGAGATCTGCCCACCCCCATCAAATACTACAACCCGGAGATCAAGCAGGCCTACAAGCAGGTGGAGTGGGTCAGCGGGGAGAAGCTGATCGCCATGCTGCCGGAGCAGCTTCGGGCGGAAATGACGCCTCTGATCTTCGAAACCGACCCCGTGAGCCATTCCATCGTCAAGGCCGCGGACAAGCTCTCGGCCCATATCAAGTGCATCGAGGAGCTGAAGGCCGGCAACCTGGAATTCGCCTCCGCCGCCGAGCAGACCCGTCGGGCCCTGGTCGAAATGCGCCTGCCCGAGCTGGACTGGTTCCTGGCCCACTGCCTGGACAGCTTCGGAAAGAACCTGGACGAATTGGAATAATTTTTGCAAAGAAGGGGCTGTAGCAAAACAGTCTCACAAAAAAGAACGCCGAGGGCTGCAAAAGC
>CAMVKI010000256.1 GCA_947168005.1 uncultured Clostridia bacterium
TGGTGCCTCAGGCCAGAATTGAACTGGCGACACGCGGATTTTCAGTCCGCTGCTCTACCTACTGAGCTACCGAGGCGGATGAAACGAGCCAAGCCAAACGGCTTGGCTCGTGAGTGGCGACCCGGAACAGACTCGAACTGTCGACCTCCAGCGTGACAGGCTGGCGTGCTAACCGACTGCACCACCGGGCCATATATGGTGGAAAGTACAGGGCTCGAACCTGTGACCCCTTGCTTGTAAGGCAAGTGCTCTCCCAGCTGAGCTAACCTTCCGTACTTCCGCCGCCGTCGTCCGGCGACGTTGATGATTATACACGAGAGGGGCTGTTTTGTCAAGAAGTTTTTTTGATTTTTTCAAATAATTTTGGAGGCAGGGCGGAATGCGCCTTTGAGGCGGCTTCCGCCCTGCCTGGACGGGCTTGCCCTGCGGGGCTCAGAGCGTGACGCTGCCGTCTAAAATGCCGCGGTAGTCCTCCAGGTTTTTGCGGAGCAGGGCGGGGATCTCCAGGCCGTAGGGGCAGCGGCTCATGCAGAGGCCGCATTCAACGCAGTCGTCGATCTTTGCCATCTCGGCCTGCCAGTGCTCGCCCAGCCAGAGCTCCGAGGGGGCCCGGCGGACCATCTGGGACATACGGGCGCACTGGTTGATGGTGATGCCCACGGTGCAGGGCATGCAGTAGCCGCAGCCCCGGCAGAAGTTTCCGGCCAGGGACTTCCGGTCGGATTCGATGACCGCTTCCAGCTCCGGGGTCAGCTCCGGCTCCCGGTCGAAGAAGGAGAGCCACTGCCGCAGCTCGGACTCTCGCTGGACGCCCCAGATGGGCAGAGCGCCGGTCCCGAGCATGAAGGCCATGCAGGCCTCGGCGTTGTTCAGCAGGCCGCCGGCCAGGCCCTTCATGGCGATGAAGCCCATGTTCGCTTCCTCGCAGGCCTTGACCAGGGCCAGGTCCCGCTCGCTGGAGAGATAGGAGAGGGGGAACTGCAGGGTCTCATAGAGGCCGGAGGCGATCAGCTCCTCGGCCACGCCCACCAGATGGGCGGTGACGCCGATGTGGCGAATCTTGCCCTGGGCCTTGGCCTCCAGCATACACTCGTACATGCCGCTGCCGTCGCCGGGCCGCCAGCACTGCTTGACGCAGTGGAACTGATAGAGGTCGAGGTAGTCCGTGCGGAGCTCCCGCAGGCTGGTCTCCAGGTCCTTCCAAAAGTCCGCGGGATTCTTGGCCTGGGTCTTGGAGGCGATATAGACCTTGTCCCGCATGCCCTCGAAGGCCGCGCCGACCTTGGCTTCGCTGTCGGAGTAGGCCCGGGCGGTGTCGAAAAAGCGCATGCCGCCGTCGTAGGCCATGCGCAGCAGCCGGACGGCCTCGTCATGGCTGATCCGCTGGATGGGCAGGGCCCCGAAGGCGTTTTGGGGCACGGTGATCCCGGTTCTCCCGAGGGTAATGGTTTTCATAGCAGCGTCCTCCCGCTTTGTTTTTTTCCTTATTTTATCAGATGAACGGGATTCTGTCAACGCAAAAGGCCGGGTTTTCCCCGGCCCTTTGCGGAAACAGATCGGGATTTGTCGGGTTCTTCCCACCGTAGGGCCGATGTGGGCATCGGCCCCTACGAATGATCTCGCGAAATCCAAAGTTTGCGCCTTATCCCGGATCGACCATGGTGCCGATGAAGAGGGGAAGGCAGGTCTCGGTGTCGATGAGCAGGTAGACGAAGGGGTGGTCCAGGTACACCTGCTTGGGGTCCTCGACGAGCATGGCCCCCTCGGTCATCTCCACCACCGTGGCGGCGCCGGCCCTGGTGCCCTCCTCGGCCACGGAGATGAAGGTCTTGTGGATCACCCGGCTGATGGAGACGTTGCCGGCGGCGGAGCTTCCCAGGCCCGTGAAGTCGGCCCGCACATCGTCGAAGGGCAGCTCCATGCCCATGGCCTGCAGCGCGCCGGAGAGCTCCGTGTCGCAGGCGGTCTCAAACTTGGGCAGGGAGGCGAAGACGGTGGCCTCGCTGCGGCTCTGGAGCAGCTTTTGCAGGCCCGCGCCGTCGAGTCCCTTCAGCAGATCCTCCAGGCTCACGCCCTCCTTGGGCAGCAGGGCGGCGAAGGCGTATTTCCCGCCCTCGTAGGGCTTGACGAAGCCCACGGCCAGCTCGTTTTCCAGATAGTCGTGCTCCTCGGAGTACATGAAGTCCACGACCCGCTTCTCCCCGTTTTCCGGGAAGAAATTGCCGCTGGAAACGCTGTAGCTCTCGTAGGGCTCCGCCCACTTGGCGTCGAAGGCCAGGGCGTTGACCAGATACATGACCGCCGCCTCGGGGATCCGGTCCAGAATCTCCGGGATCATGCCGTCGGTCTTGTTCTTGACCCAGCTGTTGATGTCCGCCAGGGTCGTGTCGTCAAAGGGGGCCTGATAGACGTCCGCGCCGTAGAAATCGGCGTTGGTCTGCAAAAAGTCCGGCACCACGGTGAAGCGCTCGTGGCTGGTGAACCAGACGGAGTTCGCGGATTTCAGAACCTTGTCCCCAGCGAGGGCGTTCAGGTAATTGCGGAAGAAGAGGTTGAGCTCGTCCCTGGACAAGCCGAGGGTCTGCTCCATCTGCTTCAGGGTGTCCCCCTTGGCCCCGTTGGCCGTCATAGCCAGGGCGCTGAGGACGGAGAGGGGAGAGAGCAGGGTGTTTTTGTCCGCCTGGTTCCCGGCCCGGAAGAGCCGGAGAGAGAAATCCGTCGCCGCGGCGGCGGCCTTCGGGTCGGGCTTGTCGCCGGAGCGGGCTGCGGCGGGCTTGACCTCTGCCATCAGATCTACGGTCTTGCCGGGAGCTGCGGGCTCCGTGGGAGAGACCGGCGTTTGCGGCTCCGTCGGCGTGCCGGGCCCGGCGGCGCAGCCCGTGCAGCCCAAAAGCAGGGCCGCGATCAGCAGCAGACAGAGAATAGCTTGTTGTTTCATGGGAATCCTTCCTTTCCTGTTTTGCTTCTGCCCTATAGACGCCGGAACTCCCCGCCGGGTTCCGAAAAAACAGAAAAAAACCGGAAACAGTTGCAAAATGCCTTCGCCTATGGTAAAATGAATGCAGAAACAGAACGAAAGGCGGGCGACCCATGGAAAAGAAAATCGTGAAGATCGTGCTCACCGGCGGACCCGCGGCGGGCAAGACCACCCTGATCTCCCGGATCCTCAAGGAGTTCAAGCAGGACGACGGCTGGCGGGTCATCACCATCCCCGAGACGGCGACGGATCTGATCTCCGGCTTCGGCATCAAGCCCTTCGGCAACTGCCTGTCCATGCTGG
>CAMVKI010000257.1 GCA_947168005.1 uncultured Clostridia bacterium
CACGCCCGCGGCGATCCGGGGGAGGATGCGGTCAAAGACCGTGGCCTTGGCGTACATGACGCAGCCGGGCAGGCCCAGGACCGGGGTGCCGTCGGCGTAATAGCCCAGCAGGAGCATGGCCCCCGGCAGGACCGGGGCCCCGTAGGTGACGATCCGGGCCCCGCTGGCCTTGATGGCCCCGGGGGTGTTGTCGTCCGGGTCCACGCTCATGCCGCCGGTGCAGAGGAGCAGGTCTGGCTTCGCGGCCCGGGCGGCCTCGATGGCGGCCAGAACGGCGGCGGGGGCGTCGCCGGGGAGGCTGTGGTGGATCACCTCGATGCCGAAGGCCGCCAGCTTTTCGATCAGGACCGGGGTGAAGGCGTCCTGAATCAGGCCCTTGGCCACCTCGCCGCCCGTGGTGACCACGGCGGCGGTTTTGAGCCGGAAGGGCAGCAGCTCCAGCAGGGGCCTCTCCCCCGCCGCAGCCTCGGCGGCGGCCAGCTTCTCCTCCCGGATCACCAGAGGGATCACCCGGGTGCCGCAGAGCTTGTCCCCGGCCTTGACGGCGGTATTGCCCCGGCGGGTGGCGATCATCAGCTCGTCGATGGAGTTGACCGCGTTGAGCCGGGCCCTGTCCACCCGGAAGAGGCCGTCAAACTCCGCCCGGAGCTCGATCTTGCCCTCCCGGACCTCGCTCTCGGCCATGCCGGGTCCCTTGCAGAGCCGGACCAGCCGGGCGGCAGCGTCGTTCTCGTGGAGCATCCCGGGCTCCAGCTCCCAGACGTAGAGATTTTCCTTCCCCATGGAAAGCAGGACGGGGATATCCTCCTCCGTCACAACATGCCCCTTGCGGAAGCGGGCCCCCTTGTATTCGCCGGGGATGATCTGGGTCATATCGTGGCAGAGCACGTGACCGACGGCCTGTTCGACAGGAATCTGTTTCATAGATACTCTCCCTTGGGTGTAAAGCGTTCGCCCGTAGGGGCCGATGTGGGCATACTTCGTGACTCTTCGAGTTCGGCCCCTACGGTGATACAAATACTGCTTTCACAGCGCGGCAAGCTCAATCGTATCGCCGGGCTTTACCGCGCCGTTTTTGAGGACCACCGCGAAGATGCCGTCCGTTGGCATGACGCAGCGGCCCGCCGCTTTTTTGATGGCGCAGTCGTTGTGGCATTCCTTGCCGATCTGGGTGACGGCCAGCAGGGCCGTCCCGGCCCGAAGGACCGTGCCCACTGGGAGGGTTTTCAGCGCCAGGCCCCGGGTCAGCAGATTTTCCGCGAAGGCCCCGGGCGGCAGGTCGAAGCCCAGGCCCCGCAGCTCGTCCACGCTCTCCTCGGCCAGCAGACTCACCTGCCGGTGCCAGTTCCCGGCGTGGGCGTCGCCAACGACGCCTTGCCCGACGCGGAGCTCGATCTCCGAAACAGGGCGCTTCTGGACGCCTTTCCTGTCCGATACGCAGACCGCGACAATTATTCCCATGGTTTCCTCCTAATTAAAGCACCTGCAAAATGTACCCCTTCAGATACAGGCTCTGCTCCGCGTTGAGGGCGGCGGGGTGGTCCCGGGACTGGATCAGGGTCTCCAGGAGCCGGACCGTGCGGCCGGAGTCGGCGGCGGCGTCCCGGAGCATCTCCAGAAACAGCTCCGGCGTCATAAACTGGGAGCAGGAGCAGGAGATCAGATAACCGCCGGGGGCCGTGACCCGCATACAGCGCAGGTTCAGCTCCTTGTAGCCCCGGTAGGCGGCCTCCAGGGCCTTCTTGCTCTTGGCAAAGGCCGGCGGATCGCAGATCACGGTGTCGAAGCGCTTTCCCGCCTCGTCGTAGGCCTTCATCAGGTCGAAGACGTTGGCGGCCACGGTGGTAATCTTCCCCTCCACCCCGTTCCGGGCGGCGTTGCGGCGCAGCAGCTCCAGGGCGCTTTCGGACACGTCCACCGCCTCCACGGAGGCCGCCCCGTAGAGGGCCGCGTGGATGGCAAAGCCGCCGGTGTGGGAGCAGAGGTCCAGCACGGACCGGCCCGGGCAGTAGGGCTTGATGCGGCCCCGGTTCTCCTGCTGGTCCAGGAAGTGGCCGGTCTTCTGGCCGCCGGGGATGTCCACCAGCATCCGAGCCTCGTGCTCGAGGATCTCCGTCTCAGGCGGGATCTCGCCGTAGAGGACGCCAGTGACCTGGGCCAGGCCCTCCTTCTCCCGGACGGGCACGTCGTCCCGCTCAAAAATGCCCTTCGGATGGATGAGCTCCACCAACGCGGCGACCAGCTCGTCCTTGATCCGGTCCATGCCCAGGCTCAAAATCTGGACGGAGAGATAGTCGCCGAACTTGTCCACCGTCAGCCCCGGCAGGCCGTCGGACTCTCCGAAGACCACCCGGCAGGCGTTGTCGAAGCCCAGGGCCCGGCGGTACTCCCAGGCCGCCCGGAGGCGGCGGCGGAAGAAGTCCCCGTCCACGGTCTCCTCCCGGTCCCGGGTCAGGACCCGGACGGTGATCTTCGACCGGCTGTTGAAAAAGCCCTTCGCCAGGAACTTCATCCGGCTGTCCAGGACCTCCACGACCTCGCCGTCCCGGCAGGCGTCGTCCACCCAGTCGATCTCGTTGTCATAGATCCAGAGCTTACCCGCCCGGAGCTCCTGCGCCTCGCCTCTGCGGAGGCAGACCTGACCCAGCTCGCTCATTGCTCGGCGCTGCGGGTCTGGATGAAGTGCCAAGCGTCCCGGCACATATCGTCCACGGTCTTCTCGGCGCTCCAGTGGAGCTCCTCATGGGCCCGGGTGGGGTTGGCGTAGACCTCGGCCAGGTCGCCGTCCCGGCGGCCGCCGATGACGTAGTTCACGGGGACCCCGTTGACCTTCTGGAAGGAGTTGACCAGCTCCAGGACGGAGACGCCGTCGCCGGTGCCCAGGTTGAAGGCCTCGGCCCCGGTGTGGGTCTCGGCGTACTCCAAGGCGGAGATGTGGCCCTTCGCCAGATCCACGACGTGGAGATAGTCCCGCAGGCAGGTGCCGTCCCGGGTGGGATAGTCGTCGCCGAAGACCGTCAGCTTGGGGAGCTGACCCGCGGCGACCCGGGCCACGTAGGGCATCAGGTTGTTGGGGATGCCGTTGGGATCGTCGCCCAGCAGGCCGGACTCATGGGCGCCGATGGGGTTGAAGTAGCGCAGGAGCACGGCGGAGAAGCCCTTGTTGGCCACGCAGTAATCCCGGAGGATCTGCTCGATCATCACCTTGGTCCAGCCGTAGGGGTTGGTGGCGGAGGTCTCCATGTCCTCGGTGTAGGGGCT
>CAMVKI010000258.1 GCA_947168005.1 uncultured Clostridia bacterium
AGTGGAACAGGCCCAGGGGATGGCCGGACATGACCACCAGGGTCTGCTCGTCGGTGAGCTGCTCCAGATACTTCTTGATCAGGCGGTACTGCATCCAGTTCTGGCAGACCTGGCCGGTCTCGCCGTAGGTCACCAGCTCGTAGGGGTAGAGAGCCACGTCAAAGTCCAGGTTGTTGTCGATCATGACCTGGATGGCCCGGCCCTCGATGCACTTGCCCTCGTACTCGTCGATGGGCTTGCCGTAGAGCTTGCCCTCCGGGCGGTAGCGGTAGCCGTAGATGCGGCCGTGCTCCTTGAGCTCCTGGGCGAACTCCTTCGCCATCTGGGCGTGGTGCTGCTTGGGCACGTAGCGCAGGGCGTTGCGGATCGCCAGCTCCTTGTCGGCCTCCGTCAGCCTGGACTCCCGGCGGGGGGCTCTGCGGTACTTGGGGTCAAAGGGATGGAGCTCCGGCAGCTCGTCGTCCAGCCGGATGGTCATCGCCTTGCTGAAATCAATCTCCATGAAAATGCCTCCTTTACAAAAATCCACGTAGCGGCGCACAGTGTGCGCCACGAGAATCAGGTTTATTCAAACTCCGGGACCAGCTCGCGAACGGCGGCCAGAAGCGCCTCGGAGCGGACCAGCTTTTCGATCTTTTCAATGTCCAGCCGGAGCTCGCGGTCCTCCTCCATAAAGGGGATCAGACTGCGGACCTTGTCGTAAACGGCCTGAACGGCGGGGGAGAGGCCTTGGCCCCAGGGACCCACCATCCTGCGGACGTCCACGGCCTGGCAGGCGGTCAGCAGCTCGTAGGCCAGGACGGAGCGGGTGTTTTCCAGGATCGTCCCGGCCTTGCGGGCGGCAGTGGTGCCCATGGAGACAAAGTCCTCCTGGTTGGCCGAGGAGGGGATCGAGTCCACGGAGGCGGGATGCGCCAGCACCTTGTTCTCGCTGACCATGGAGGCCGCGGAGTACTGCACGATCATGAAGCCGCTGTTGAGGCCGCCCTCGGTGGTGAGGAAGGGGGTCAGGCCGTTGGAGAGGGCGGCGTTGACCATGCGCTCGGTGCGGCGCTCGGAGATGGAGGCCAGCTCGGCGCAGGCGATGCCCAGGAAGTCAAAGGGCAGGGCCATGGGCTCGCCGTGGAAGTTGCCGCCGGAGATGACGGCCTCGTCCTCGGGGAACATCAGGGGGTTGTCGGTGACGGCGTTGAGCTCGATCTCGACCTTCTCCCGGACGTAGGCCAGGGCGTCCCGGACGGCGCCGTGGACCTGGGGGATGCAGCGCAGGGCGTAGGCGTCCTGGACCCGGGCCTTCTGGCTGTTTTGCAGGATCTCGCCCCCGGCGGTGAGGAGGCGGATGTTCTTGGCGACCTTGATCTGACCCTTGTGGCCCCGGGCGGTGTGCATCCGCTCCTGGAAGGCGTCCAGCTGGCCGCCGAGGGCGGTGAAGCTCACGGAGGCGATAAGATCCGCCAGCTTGGCGGCGGTGAGCGTGTCATAGAGGTAGAGCGCGCCGACGCTGGTCATGGCGCAGGTGCCGTTGGTGATGCCCAGGCCCTCCTTGCTGACCAGGGTGTCGAGGGTCTTGATCCCGGCCAGCTCCATGGCCTTGGCCCCTTCGTATTCCACGCCCCGGTATCTGGCCTTGCCCTTGCCGAGGAGGACCAGACCCATGTGGGAGAGGGGAGCCAGGTCGCCGGAGGCGCCCAGGGAGCCCTTCTGGGGGATCACGGGGACGACGCCCTTGTTGAGCATTTCGACCAGCATCTGGACCAGGATGGGCCGGACGCCGCTGATGCCCACGCAGAGGGCGTTGGCGCGCAGCAGCATCATGCCGCGGACCTGCTCGTCGGAATAGGGCTCGCCGGTGCCGACGGCGTGGCTGAGGATCAGATTGGTGGAGAGCTTGGCGCTCATTTCCTCGGGGACGGCCACGGTGGCGAAGTCGCCGAAGCCCGTGGTGATGCCGTAGGCCACCCGCTTTTCCCGGGAAATCTTCTCAGCCAGCGCCCGGGACTCGGTCAGCTTGTCCAGAGCCTCCTGAGAGAGCTCGACCTCCGCCCCGTAGCGGGCCACCGCGATAAAGTCTTCCAGCGTCAGGCTGTGCCCGGTCAGCACCACACCCGAAGCGCAATGGGGATGTTCCATGTTTTTTCCACGCTCCTTAAATTTGCTGAAATCGTCAAAGACGCTTTTGGGGGAATAAACCCACACTTATCAATTATACCGTATTTGCGTGAAAAAAGCAAGCTGTTTTCCAACAGTTTCCACAAAAACAAGGCAAGAGGCAACTTGACAGGGAAGACGGGATGGAGTATAGTAGAGGCATCCGAAAAAAGAGGTAAACCCCATGAAAAAGCTCTTCCAAAAGCTCCTGAACCGGGAGACGGTCCTGTATCTGGTCTTCGGCGTACTGACCACCCTGGTCAACTTCCTGGTCTTCGACCGCCTGAACGCCGCCCTCGGGGAGAAATACGTTCTGGTCAGCGAAACCGCGGCCTTCGTGGCCGCCGTGCTCTTCGCCTTTTTCACCAACAAGCCCTTCGTCTTCCGGAGCAAGGACTGGTCCGCCCGGACCCTGGCCCGGGAAATCCCCACCTTCTTCGGCGGCCGGATCCTCTCCTTCCTGATCGAGGCGGGTCTGGTGGTCCTCGCCCGGGACGCCTTCCACGCCGGACAGTACCGACTTCTGGGCGTCAACGGCCTCACGGTGGCGAAGGTCCCCATCGCCGTCGTCGTCGTGATTTTGAACTACGTCTTCAGCAAGCTCCTGGTGTTCAAAAAAAAGTAGCGGCGCACAGTGTGCGCCACAGATAAATGCAGCGGCGCACAGTGTGCGCCATAAAACATGGGAAGACCGCAGATCGTCTGCGGTCTTCCCATGTTTACAGCCGGAAATCCTCTTCGCTGAATTTGGTGAAGTCCTTGGTCTGATAGCGGGCGGGGGTCCGCTTCAGCGGATCGTAGCGGAAGCGCCAGCAGTGCTTGTCGGGAGAGGTAAAGCCCTTTTTGGTGCAGAGCAGCTGCTCCCCGCTGGCCTGACCGGCGTGGACGCAGTAGGAACAGAATTTGGCGACGTTTTTCCGAAACAGCATGGCAAGGCCTCCTGAAAGCTTCTTTTCTGCAATTATAGCACAGATGCGGACATTTTCAACGACTTTTTTTGAAAATCGAGAAAAAAGGCAACAGGGAACAGGCATCAGGCATCAGACCCGCCTGTAGGGACAAGCCTTGCTTGTCCGCCGT
>CAMVKI010000259.1 GCA_947168005.1 uncultured Clostridia bacterium
TGCTCCGGCAATATGCCGCCGAGCATGGCCTGAATGTCATAGATGAATATATCGACGATGGATGGTCTGGAACGAACTTTGACAGGCCGGATTTTCAGAGAATGATTGATGACATTGAGGACGGGAAAATCAACTGCGTTGTTACGAAGGATTTATCCCGCTTAGGCAGAAACTACATTCTGACCGGCCAGTACACGGAAATCTACTTTCCCAGCAAAGGCGTCCGCTATATCGCTGTCAATGACAATGTGGACACCATCAACGGAGAGAATGAGCTTGCCCCATTCCTCAACATTCTGAATGAAATGCACGCCCGCCAGACCAGCAAAAAGGTAAAGGCGGCCATGCGGACACGGTTCGCAAATGGCGCACACTATGGAGCCTATGCTCCGCTTGGCTATGTCAAAGACCCAGATAAGAAAGGCCATCTTCTGATTGACCCGGAAACAAGGTGGATTATCGAAAAGATTTTTGACCTTGCCGTTCATGGCCGGGGAGCCGCCAGCATTACACGGATTTTGGTCGAAGAAAAAGTACCTACTCCCGGCTGGCTGAATTTCCAGAGATACGGCACTTTCGCAAATATCTATGCCGGAGCGCCGGAGGAAAAAGCCTATGCGTGGACGATAGCGCAGGTGAAAAGTATTCTGAAAGAGGAAACCTATATCGGACACAGCGTCCACAATAAGCAGACCAACATTTCATTCAAAAACAAGAAGAAAGTACGCAAGCCAAAAGAGGAATGGTATCGTGTGGAGAACACCCACGAAGCGATTATTTCCGAAGATGTGTTCCGTCAAGTACAGGAGCAGATTTGCAACAGGCGCAGACGGCAGAAGAACGGCACAACACAGATATTTTCCGGGCTGGTAAAATGTGCGGACTGCGGCTGGTCGCTGGCCTATGGTATGAACAGCCAGAACAAAAATCCCTATGCCCACTACCATTGTAGCAAGTACGGGCAAGGATTGCACCAGTGTTCCATGCACTATATCCGCTATGATGTGCTTTACGCCTATGTCCTTTCCCGTCTGCAATACTGGTCTGTGCTGGCACAGCAGGATGGGGACAAACTTCTGAAACGGCTACTTAACGCCAGCGACAAGGAACGCAATACTGCAAGGAAGCGGCAGACAGCCGAACTGAAAAAGGCGGAAAAGCGCAAAGCAGAAGTAGACACCCTGTTTGCAAAAATGTATGAGGACTGGTCTGCCGGACGCATTACAGAATACAATTTCAATATGCTGTCCGAAAAGTATCAGGGCGAACAGCGAGAATTGGACGTAAAAATTGAACGGCTTCACGAAGCGATGGAGACCGCCGCCCAGACAGCGGTTGACGCTGAAAAGTGGATAGGTCTGATGAAACAGTATGTCAATCCCACAGAATTGACGGCTGAACTTCTGAATACGCTGATTGAAAAAATCCTTGTCCATGAAGCGGTCAAAAGTGAGGACGGAAGCCGGGAACAGGAAGTGGAAATCTTCTACCGCTTTATCGGCAAAATCGAATGACACATCTTGAGATACCCAACAATATCTTTAACTAAGGGAAACGGGCGCGGCCCTGCCCGACATCACCCTGCTGCCCAAGCTGGCGGAGATCTTTGGCGTCAGCATCGACGAGCTTTTTGATCTCAGCGCCGAGCAGCGGCTGAACCGCATCGAAAACAGCCTGGATAACGAAAAAACCCTGCCCCAGGAGCTGTTCCGGGAGTATGAAGACTTCCTGAAGGATCAGCTGCAGGACGAGACCCATCAAAAACGGGCTACGGAGCTCCTGGCCTATCTCTACTGGCACCGGATGTACTCCGACGCCGGGAAGGTCCGCCGCTGGGCCAAGGAGGCCATCCGCAGAGCCCCGGGGGAGAAGAACTGCCAGTATTTGCTCCAGATGGCCGAGGGCCACGCCTGCTGGGACTGGAATTTCGCCAATCACCACAAGGCTGTGGACTTCTACCGGGAGCTGGTGGAGGCAAATCCCGACGAGGCGCTGCCCTACGCCTATCTCTTCGACAATCTGCTGGCGGACCACCGGGCCGACGAGGCCGAGGCCCTGCTGGCGCGCTACGCCCGGATGCCGGGGGTCAATCCCGTCCACGTGGGGATCTACCGGGCCCATATCGCCCTGGCCCGCTTCGACGAGCCCACGGCGGACCGGATCGTGGAGGAGCTGGGCAGACAGTACCCGGACGATTTCGTCTGGCTCTTCGAGGCCGCCCAGTACTACGCCGCCAAGTGCGACTACGACAGGGCCATCACCCTCTACGAGCGCTCCTTTGAGCGGGAGCCCCGGCGCCCCCGCTTCCAGGATGAGCTGATGGCCATCGCGGACATCTGGGAGATCCGCGGAGATTACGCGAAGGCCGCCGAGACCTACGGCCGGATCGTGGATCTGCTGGAAAAGGAGTGGGGCTTCACCGAGGAGCTCGAGCTCCAGACCGCCAAGGCCGAGCTGGCCCGCCTGCGGGAGAAGGCGTAAGCCCCCAAAACGATCTGCCCCTGAAACGGAATTGCCGTTTCAGGGGCAGTTTTTTATGCTTTACAGCGGGATCTCCAGATACCGGCGATAGGTTTGAAAACCGACCGCCTCATAGAACGCCAGGGCGTCCCGGTTGAACTCCCACATGTTGAGCTCCAGCCGGTCGAAGCCTTGCTCCTTTGCCCACGCCTTAGCCCGGTCGATCAGCGCCCTGCCGACGCCCCGGCGGCGAAAGGCCGGGGCCACCCCAAACTCATCCACGTCCAGAAAGCGCCGTTCGTACATGAAGGGCGTTTCCGGCCTGCGGATCTGGTGGAGCACCGCGAAGCCGCAGAGCTGCCCGTCCTCCTCGGCCACGAGAATCTTTTGGTCCGGGTCGTGGAAAACCGTGTAGACGTGGTGCTCCAGCTCGGGCGGAAAGCCCGCCTTGAAGGTCTCGGGCCGTCCCGTCACATGGAGCTCGTTGACCTGCCTGCGCAGGACGTTTACCGCGGGCAGATCCTCCAGAACAGCAAATCGAAGCTGCATGCTCGTTCCTCCGATGAAAATTGTGGTGTCGGTCGTCCCGAAGCCCGGAGGCTCCGGGCTCAGTCCGCGGGCGCTTTCTCCGGGGCAAAGTGCAGGCAAAGGCGATTTTCCTCCCCGCAGCGGCGGTATTCCATGGAGGAAACCAGCTGATGGACCAGGCCCAGCCCCATGCCGCCCTCGCTCAT
>CAMVKI010000260.1 GCA_947168005.1 uncultured Clostridia bacterium
AAAACCCAGGAATTTCCTGGGTTTTTCGGGGGTGCATCTTTTTTGCACAACCCTTCTGGTGCCGGTAGCCGGAGTCGAACCGGCACGCCATCGCTGGCGGCGGATTTTGAGTCCGCTACGTCTACCAATTCCATCATACCGGCAGGTACAGGAGGCATTATAATACATCGTGCGGGAAAAAGCAAGTATTTTCTTGTGGGCGTGGGGTGATATGCGCATGGCCCGCGGGCAGGTGTACGGGCGGGAAACGGCGGGGCGTCGAGGACGCCGCCCCCTACAGGCGGGGGCGGACGGGAACGGCGGGGCGTCGAGGACGCCGCCCCCTACGGGCGGGGGCGGGAACGGCGGGGCGTCGAGGACGCCGCACCCTACGGGCGAGGTGCTTACGCAGGCTGGCCCAGCTTGGATTGGATATAGGCGTGGACCTGGGCGGGCTGGATGTTGAGGGCGCCGGCGAATTCGTCGTAGAGCAGGCGCTGGGCCTCGCGGAGGTAGGTCTCGTCGGCCACATGGAGGGTCTTGCCGTCGGCCTGGCGGCGCTCCTTGTGGGCGTTGAGGGTCTTGATGATGACGATCAGGCTGCGGCACTCGTGGCTGCGCAGCAGGGCGTCGAAGCTGGCCTTGCGGAGCTGGGGATCGTCCTCCCAGGCGGTTGGGATCCCGGGCATCCCCTCGATGAGGCTGTCCACCTCCTCCCGGGACAGGACCGGGCGCATCTTCGCCACCAGCTCCGGGTTGTCCACGGGGACGTAGATTACGGAACTGTTCTGATAGACGGGCTTGAGGACATAATAGCGCTCCCGGGTGCGGCCGAAGCGCATGGACGCGATCTCCTGAATCACGCAGACGCCGCTGCCGCCGTAATGGATCTTTTCGTTGACGCTGTACATGCCGAACTCCTTTCCTTCGGGTCGCCGCTTCCTCCTCGTGCCGTATACCTCATTATACCACACTTTTTTGTGAATTTCAAAGGAAAAATCAAGGATTTTTGCGGTTTTTTCTGTGTTTTTTTCATGGATTTTCGGAAAATCCCTTGCCAAGCCGCGGAAAATCCTGTAAACTATAGGGGCAAATCACCGAAAATAAGGAGGGACCGGCATGGAATGGCTGGAGCTCACCATTGATTCCGCTTCCGGAGGCATCGACCTGCTGGAGGCGGCGCTGACCGTAAACGGTTTTGACAGCTTCATCATTGACGATGAGGCGGAATTTCATAGCTTTCTGGAGACGAACCGGGACTACTGGGACATCGTGGACGAGGACCTGGAAAAGAGCCTCGACGGGGTTTCCAGAATCCGGCTCTACCTGGAGAAGAACCCCGGCACCCGGGAGGAGATCGTCCGGCTGCGGGAGCTGCTGACCGAGCTGCTGATCGAGTACCCCGAGGCCGGGCTGGGCAGCCTGGAGCTGACCCTGGCCAACGTCCGGGACGAGGACTGGGAGAACAACTGGAAGCAATACTACCAGCCCATCCCCATCGGCAAAAGGCTGCTGGTGGTGCCCAAGTGGATGGAGCCGGACCGCTCCGAGGGGCGGATCCCCGTGCTCCTGGACCCGGGCATGATCTTCGGCACCGGGGCCCACGCCTCCACCCAGATGTGTATGCTCCGGCTGGAGGAGCTGATCCGGGGCGGCGAGGAGGTCCTGGACCTGGGCAGCGGCAGCGGAATCCTCTCCATCACGGCCCTGCGTCTGGGGGCGGCCCACGCCACCGGCGTGGACGTGGACCCCAAGGCGGAGGACATCGCCCGGGAGAACGCGGCCATCAACGGCCTGGGAGCCGATCGATTTACCGCCGTCACCGGCAACGTCATCACGGGCCAGGAGGCTCTGGCGGAGCTCTTCGCCCGGACCTACGACGTGGTCTGCATGAACATCTTTGCCGACGTCATCATCCCCATGGCCGCGGTGCTGCCCCGCTTCATGACGGAGAAGACCACCCTGATCTGCTCCGGCGTGCTGGAAAACCGCTATGACGAGGTCCGGGCGGCCATCGAGGCCGCGGGCCTGGAGATCACACAGCTTCAGACCATGAACGACTGGTGCTGCTTCACGGCCCAAAAGCGGAAGGAGGCCTGAGCTTGCGTACCATTTCCTACCGCTCCCAGGCGCGGCTGAAGAAGGGACTCAAGATCCTGCTGGCCGTGCTGGCGGCCCTGGTCCTCTGCCTGATCCTCTTCGCGTTCTACCTGGGCCGCTACGTGGTCTACTCCCCCGAGGGCATCCGGCTGGATTTCGGACGGAACACCGCCCAGGACGTGGTTCTGGAGACCGGTCCCCAGGCCACCCGGCCCCCGCTGGAGAGCGTGGAGATCGTATTCGCCGACCCCGGCGAGCGGGGCGAGGAGACGGAGCGGATCAGCGGCTACTACATCGACCTGGAAATGCTCCAGGACCCCGGCGCCGTGCTGGAGGCCGTCCAGGAGCTGACCCCGCCCTGCACCGTGATGATCGACCTCAAGGGCGGCAACGGGTCCTTCTACTACACCACCTCCATCGACGGCACCCGCCAGGCGGCCATCGACATTTCCACCGTGGACGCCGTCATCTCCTATCTGCGCAGCCACGGCTTTACCATGGTGGCCCGGGTCCGCAGCTTCGCGGACACGAATTTCGCCGAGAATCACATCAACTCCGCCCTGCGGACCGCCAGCGGCTCCCTCTGGGTGGGCAACGGCTTCTACTGGCTGGACCCGGCCAGCGAGACCGTGGCGGCCTACCTGAAGCAGATCGCCCGGGAGCTGGCGGAGAAGGGCTTCAAGGAGATCGTCTTCGACGACTTCCGCTTCCCCAACGGGACGAAGATCGTCTACAGCTCCGAGGTGAGCCGCAGCGAGCTGATCTCCGGCGCGGCGAAGGAGCTGCTGAACTTCTTTTCCAGCAGCAACATCACCATCTCCTTCGGCAACCCGGCCACGGACTTCGCCCTCTCCGGGGACTCCCACGTCTACGTGTCGGGCGTCACGGGCTCCGGCGTCAGCGCCGCGGTGAAGAGCTACGCCGGCCTGACGAATCCCCAAAACCAGCTCATTTTCCTCACCAGCTCCAAGGACCGCCGCTTCGACGACTGGCAGGTCCTGCGCCCCCTGCTGAGCAAGGTGGTGCAGTAGGGGGCCGGGTCTCCCGGCCCGCCCCGCCCGTAGTATATTGTTTCAATTAAAACTTTACAATTCAATCGGATAGGTGTATAAT
>CAMVKI010000261.1 GCA_947168005.1 uncultured Clostridia bacterium
GATGCCCTCATCGCTCCGGTCATCGCCGCAGGCGATGACGCCGCTGCGGAGCAGCGGCAGGAGGCGGAAGCGGCCGCCCCCGCAGAGGCCGCCGCCCCCGCCGCCCCTCCCGCCCTCGCCGCCCCCGCCGACTCTTCCGCCCCCGTCGCCCCCGTAGGGAGCGATGCCCTCATCGCTCCGGTCATCGCCGCAGGCGATGACGCCGCTGCGGAGCAGCTGCCGGAAGCGACGGACGAAGCCGAAAAACCGGAAGAGGCCTGACGACGGCAGGGAAAGCGACGAAGCGCTCCGCGCCGGCCCGGCGAAGCGGAGAATGACGCGAAAACTGAAGAACGCGCGTAGAAGGTATTTGCCAAACTGCAAAACGGCAAATACCTTCTGTGCATCCAAAAGGAAAATATTTATCAAACACTGTCCGAAAATACGTCCCTCATTTCGTTATAGTGTTCAGAACCACCTGAGAGGAGGCTGGAAATGGAAAGCAATGAGAGAGGCCCGGCGCGCAGACGGAACCTGGAGCAGACCTATTTGGAATATCGGAACATGATGTTCCGGCTGGCCCGGGACATCTTAGGGGACGACGCCCTGGCGGAGGACGCGGTCTCCGAGGCCCTGGTCAAGCTGGTGGCCCGGAGCGACTGTCTGGAGGAGCCCACAGGGCCGAAGACCCGGCGCTTCGTTGCCATCCTTACGGAGCACGCGGCCATCGACCTGCTCCGCAAGCGGAAGCGGGAGCGGACCGTGCCTCTGGAGGCCGCGGCGGAGCTCCGGGCTCCCGCCTGGGACCCGGAGGGACGGCTGGACGTCCTGGCCGCCCTGGACCGGCTCCCCATTGAACAGCGCACGGCGGTCCAGCTCTCCCTGGCCTGCGGCATGACCGCCAAACAGGTTGCCCGGACCCTGGGCTGCACCGTCAGCAAGGCGGAAAAGCTCATCAGCCGGGGCAAGAACACGCTGCGAAACGAATTAAAGGAGGGATAAACGTGACTGACGAAGAACTGGCCCGGCGTTTGACCGAGGCTTTGGACGCCCGGATCACCCGGGCAACGAACGCGGAGGCGCCCGACGGGCGCCAAAATCCCGTTACAGAAATCAGAGAGCAGACAAGGGAAACGGCGGAGAGAGCTTCCGTCAATCCGATCCGCGCCATCCCGGTGCGGAGGCTGCGGCTGCGGGCGGTCACCGCCGCCGCCCTGGGCCTCTGCGTGCTGGGGCTCGGCGCCTTCCTGCTCTGGAAGCTGCCCCGTCACCCGGGGCCGAGCCCCGCCGGACTGGGGGAAACGAGCGCTGCCGAACCCGGCGTTCCGACGGATCAGCCCCTGCCCGGCTTCGCCGCGGAGCCGGAGAACTGCAGCCCCCAGGTCCTGCCCGACGGGGAGACGATCTGGGTGCTGAAGGGCGACTGGCAGGGGGAATACGACGTGCAGAAGCTGAGCTTTCCCGGCCCGGAGAACGAGGACAGCGTCCTCATGCCCGATCCGCACCCCTTCTCCCCCGTCCCCGAGGGCTTTGTACTGCAGGAGGTGCTGGACTATGACGCCTATGCGGCCTGGTGCGGCGCTTACGCGGAATACGGTCTCCGGCAGGTCTATACCGATCCTGCGCTCCGCTACCTGGTGATCTCCTATGCCGCCGGCATTCGCTGTACCGTCGATCTGCGGCTCGCGGAGGTCACGGGCACCGGGAGCGCCGCGGAGGTCTGGCTCTGGGACCGCTTCGATGGTTATTATGGGTCTGGAGGCTCCGGCTATGCGCTGACGATCCCCGTCCCCGCGGCCGTCGAGGCCCTGACGGTCCATCAGGTCTATACGGCCTCGGAGGCCGAGGATCAGCGGCTCTGGCACAGCACCGAGATCACCGGGGAGCCGGAGGGCGGCGTCACCGTCCGGGGCTGGAACGCCCGCTCAAGCTCTCTCCCGGACGGAAGCGACGTGCTGCTGTTTCGGCTCGGCAGCGAATGGATCGCGCTGGTCGCGGACGAGGAGACGGAAACCGTTCAAGACGGAGTATTGCCGTATCAGGATTATTCCAGCGGCCTGGAGATCCTGGCGGAGCACTGTACAGCGATGGAAGACCCGGGATCCCTGTGGCCCAGCCGGGCAGATCAGGCGGATCGCTGGTATCGGGTCGGCAGACTGACGGTTTTGAACGTTGACAAGGCGACCGTTTATACCTCCGCCAAGCCCGTGATCTACCTCTACCCCGAGACCGAGACCCGGGTGGAGGTGAAGTTGGACCTGGACGGGGAACTGACCTGCGCCTATCCGGCTTATAAGGATGGCTGGACCGTCACCGCGGCCCCGGACGGGATCCTGCGGGACGATGCGGGGCAGACTTATAATTACCTCTACTGGGAGGGGGAGAACAACGGGGCCTTTGACTTCTCCAAGGGCTTCTGCGTCCGGGGCGAGGACACGGCGGCCTTCCTGGAGGAGGCCCTGGCGGAGCTGGGCCTGACCCGGCGGGAGGCCAACGAGTTCATCGTTTACTGGCTGCCCCTGATGCAGGACAGTCCCTACAACCTCATCGCCTTCCAGGGCGCCGCTTACACGGACCGGGCCCGGCTGGAGGTCTCCCCTGCCCCAGACACGGTACTCCGGGTCTTCATGGCCTGGAAGCCCCTGGACGAGCCCGTGGAGATCGCACCCCAGACCCTGACGGCCCCGGAACGCACGGGCTTCGTCCTGGTCGAATGGGGCGGCAGCCGGGTCGAGCGCTGAAGACTCCGATACGCTTGTAGGGGCGGGCAGATTGCCCACGCTACATTCGAAACCTACGTTTGCGCCTCGGGCGGGCGGCCGAACTCGAAGAATCACGGAGCATGACCGCCCTTACAGGCCAAAATGTAACGTTTCCGTAAGAATAAAAGCCCCCCTGGGGCGCGGGTATACCGCGATCCAGGGGGTCCGCATTTGGGACGATCAGCGCGCAGCTAAAATTTCTTCCACGTCGGCGGGGTCCGGCATGGAGCGGATGGCGCCGCGCTTGGTGGTGACCAGATAGGCCGCCGCGTTGGCGAAGCGGAGCATGTTCCGCAGGCTGTCCTCGCTGCGGTTTTCCACGCCGTTTTTCAGAACGTCGTGCAGGACGCAGGCGCAGAAGGTGTCCCCCGCGCCGGTGGTCTCGATGGTGCCGCCCAGCTTGAAG
>CAMVKI010000262.1 GCA_947168005.1 uncultured Clostridia bacterium
CGATACGCATACGCCCGTAGGGGCGGCCATCGGCCGCCCGCCCCCCGCGCAAAGCTGCCCCAAACGCAAACGCTCGTAGGGGCGGCCATCGGCCGCCCGCCCCTCGCGCCAAGTCTCCGATACGCATACGCCCGTAGGGGCGGCCATTGGCCGTCCTATCCCCCGCAGGGCAATCCTCCGAACACACAGAAAAGCAGGTGAGCTGGGATGACAAATGAAACAATCACGCTGAAATGCACAAGCTGCGGCAAGGAGATCCAGGTCCCCGCGGAGCTGGAGAGCTTCTCCTGCCTCTACTGCGGGGCGAAGCTCCGCATGGCGGATTTCACGCAGCCCGCCCAGACCGCCGACGAGGCGGACCGGGCCTATGCGGAGGCCCATCTGCTGGACTGCGTTCGGGACTACCCGGATTATTACAAGCAGTTCACGAAGAAAAAATATGAGGCCTCCTACGAGGCCCATCGGGAGGGCATCCGGGCGACCTGGGAGGCTCTGGACCGCTACGTCTGCGCCCAGCCCGCCCGGCGGGAGGCTCTGTTGGAGGAGTTCGTCGAGCGCTTCCTTGTCCAGTGGGAGGAATTCCACGGCGCCCATCCGAAGGCCAGAACCAAAACCGCCCGGAACCGCCTGGAGTTTGCAGACAAATTGACCCTGGCCTGGTACACAGTCCCGGCGATCCGGGGCTGCGGCCTGTCCATCAGCGAGGACTTTCCCGCCCTGCTGAGCGAGCGCTTCAACGCGAAGTATCCGGACAACCGCTTCGAGCCGGGCAGCTTTGAGGAAATCAACGGCGGCTTCCGCAAGCACGGCTTCTGCTTCGTCACCACCGCGGTCTGCGAGGCCGAGGGCAAGCCCGACGACTGCGAGGAGCTCAGAGCCTTCCGTTCCTTCCGGGATAACTGGCTGGCACAAACGGAGCAGGGGAGAGCCCAGATCGCCGCATACTACGAGCTGGCCCCCGCCGTGGTGGCCGCCATGCGCTGGGGCGACGACGAGGCCGCCCGCTGCGCCGAGCTCCGCCGGGACTGGCTGAGCCCCTGCTATGAGGCCCTCAAACGCGGCGACAACAAGACCTGCGCCCGGCTCTACACCGACATGATGCAGGCCCTCCGGACCCGCTACCGGATGTAGGGCGGCCAGACCCCTGGCCGCCGCACACATTTAATAGCGATATGGAACAACTTATGGAATCCAAGCTCTGCTGCGTCTGCGGAAAAAGTTATCAGCTGCTCCGCCTCCTGGGCAAAGGGAAAGGCGGCTATTCCTGGCTGGCCGAGGATGAAACGGGGGAGCGGGTAGTCCTGAAGCAGATCCACCACGAGCCCTGCGACTACTACAGCTTCGGCAACAAGCTCGAGGCCGAGCGGCACGACTACGGCCGCCTCCTGGCGGCGGGCGTCCGTGTCCCCCGTATGCGGGCCATCGACCCCGAAACCGAGCGCATCGTCAAGGACTACGTAGAGGGCCCCACGGTCCGGGAGCTCCTGGAGGCCGGGCAGTCCGCGGAGGAATACCTCCCCCAGGTCCGGGAGATGGCCGCCCAGGCCAGGGCCGCGGGCCTCAACATCGACTACTACCCCACGAACTTCGTCGTCCAAAAGGGCCTGCTCTGGTACATCGACTACGAGTGCAACGCCTACGACGAGCGCTGGAGCTTCGAGACCTGGGGCCTCCCATATTGGACGAAATAAAAACGAAACGGGACGCCGGAAATCCGGCGTCCCGTTTCGTTTATATTTGACGGATCAATACATGCCGCCCATTCCGCCGCCGCCGGCAGCGGCAGCAGCCATGGCCGCGTCGGCCTGGGGATCGGGCTTATCGACCACCAGGGATTCGGTGGTCAGCACGGAGGCGGCGATGGAGGCCGCGTTCTCCAGGGCGGAGCGGGTGACCTTGGTCGGGTCCACGATGCCCGCGGGGATCATGTCCACGTAGACGTCCTTCGCGGCGTCGTAGCCGTAGCCCTGCTTGCGGGAGTTCTTGATCTTCTCGAAGACCACGGAGCCGTCCACGCCGGCGTTCTCGGCGATCTGACGGATGGGGGCCTGGAGGGCGCGGGCGATGATGGCCGCGCCGGTCTTCTCGTCGCCGCTCAGGCGGGCGACCAGATGCTCCACGGCGGGGATGGCGTTGACATAGGCGGTGCCGCCGCCGGCGACGATGCCCTCCTCCACCGCGGCGCGAGTGGCGTTCAGAGCGTCCTCGACCCGCATCTTCTGCTCCTTCATGGCGACCTCGGTGGGGGCGCCGACCCGGATGACGGCCACGCCGCCGGCCAGCTTCGCCAGCCGCTCCTGGAGCTTCTCCCGGTCGTAGTCGGAGGTGGTGACCTCAATGGCGGCCTTGATCTCGTGGACTCTGGCCTGGATCTCGGCGGGATCGCCCATGCCGTCCACGATGGTGGTGTTGTCCTTGGTGGACTTGATCTGACGGGCGCGGCCCAGATCGGACACGTCCACTTCCTTCAGATCCATGTTCAGATCGGAGGACACGTAGGTGCCGCCGGTCAAAATGGCGATGTCGCGGAGCATTTCCTTGCGGCGGTCGCCGAAGCCGGGGGCCTTGACGCAGAGGCAGGTGAAGGTGCCGCGCAGCCGGTTGACCAGCAGGGTGGCCAGAGCGTCGCCCTCCACGTCCTCGGCAATGATGACCATCTTCTTGCCGGCCTGGACAATCTTCTCCAGGACGGGCAGGATCTCCTGAATGGCGGAGATCTTCTTGTCGGTGATCAGGATGTAGGGATCGTCAATGACGGCTTCCATCTTGTCGGTGTCGGTGACCATGTAAGGGGAGATATAGCCCCGGTCGAACTGCATGCCCTCGACGACCTCCAGACCGGTCTCGGCGGTCTTGGACTCCTCGATGGTGATGACGCCGGAGGAGGTGACCTTCTCCATAGCCTCGGCGATCAGCTTGCCGACCTCCTCGTCGCCGGAGGAGATAGCGCCCACGCGGGCGATGTCGGCGGAGCCGGAGATGGCCTGGCTGTTGGCCTTGATGGCCTCCACGGCGGCCTCGACGGCCTTGTTGATGCCCTTGCGCATGACCATGGGGTTGGCGCCGGCGGTGACGTTCTTCAGGCCCTCGCGGGTGATGGCCTGGGCCAGCAGGGTGGCGGTGGTGGTGCCGTCGCCGGCCACGT
>CAMVKI010000263.1 GCA_947168005.1 uncultured Clostridia bacterium
AATGGCATTCAAGAGGTCAGCGGTTCGATCCCGCTTATCTCCACCAAAAGGGTACGAAAAAAGGCTTGTTTTCGTAAGAAAGCAGGCCTTTTCCCTTTCCCGCGTAATCACCGCTTTTTCCAGACGAGCGTTTCCCGATGTACGCCCCCCAATGAAGCGGGCGCATCAGTGCTACCCCCACACAAGGACAACAGGACCGACAGACACAGCGATGATATGGCACTTCCCACCTGAAGCACATGCATTGTTTTCAAAAAATGAATACCGGCTGGGCGCGCAATCCCAGCGAAGAAAAGGGCGTTTCGATCCGCTGAAAAGCAGTTTGAAACGCCCTTTTTTCATACCCAAAATCAGGAACACAGGAGGACCCTATATGCCAACAGAAGCTACTCCGCCCATGCGAGGGCGAAAGCCAAAGCAGCCCGCGCCGGTGGCGTCGGTGCAAACCATGGAGCAGATCCTCCGCATCCCACTGACCGAGCTGCACCCCTTCCCAGATCACCCCTACGGCATCCGGGAGGACCAGGCCATGCAGGACACGGTGGACAGCGTGAAGCAGAACGGTGTGCTGGTCCCCGCGATTGTCCGGCCCCGCGCCGAGGGCGGCTATGAGATCGTCGCCGGGCACCGGCGGAAGCTGGCCTCCGAGCGGGCGGGTTTTGCGGACATGCCCTGCATCGTCCGCAACCTGAGCGACGACGAGGCCATCATCCAGCTGGTGGACTCCAATGCCCAGCGGGAGGATGTTCTCCCCAGCGAGCGGGCCAAGGCCTACAAGCTGCGGCTGGAGGCCGTCAGGCGCAGGGCGGGGAGGCCGAGGAAAGAAGCTGCCGACAACGACCCCTTTCGGAAAATGCGCCGAATGTTTCGGCGCATTTTCGCAGCGACGACGAAGTGGGCACCGTGGATGGCGTCAGCGGCGATACCGTCCGCAACATCATCTCCCTCAACAGCCTGATCCCGGAACTGCTGCGGATGGTGGACGAGAAGAAGATCTCCCTGACCCCTGCCTATCAGATCGCGGCACTCACCGAGCCGGAGCAGCGATTGTTGCTGGAGACCATGGAAAGTGAGCAGGCCACGCCCTCCGTCTCCCAGGCCCAGCGGATGCGAAAGCTCAGCCAGGCGGGAGCGCTGGACGGGGACGCCATGCTCCAGATTATGGCAGAGCAGAAGAAGCCCCAGGATTTCAGCCTCAGCCTTCCTGTGGACAAGCTCAGAAAGTATTTCCCAGCTTCCGGCACCCCCAAGAAGATGGAGGAGACCATCTTCAAGCTGTTGGAGCAATGGCTGAGACGCCGCCAGCGCACAGCGGAGCGCTAAATGACATATCAGACAGCAGCCGGACAGAACACAAATTCTGCCCGGCTTTTTTGCTGCCAAAAACCGACGAGGAAAGGAGTTTTGAGCCATGAAAAGAACCCTTGTACTGCTTCCCGCGAGCTTCCAGAACCGCAGGGGCACGGCAGCCGCGCAGTGCCGGCACGCCAGATGAAACACGACCCGCTCATCACCGGACAGGACGAGCTGGCCGTGGAGCGTTTCCAGGACGACACCCGGCACATGATCGTCTTCGACGTGCTGGACAGCGCGGCCCCCATCGGCAGTCCGGGAGAGCGCATCCGGCGGTTCCTGTCCGACAAAGCTTATGCGAAAGCCCTGGCCGCCCAGGAGCGCGGGGAGATCCGCATCAAAAAACACGCCGCCGTCATCGAGGGGCACATCCTGCCAGACCGGAAGCGGAAGCGGCGGCACTGATTGCAAGGAGGAGATCACATAAATCGTACCGAGTATTTGAAGCGCAGCCTCAGGGCGCTGTTTCGCAGCGGGGCCGACGAGGAACACGACGCGCAGGAGATGCAGGAACTGCTGGAGGACCTGGACTTTGCCTCGCTGCACCAGGCCCTTCTGGGGCTGCGGGAGCCGGTCTACGCCTACCGGGTGGACAGCGGCGGGGAACAGGGCTTTTCCTACCGCGGCCCGGAGCTGCTGCCCTGTCCGGCGATCCGGCTCTATACCGATGAGGGAGACGCCTACATCGACGTGGCATACCACGCCCACGCCTATGAGCTCTGGCTGCTGCCGGATGCCGGCTTCGTGGTGCTGTCCCGCGTCCGCACGGCCATTGGAGACGCGGAGAGCGTCATGGAATACCGCTGCGTCAAGGGCATGAACTGGAAGGAAGCCGGGATGTACATCGACTTCCTGGAGCTGGCCGACGCGCTGGAGGACCTGGTCGCCGCGTTCCTGTCCCACGGGCTGCCCCGCTACGAGCTGTGAGCAAAACGTAAAAACCGCGTGCATGAAACGGAGGACGTCGGCAGCGTCCGGCGTCCTCCCTGTGTGGAAAGGAGAGCTGACGCATGGCTGTATTTCGGATCGAGAAGACACGGGACTATACCGTGATGAGCAACTATCATCTGCGCGATAAGCGCCTGTCGCTGAAGGCCAAGGGACTGCTGTCCCAGATGCTGTCTCTGCCGGAGGACTGGGACTACACCCTCACCGGCCTGTCCACCATCAACCGGGAGAGCAAGGACGCGATACGCTCCGCCATCCAGGAGCTGGAGAAATGCGGTTACATCGAGCGCCGCCAGACCACCGACAAACAGGGCAAGTTTTCCGGCAACGAGTATGTGATCCACGAGTTCCCCGCCGAAGCGGAGGAAAGCGAAGCGGAGGAAACGCAGGAGCCGTCGTTGGAAAACCCGTTGTCGGAAAACCCGTTGTCGGAAAACCCGACGACGGGAAACCCGTCAACGGAAAAGCCGTCGTCGGAAAATCCCACGCAATTAAATATATATAAACAAAATACAAACAAACAAAATACAGATCCACAAAGTACAGAGTCATTCCTTCCTTCGCAGCCCCAAACGCCGACAGACGGACGGACGCTGCGGGCGGAGATCCGCAGACGCATCGAGTACGAGACCCTCGCGGAGACGGCGGACCGCGCCCAGGTGGACGAGCTGGTGGAGATCATGGTGGAGGTCGCAATGAATCGCCGTCCCACCATCAAAGTCGGACGGGAAGGCGAGTTTTCCACCGCCTATGTGCAGGAGCGCTTTGCGCGCATCGGTCCGGAGCACATCGCCAGGGTGCTGGAGGGCATCCGGGAGAACACCAACCGCGTCTACAACACGAA
>CAMVKI010000264.1 GCA_947168005.1 uncultured Clostridia bacterium
CGGTCAGGATGGCGACCTCGCAGCCGTAGGTCTCGGAGATGGACTTGGCTTTGGTCTCCAGGGTGACCCGGTCTCCGACGCTCAGAATCCCGGCGTTGTCCACCACCAGCGGATTGCCGCTGAGGCCGTCCCGCTCCGCCGCAAGGCAGGGGAGAGAAAAGGCCAGAAGAAGCACGAGGACCAGGCTCACGCAGAGCCCGAGAGAAAGAATCCGTTTCATGATTGCAGCCTCCTTTCCTTAAAACAGCAGGGAGATCAGGAAGATCACCACGGCGGCGATGCCTGCACTGATCAGATAGCGGATCCAGTACTCCTTCTTGCCCACGGGCAGATCGCCGACGAGCTTGCCGGTCTGGCCGTTCATGGCGAAGGGATAGAGCTTGCCCTGGTAGGTGGTGTTCAGGAGCCAAACCGGAAGCAGGGCGTAATGGCAGCTGTTGTTTTGCAGCCGGATGGAGGTGGTCTCGGCCACGGGCGCGATATAGCCGCTCACGGTCTGGTTGAAGGCCTCGGCGGTGCTGGCGCGGATGCGCTCGTTGGCCCGCTCTACGCCGGTCTCGGCGTCCACGTCGTACTTGTCGGCGAAATAGCCCGAGAGATAGGCGGTCTGGAAGGGAATCAGCTCCTTCAGATCGTAGGGCTCCAGGGACTCCATCATGGTGTCGTCCACCTTGGTGGAGCCGTCCACGGGGACGTTCTCGAAGCGCAGCCCGCCCTGGCGCTCCAGCCGGAAGTGGGAGGTCTCGGTGAACTGCGTATCTCCGGTCCGCCACATCCGGGTCCGGGTGGCCCGGTAGTTGACCTGCGCGTCCACGTCGGCGCTGTAGAGCCAGTAGGGGACGTAGACGCCCTTGATCTCGTCCAGATGACTCTCCGAGGTGTAGAACTTCGGGACCATCTTCTTGCTCTTGGCGTAGTTTTTGAGGGCCTCCTTGGCCTGCTCCTTGCTGACCTTGAAGGGGATCACGTAGTCCGGCTTCAGGGCCCCGGCGAAGACGCCGGTCAGGACCACCGGGTTCCCGCAGAAGGGACAGTGGGTGGCGCCGGTGGTGGCGTCGGTGACGATCTCGCCGCCGCAGGACTTGCAGGAGTAGACGTTCATTCCCGAGGCCTCCGCCTCGCTGAACTCGTTCTGCGGAGTCTCCCACTCCATCTGGTCCGGCTGCGGGTTGTTCAGGGCCTCGTCCATCGCCATCAGAGCGGCGGGGTCAAAGGTCGTGTCGCAGTAGGGACACTTCATCTGCTGCAGCTCGGAATCAAATTCGATGATTCCGCCGCAGTTCGGGCATTTGTATTCCAGTATCTGTGCCATAAAGCCTCCTTTTTGCCTGTTCGGCAATGTGAAACTTGAAATAACGAAATCAGTCGGGCAGGGCGGGGACCCGCTCCTCCACGATTCGGTAGTAGGACCATTTCCGCAGCTTCTGCTCCAGGGCCTGGAGCTCCGGGTCCAGGGCGTCGGTCAGGGTCCCGTCGGCGAGGGCATAGCGCCCCTGGCAGAGCACCGGGAGCTGCCGGCGGGTCTGGCCCAGGTAATCCCAGAAGGGGTCGGAGCCGGACAGGCCGCAGAGCTCGTAGACCAGCTCCCCCAGGAAGATATCGCTGATCCGGCCGTCGGCGGGAAGCTCCAGGGCCGCCGCGGCGGCCGCAAGATCGTGTTCCTCCAGCCAGGCCCGGTTCGCCCAGATCAGAAACGGGGTGGTATAGGTGTCGATGGCGGAGGCAATGTCGGATTCGTCGCCCACGTACATGCCGATCTCCCGGTAGACGCTGTAGCTCTTCCCCATGGCGGGGAGATGGTCGCCCCAGAAGATCAGCAGCAGGGGATCCTCCTGCCCGTTGAAATATTCGGTCAGATCATAGAGGAGCCGGGAGGAATCCCGGATGCCCTCGGCGTAGACCGAGACGGCCTCCAGGGCCTCCGGGGAGACGGACTGCCGCAGCGGCGCCTCGGGGGGACGCTCCGGATACTTGGACCAGGTAAAGGCCTGGTGGTTCTGAATCGTCACGGTGAAGGCGAACCAGGGGGCCGCGGAGGCGGCCTTATGGGCCTCGTATTTCGCCGTCAGGGCCTCGCCGAAGGCCTGATCCGAGACGTAGACGCCCTTGAGCATGTTCTCGTCGGGGAAGGCCTCCACCCAGGTCCGTTCCGGGAAGCCAAAGTGCTCGTAGGCGCTGTCCCGGTTGTAGAACCAGGCCTGGCCGGGGTGCAGGAACCAGCGCTCGTAGCCGAGCTGCCCGAAGCTGCGGGCCAGGGAGGCCGTGCGCTTGTGGACGACCCGGAGGGCCGAGGAGTATTCGTTCAGGATGGCGGTCTGGACGCCGGTCAGCACGTCGAACTCCGTGTTGGCGGTGCCGGCGCCGAAGTTGGAGACCACAATGCGGCCCGTCAGGGCCTGGCCGGAGTCCGCGACGGCGCGGTAGAGGGTCAGGGGGTTCTCTCCGGCGGGATAATCGAAGATCGGAAGGTCGAAGAGGTCCGTAAAGGCCTCGCACTGGATGAAGATCAGGTCCGTCTTCGGCGGCGCGGGGCTCCGCCGCGGCGCGTCGTTCCAGGCCTGAGCCTCGGCGCTGTCGTAGCCCTCGGGCACCCAGACGTCATAGAGGTGATAGTGGTGCAGGAAGCAGTAGAGGAAGCCGGTCTCGTTAAAGACCTCCGGGACGTTGTAGCGGGACAGCCCCTCCACGGATTTGGACATGGCATAGTAGACCTCGTTGGAGGGGTATACCGTGAGCATGGAGCTGGTGAACAGTCCCGCCAGCACCAGCGCCGCTCCCAGCCGGAGCCAGGGCTTCAGCCTGGTTTTGAGCTTAAAGCCCAGCAGCAGCAGGGCCAGGGAAATCAGCACAATGACGATGAAATAGGGGATATGCAGATCAAGCTGATATTCCCCCGTGGCGACGACGGCCTCCTTCAGCAGGCCGAAGTCCGCCGGGATCAGGGGGTCCTTCCGGCACTCTACCTTGATCAGGTTGACCAGGGAGAGCAGAGCCAGGACCAGAGAGGCGGCAGAGCCCGCCCAGAAGAGATTCCCGAGCAGGGCGGTCAGGACGCCCAGCAGGACCAGCACCGGAAACAGATTGAGAATCAGCAGCTTCGGGTGCCGCAGGAAGTTTTGGAGGGTTTTGAGCACGGGGC
>CAMVKI010000265.1 GCA_947168005.1 uncultured Clostridia bacterium
TTCTCCGCTTTGGGGGAGAGGAACATGAACATGAACCGGCCCTCGAGCTTGGGGTTCTTTTCCATGTTGGCGACCTCGGAGCAGCCCTCGGCGAAATCGAGGAGCAGCTTTTCACCGATGTTGGTGTGGGCCATCTCGCGGCCGCGGAAGCGGACGGAGACCTTGACCCGGTTGCCCTCCTTCAGGAACTTGCTGGCGCTCTTCATTTTGGTGTTGAGATCGTTGGTGTCGATGCCCGGAGACATGCGGATCTCCTTGATCTCCACCACGCGCTGGTTTTTACGGTTCTCTTTTTCCTTCTTCATCTGGTCGAAGCGGAATTTGCCGTAGTCCATGATCTTGCAGACGGGGGGATTGGCGGTGGGAGAGATCTTGACCAGATCCAGGTCCTGCTCGGCAGCCAGATCCAGGGCGGCCTCGCTGGACATGATCCCCAGCTGCGCCCCGTCGGGCCCGATGACGCGGAGCTCCTTGTCCTGAATTTCTTCGTTGAGCTGATGAGTCAATTTAGCGATGGAAAACACCTCCATAAAATACAACAAAAGCGGATGCCGACTGCACCCGCACACAAACACCCGGAGCGCTCCGGGAGGATACTGTGTTAACCTCTTAGCTTTCGCGGGAGGTGAGGCGGCGCAGGCAGCCTTCTTTGTTTTCGCTCCGCTATTATACAGGCCAAGATTGGATTTGTCAAGGGCTTTTTTTGTCTGCGGCAGGTTTTTTTGCGGTTTCCGGCTCTTTTTTCTCCGCGGGATTGCTTTCCGCCTGACCGCTGTGGTATAATGCAGATACCAATTTAAAAAGGAGAGACCTGCCATGAAAAAACTGATTGCCCTTCTGCTCGTCCTGCTCCTGACGGCAGGACTGGCCGCCTGCGGGGTTGTGCCCGTCCCGCTGCTGCCCGCGAATCCAAGCCAAAATGAGACCGAGGCCCCCGCTTCGGAGAACGGCGCGCCGAAAACCGAGCCCTCCCCCGACACCAAACCTGCTCCCGACACCGAGCCCACCCCCGACACCGAGCCCACCCCCGATACCGCGTCCGCCCCTGCGGCGCCGGCCTTCGAGGCGCGCACCGTCATCGACAACGAGCTCTGCACCATGAAGGTCAGCTCCATCCAGGAGGACAGCTTCTGGGGCTACACCCTGAAGACCCAGCTGGAAAACAAGACGGAGAACAAGAACCTGAGCTTTGCGGTGAAGGAGGCCTCCATCAACGGCGTCAGCTGCAGCGCCATATTCCTCGCCAGCGTGGCTGCCGGGAAGAAGGCCAACGAGGACCTTTCCTTCTCCGACGACGCGCTGAAGGACCTGATCGGGCCCTATACGGACATCGATCTGACCATTCTGATCTACGACTCCGACAACTGGGGCGATTCCACCGAGGAGAGCTTCCATATCTACCCCTTCGGGAAGGACGCCGCCGTCAACTACGTCCGGGAGCCGCAGCCCACGGATACGGTGCTGGTGGACAACGATGAGCTCTCCGTTATCGTGACAGGCTATGATCCGGACGCCCTCTGGGGCTACGCGGTCAATTTCTATCTCGTGAACAAGGCGGATCACGCCCTGACCGTCACCGCCGACGATGTATCCGTAAACGGCGTCATGTGCGAGCCCTACTGGCTGGAAACCCTCCAGCCGGGGAAGACCGCCTTTTCCAGCATGGACTGGACCAGCTCCAGCTTCGAGGACAACAACATCACCGAGGTCGAGGAAATCGAGTTCAAGCTGGTCGTCCGCAACTCTGAGGACTATTTCGCCGATCCCCTGGTCGATAAGGCCATGACGCTGAAGCCCTGATGCTCCCACGAAAAAAGCGCCCGACAGGGCGCTTTTTTCGTGGGCGGCTTTCTAAACAAGATACTTCTTCACCAGTGGGATCTGATGCAGGATCGCCGAGATTCCGAAGGACAGGACAGCCACCGCAGCCCAGACCGCCGGCACCGAGAGAAAGGGGTGGAAGCGCAGGGTGTTCAGCCCGAGCCATTCGTCCAGCCGGTCGAGGACCAGGATGTGGACCAGATAGGCCCCGAAGCTGTACCTTGCCAGCCTCGCCGCGAAGGCGCTTCCTTTCTCCCCGGAGATGTGGTACTTGAACCAGGTGAACACGGCCACGGCCTCCGCCAGCATGGCGGGGGCAAAGTTTTCTACGTATTTCGTGTTCGCCCGCCCCGTTTTGCGGGCGGAGGCGGCGTTGAGGAAGATCGTGCAGGCCCAGCCCAGCAGGCCCAGCACATAGATCCAGCCCCGCTGCTTCCGGCTCAGGCTGAGCCGGTCCAGATACCAGCCGCCGAGGAAAAACGCCGTATAGCCCAGCACGAACTGCAGCTTCATCTTGTTGACGAAGGAATAGGCGTCGCCCACGAGCCTGCCGATCCGCGGCGGAGCAAAATCCTTGGACAGGTTGAAAAGCCATGGGATCAAAAAGGCGAAAATCCCGGCCAGCAGCAGAAAATACCGAACCCGCCCTTCCTCCTCCGTCAGCGCCCTGAACAGGGGAACGCACAGATAGAGGCCGATGATCATGGGGAGGAACCACATGTGATAGCGGCCCCGGAGCGTGAGCGCCAGCGCCGCGGCCGGTGATTTCGCTTCAAACAGCGCGTAGATCAGAGACCAGAAGAAGTAGGCCGCCAGCATTCTCAGGCAGTATTTGGAGAGGAGCTTTGACAGGGGGATCTCCCGGTTCAAAAACAGGGCGCCGCTGATCATTACGAAGATCGGCACCGCGCAGGATGCCAGGCTGTCGATCACGTCGAAGCTCCGCCAGGCGGCGCCGTTCACGTCGGTGTCGTACCAGTGCTGGGCGCAGACGTGGATCATCATCACCGCCAGGGCGGCGGCGACCCGCAGCCAGTCAAAATACGCCGTCCGCTCCGTCTGCGGCCTCAGCTTCTCCGCGCTCATGGGTCCGCCTCCTCTCTTTCAAACTTCATAAGAACGGATTTCCGGAGAAAGCGCCTCCGGCGGAAGCGCTGTCTCCGGAATCGTTTCGCTTTGTTTGATTTATTTTGCCATGACCCGCTTCAGGGTGACGAAGCAGGGCAGGCCGTCCTCCTTGGGCTGCTGCACGTCGCCCTGGATCAG
>CAMVKI010000266.1 GCA_947168005.1 uncultured Clostridia bacterium
CTGGTTCTGGGTCGCGGCGGCCTGGGGTCAGGCCGCCCTACGCGGGGGCGGGGCCCGGTTCCCGGTCGCGGCGGCCTGGGGTCTGGCCGCCCTGCGCGGGGGCGGGGCCTGGTTCCCGGTCGCGGCGGCCTGGGGTCTGGCCGCCCTACGCGGGGTCGGGGCACGTACGGGATATACGCCAAAGGCCGGAACAGTAGCTGTTCCGGCCTTGTGACGGTTCTTACTGCTCTGCGTAGACGGAGCACATCTTGCGATCCTTGCCCATGCGCTCGAACTTGACCTTACCGTCAATCAGAGCAAACAGGGTGTCGTCGCTGCCGATCCCGACGTTGTTGCCGGGATGGATGTGGGTGCCTCTCTGGCGGACCAGAATGTTGCCGGCCAGGACGAACTGACCGTCAGCCCGCTTCACGCCAAGCCGCTTGGACTCGGAGTCACGGCCGTTCTTGGTGGAACCGCCGCCCTTCTTGTGAGCGAAGAACTGGAAACCGATTTTCAGCATTTGTTACACCTCCATAACTTCGATATAATCAGGATAGTCGTCCCTGAGAGAGCTGAGGGTCAGCATCATGCCGGTCAGGACCGCCTGTACCGCGTCCTCATTTTCGCATCTCGCAGGGAGGGTCAGTTTGACGCCGGCGTTGGCCGCGTCAAGCTTGGTTTTTGCCGATTCGCCCAGCACATCCCGGATGGTGGCGTCGGCAAAGGTGACAGCCGCGGAGGCCGCCGCGCAGACCACGTCCGCGCCTTCCTCGGCGTATCCGCTGTGGCCGGAGACGGAGAATCCGGTGATTCTCCCCTCTTGATTGAAAAATTCCGCCTTAATCATGGGATCAAGCGTGGATCTTTTCGATCTTGACCTTGGTGTAGGGCTGTCTGTGGCCGCGGATGGACTTGCTGTCCTTCTTGGGGCGGTACTTGAAGACGGTGACCTTCTTGGCCTTGCCGTTCTTCAGGACCTTGGCTTCGACGGAAGCGCCGTCAACCACGGGAGTCCCGAAGCGGGAGTTCTCGCCGTCCACAATGGCCAGCACCTGATCGAAGGTTACGGTGTCGTCGGCATTCACGTTCAGCTTCTCGATGAAGAGCTCGTCGCCCTCGCTGACGTTGTACTGCTTGCCGCCGGTAACGATAATCGCCTGCATAGTGTTCTCTACCTTTCTGTAGTCTCGCTCTGGGGGTGGCAGGACGGGCCTGCGCTTCTACCCTTTCAATGCGGCCTGTAGAGTATACCACAGTCAAGCGGAAATGTCAAAGGGTTTTTTCGCTTTTTTCTCAGTTTTTTTCACTGTTTTTTCATCCTGCGCCAGCCCTCCGATCCATCCCGAACCCGAGGCGGAAACATCTTGATTTTCCGGGCGAAGGAGGGTATAATCGCAGCAGGAACCAAAAACAGACAGGGAGGAAGTCCAATGAAAGCGAAAAGCAAGGTTTTTCCCAAGCGCGGCGGGCGGGGGCTGAAGCGGCTCTGCCTGCTGCTGACGGCGCTTCTGCTGGTCTGGGGCTGCTGCGCCTGCTTCGGTCCCGTCCATGACAATCGTCCCTATGAGCCGGACACGCCGGCGCCGGCGGCCCACGACGGGCTCTTTGTCTCCGCGCATGGCAGCATGCGCTTCCACGGCGACGAAAAAACCGTGACGCTCCGCTTCGATTCCTTCCTCGCGGAGCTCACCGGGCTGCCCGAGGGGGAGCAGGAGGCGGCCTACGTCTTCCTCAGCGGCGATCTGCCGCCCCACGGCAGCGTGCCGGTCCGCTACGACACGGCCCACGAGCTCCAGCTCAGCGTGGGCGAGAAGCGCGCCGTCATCGAGCTGGGCGTTGCGGCGGAGGACGGCAAGAGCGCCCAGGCCGGCGTCGGCACCGTGACGCCGGAGCGGATTCCCCTGCTGTTCTCCGGCGAGAGCGGGACCTTCACCGTGCTCTTTGAGAAAGAGGCGGAGCAGAAGTAGCAAAATATCAGGCGGCGGGGCCCTTTGGGGCTCCGCCGCCTGGTTTTTATCCGGGTCAGGCCTGGGGCATCTCTTCCTTGGGCTTCTCCGGCTGCTTTTCCGCTTTTTTCTCCGGCTCTTTTCCGATCATCCTGCACAGGGGGAGATAGATTTCCTTCTGGACCTGCTCCGAAATCTCCCGGCGCAGACCGGCGGCGGAGCGCTCGCCCTTTCTGCTGAAGCCCTTGTCCTTTTGCAGATCGAGCATGAGGATGTCGATCTCGCCGCGGACCTCCTCCAGCTTCAAAAAGAGCTTCCGGTCCAGCTCCCGGGAGGCTGTCGTCAGATACAGGGAGAGCAGGTAGTGGGCGTGCAGGAACTCAATATAGGCCTGATCCGGCTTGGCCTCGTGCTCATAGCACAGGCGGGACACGGCGGTCAGGTACATGGAGGTAATCTCGCGCATTTCCTTCTGCCACTTGTCGCGGCTGACGGCGGCATTGGTCAGACTGCTCGTCTGAATGGCGAGCTGGGCCGACTGCTCGGCCACGTTTTTGGATTCAAAGGCAATGCCGTTGGAGTCCTCCGCGATTTTGTTGGAGTCCTCGGCGATTTTATAGGCCTGGGCCGCAATCTGGTTGGAGCTGTCGGCGACCTTGTTGGAGTCCTCGGCGATGGCGTTCGACATCAGGGCGACCGCCGTGGCCTTGCGCATGGAAATCGCGCCGATAATGATCGCGACAATGGATGCAATCAGGTTCAGCCCGAGAATCGCGGCTGCGAGCACGTTGAACATATCATCTGTCATGAGAAGACCTCCCTGTTTCTTTTTTCGAGGTTACATAATAGTATATACGATTGTTCTTCAACTTTCAAGCCCGATTTTTGAGATCGGCCGGTTTTCTGTTTTGTGTTCGTTGCAATTTTCAATTCGCAGAATTGAAAAAAACCGCAATTATTCACTATTCATTATTCATTCATCCAAGACGGGGAACCGGGCCGGCAGATTGCCGGCGCTACGGGGGAGGACAGGGGTGCCCGCGAGGCGGGGGCGGCGGCCTGGGGTCAGGCCGCCCTACGGCGGAGGGCGCTTCCGAAGCGGGGGGGGGCGGACCCCTCCACCGGCCTGCGGCCGGTCCCCCTCCCCTTGGCAGGGGA
>CAMVKI010000267.1 GCA_947168005.1 uncultured Clostridia bacterium
CCTTTCAATATCCGTGGGTTCCCGGTTGACCCAGCTCTCCAGCACCCGGCCGCTGCGGATCCGGACGACCCGATCCCCCATGGGCATCAGGGCGGAGTTGTGGGTGATGATCACGACGGTCATACCGTCCCGACGGCAGCTGTCCTGCAGCAGCCGCAGCACCTCCTTGCCGGTGGCGTAGTCCAGCGCGCCGGTGGGCTCGTCGCAGAGCAGGAGCTTGGGCCGCTTGGCCAGGGCCCGGGCGATGGCCACCCGCTGCTGCTCGCCGCCGGAGAGCTGGGCGGGGAAGTTCTGCATCCGCTCTCCCAGGCCCACCTTCTCCAGGGCCTCCGCCGCGGGCATGGGGTTCGGGCAGATCTGTCCCGCCAGCTCCACGTTTTCCAGGGCGGTGAGATTGCCCACCAGGTTGTAGAACTGAAAGACGAAGCCGATGTCCAGGCGGCGGTAGCGGGTCAGCTCCCGGCCCCGGAGGCCCACGATCTCCCGGCCGTCCACCCGGATGGAGCCGGAGGAGGCCACGTCCATGCCCCCCAGCAGGTTCAGCAGGGTGGTCTTGCCGGCGCCGCTGGGTCCCACGATGATGGCCAGCTCCCCCTGCTCGATCTGCAGATCCACCCCGTTCAGCGCGTGGATCTTCACGTCCCCGGTCTCATAGACCCGGGTCACGCCCTTCATTTCGATGTAAGCCATGACCGCACCCGCCCTTTCGCAGCTTGTTGTATGATCGTATCAAATTATTATATCACGTCCGCAAATCGAATTCAATCTTGCGCCGCGAAAAACCCTGTGGTATGATGAAAATAGTCCTGAATCCTGAATCCCTAATCCCTGAACAATGGAGGTGCTTCTATGGAAGCCTGGCTGGAGAGCGTCTATTCCGACGGCACTCTGGATTTTGTCTCCGCCCCCGCCCCGCGGCTGGGGCAGACCGTGACGCTGCGGCTCCGCTGCGCCGCCGACGCCCCGGTGGACGCGGTGCTGCTGCGCAGCTTTCCCAACGGGGCCGAGACCCTGCGGGCCATGGAGCCCGGCCCGGTCCGCCGGGGCCTGCGCTATTATGAGACGGAGCTGCGGATCAACGAGCCCCGGGTCTGCTACCAGTTCTGCCTGGTCAGCGGCGGGGAGCACTATTTCTATACCCAGCGGGGGATCAGCAGCTGCCTGCCCGGGCGGAGCTGGGATTTCCGGCTGCTGGCGGACTATGTCCAGCCCGCCTGGGTGAAGGAGGCGGTCTTCTACCAGATCTTCCCGGAGCGCTTCTGCAACGGAGACCCCGCCAACGACGTCCGGGAGGGGGAATACGCCGTGGACGGCCATCCGACCCTGCGCCGGGCCTGGACGGACCGGGTCCTGTCCTATGAGGAGGGCCGCTGCCTGGACTTCTACGGGGGCGACCTGGAGGGCATCCGCCGGAGGATCCCCTATCTGCAAGGGCTGGGGGTCACGGCCCTCTATCTGAACCCCATCTTCCGGGCGCCCTCGGTCCACAAATACGACTGTGTGGACTACTTCCACGTGGATCCCCACTTCGGCGGGGACGAGGCCCTGGCCCGGCTCTCGGCGGATCTTCACGAGGCGGGCATGAAGCTGATCCTGGACATCTCCATCAACCACACCGGCTCCGCCCACCGCTGGTTCAACCGGGACTGCCTCTGGTTCGACAAAAGCGTGGGCGCCTATCACAACCCCGCGGCCCCGGAGCGGGACTGGTACTTCTTCGGTCCCGACGGGAGCTACAAGGGCTGGTGGGGCATCGAGGGTCTGCCGGTGCTGAACTATCGCTCCGAATCCCTGCGGGACGTGATCTACCGGGCGGAGGATTCGGTGCTGAAGAAGTGGCTGAAGCCCCCCTATTCCATCGACGGCTGGCGCTTCGACGTGGCGGACGTCTTCGCCCGGAACGACGAGATCCAGCTGGCCCATGAGCTCTGGCCCCAGATCCGGCGGAGCATCAAGGCCGAGAATCCCCAGGCCTACATCCTGGCGGAGGACTGGGGGGACTGCAGCGAGTACCTCCGGGGCGACGAGTGGGATTCCCCCATGAACTACTGGGGCTGCGGCCGTCCCCTCCGGCAGTTCGTGGGCCAGGGGGATTTCTTCCTGAGGCGGAATCCCGCCCTGGCCCGGGTCCGCAGCCGCATCACCGCTCCGGAGCTGGAGGACCGGGTGATGCAGTATCTGGCGAAGCTGCCCTTCGCCCTCTGGGAGAACCAGTTCAACCTCCTGGGCTCCCACGACATCGGCCGCCTTCACAACGACCCCGCCGTGGATCCCGGGGAGTACCGGGGCGCGGTGATGCTGCAATTTCTGCTGATGGGCGCCCCCTCCGTCTACTACGGCGACGAGGCCGAGATCGGCGGGGAGCCGGAAGGCAACGAGGGCTGCCGCTGGCCCATGCCCTGGGACACGGATTTCGAGGCGGGGGAGCGCTTCCGCTTCTATCAGGGGCTGATCGCCCTGAAGCGGCGGCGGGAGGCCCTGCGCCGGGGCGGTATGAAGTTCCTCTGCGCCGAGGGCGGGATCGTCGCCCTGGCCCGCTTCACCGCGGACGAGGCCCTCGTCGCTGTGGTGTCGACCGAAGACAGGGCCCGCGAGCTCCGGCTTCCCCTGGCCGCCCTGGGCGCGGCGGCCCCGGCGGGGGAACGGGATCTCTTCGGCACGGCCATGACCTGGCGGCCCGGAGAGGACGGCAAATCCGTCGCCCTGACTGCCATGCCCCACACGGCGTACCTCTTCGACTGCGAGATGCGGCGCCCCTGATCCACCGGGGCCTTCCACAGGCCCCGCAGAGCACGCCACGTCTGCCCCGCAAGGAGCAATTGAGAATTGAGAAGTGAGAATTGAGAATTGAGAAGTGAGAATTGAGAAGTGTGGTATCGTTCAAATTGCCATTTGAACGAGGAAAAAGAAAACCTTGGTGCTGTTCCGTACAGGGATGGGTAGACGATCCGTAAAACGCAGGCCGGGATCACGGAACGACCGGCCCTGACAGCGTTGGTGGTATCTCGGGGATATCCAAAAGGGGGATGACCCCTTTTGGCCGTTTGAATGGGGAGAGGGGACCGGGGAGAGGGGAGAGATTC
>CAMVKI010000268.1 GCA_947168005.1 uncultured Clostridia bacterium
CTCCCCGACGGCCGGGTCATCTCCGCCTCCGCCGTCCGCCAGGCCATCCACGACGGCGAGCTGGACCGGGTGGCCGATATGCTCCCCGAGACCACCCTGGCCTACTTCCGCTCCGCCGAAGCCGCCCCCGTCGTCGCGGCGATCCGCCGCGAACAGGACGTGGTGCATTATTAAGTGGAATGTAGCGGCGCACAGCGTGCGCCACATCCCATTCCCACTCGCCGCAGCGGCGCACAGTGTGCGCCACAAAACCTGCCTAATAGAGATGAATCAATTTATCCGAAAACAAAACAGACTCAAAGATTACGATTACAGCAGCGCAAACATCTATCTGCTTACGATCTGCACACAAAATCGCAAACACATTCTGGGGGTTGTCAAAACCGGAGTGGATACTCCGACTACAGAATTATCTGCGCTGGGCAGATTGGTGGAACAGGCTGTTCTTGGCATTGAAGCGCATTATACAAGCGCCGTGCTGGAGACCTATTCCATTCTTCCAAATCATATTCATCTGCTGCTGCGTCTTGATGTGAACGATTGTGATAACCCGCCTTCCGTTTCCAGGATCGTGAAACAAATGAAGGAATATGTCACGAAACAATGCGGAAGAAACATCTGGCAAAAGGGTTTTCATGACCACGTGATCCGAACAGAACGGGATTATTTGAACGCATGGAATTATGTTGCGTTTAATCCCGCAAAATGGGAAATGGATGAATATTACGTAGAGGAATAGATGTCCCGTATTTTGGCGCACAATGTGCGCCGCTACAGTGAAACGAAACACTGCCGCGGGTGGCGCACACTGTGCGCCGCTACGGCGTTTACTGCAAGGAATTGCCAATGATCGAACAAGAAATCACACTTACCGATATACTGACCGCCCGGGAGGAGCGGGTCGCCATTCAGAATGCGCTGCTTTCTGAATACAGGGCTCCCGTGATCTCCTTTACCATGAATATCGCCGGGCCGGTGAAGGTCACGGCCCTGTCGCACCGGGCTTTCCTGTGGGGGATGGAGCAGCTCCGGCTGGGCTTTCTACAGAATAAGATGAAGGTCCTAAAGGAGTTTTCCCGCCATCTCCCCACCGGGGACGAGGGCTACTTTGCCATCGACGCCCCCGCCGAGCGGGTCAAGGCCCTCTGCGTGGAGATCGAGGAAAACGGGCCCGGTCCGGGACGCTTTTTCGACATGGACGTCATCGGCCCGGACGGCAAAAAGCTGGAACGGGGCCGGGAGCGTTACTGCATCGTCTGCGGCAGGGAGGGGCGCGGCTGCGCCTCCCGGCGGCTGCACAGCGTTGCGGAGCTGCAGCGGGCGACCAAAAGCGGGCTGGAGCTTGCGTTGATTCGGCTGGATCAGCAGAGACTTTCCGCCCTTGCCACGAACGCTCTGCTGGAGGAGGTGGCCGTGACCCCGAAGCCGGGTCTGGTAGATCGCGCCAACAACGGCGCCCACCGGGACATGGACTTTTCCAGCTTCCTGGCCTCCGCCGCCGCGCTGGCTCCATACTGGACGGAATGCTTTCGGGAGGGAACGCGCAGGACCGCTTACCCGCCTGTTTCCGCCGTAGGGGCGGCCATTGGCCGTCCGCCCGAGGCAGAAGCTCCCCAGGAATGTCATTCTGAGCGAAGCGAAGAATCCGTACCCCCGGCGGCAACGGGAGAAAAGGGGACGGCGCCTTCGGCTCCACCGCGCTCCGCGCAGGATTTCGTGTGGAGGGCGATTCCCCCGGCGGAGTGCTTTGCCGTGCTTCGGCCGCTGGGAAAAATCGCCGAGCGGCGGATGCTGGCCGCCACCGGCGGGGTGAACACCCACAAGGGGGCCATCTTCACCCTGGGCGTGCTCTGCGGGGCTGCCGGGCGGCTCTGGACCGCCGAGGCGGGCTTCCCGGAGCCGGAGGCCATTCTGGACGAGGCCGCGGCCATGACCCGGGAGACCCTGGAGCAGGAACTGCCCGCCGCCCACTGGAACACGGCGGGGGAGGCCCTGTATCAAAAATACGGCGCCCGGGGCATCCGGGGCCAGGTGGCCGACGGTCTGCCCGCCGTGCGGAACGTCTCCCTGCCGGTTTTCAAAAAGCTGCTGGCCGAGGGCCTGGACCGCAACCACGCCGCCGCCGTGACCCTGCTCCACCTGATCGCCAACGTGGAGGACACGAACCTCCTCCACCGGGGCGGCCCCGAGGGGGCCGCCTGGGCGAAAGCCGCCGTAGGGGCGCTCATTGAGCGCCCGCCCGAGGCAGAGCCCTTCGAACCCTGCCGTAGGGACGAGCCGTGCTCGTCCGGCATTCGGAACGAATGCGATTTGCCGCAGGCAAATTCCGACGACGGACCGGCTGCCAAGGATCGCCCTGCGGGCGATTGTTTGCTCCGCAAACCGGACAAGCAAGGCTTGTCCCTACACAAGATTCCATCCCTGGAGGAGATCGCCGAGCTGGACCGGCAGTTCATCGAACGCAATCTCTCCCCCGGCGGCTGCGCCGATCTGCTGGCCGTGACCCTGTTTTTGGAGTCCCTGAGTTCTTAATCCATACGTTTATCATCCGTTTATCATTTTGGCGCACACTGTGCGCCGCTACAGTATCATGCATTGAGGAGGACCGCTTATGATTACCAATGACAAAGGTATCGTTGAACTGAAACACTTTGTGCTCCGGGAGGTCTGCCGCATGGCCTGGGAGGACAGGCTGAGCCCCGAGGAGACCGAAAAGCTGGTCTATCAGGTCAGCCCCGGCCCCAAGCCCGAGTACCGCTGCTGCGTCTACAAGGAGCGCGAGATCGTCCGGGGCCGCATCCAGCTCGCCATGGGCAACGATCCGGACCCCAACCAGCCCAGCAAGAACATGGTGGCCGTCATCCCCGCCGCCTGTGACGACTGCTCCCTGCAGGACTACTTTGTGACGGACATCTGCCGCTTCTGCCTGGGCAAGGCCTGCCTGAACTCCTGCAAGTTCGGCGCCATCAAGCCCGGCGATTCCAAAATGAAGATCGACTCCACCCTCTGCAAGTCCTGCGGCATGTGCGCCAAGGCCTGCCCCTACGGCGCCATCATCCACCAGGAGCGGCCCTGCAA
>CAMVKI010000269.1 GCA_947168005.1 uncultured Clostridia bacterium
GCTCCATGACCCAGGGCCGCGGCTCCTACAGCATGAAGTTCGTCCGCTACGAGGAAGTCCCCCAGATGAACCAGGCCAAGATCATCGAGGACGCCAAGAAGGACGAGGAAGAGTAATTATACGTTCCTGAACAGACAGCGCAAAACCGACGCATCCCAGCTTTGGCTGGGGCGCGTCGGTTTTGCGCTGCGCAGGAAAAACGCCCCACGCCACTGTAGCGGCGCACAGAGTGCGCCACAACGACGCGACGCCGGCCTCCCGCAAAGCCTTCTCCTTGCGGGGAAGACGCCCCAGTGTGCACACTGGGGCGGATGAGGTGCCCCCGATCCTCGCAGACGTCCCCCCGCTCGGAGGCACCCGAAAACCTCCCCTGCCAAGGGGAGGGGGACCGGCCGCAGGCCGGTGGAGGGGTCCACCCCCGTCTCGGAGGCACCCGTAAAACCTCCCCTGCCAAGGGGAGGGGGACCGGCCGCAGGCCGGTGGAGGGGTCCGCCTCCCATTTTGAAGGCACCCCCATTCCTGTCATTGCGCGACCGGTGCGCACACCGGTCGCGCAATCCGCGTCCCCGTCCCCTGCGGGAGCGAATGAATTGACGCGGAGCGTCATGCTTTGGCTTCGCCATGATTTCTCGCTGCGCTCCATGATTGGAATTGCGCCTTCATGCCCCACAGGGCAAATCATGTCCAACGGACAAATCATGCCCACCGGGCAATTCACGCGCCGCAAGGCGCAATTCATGGGGGCGGCGCGCCCTCCTTTTTCGACCTTTTCCATTGACGCGAAGGCCCCGACGTGCTAAGATAGAGCCAGAAACAGAACAGGGGAGGCCGCCTATGAAAAACGAAGAATATTGCGCGATCATTCGGTCCGGGCTCCAGCGTATCATCAGCGAGGTCTCGATGGACGCAGGAGCAAATCTCCATGCCCTCAATATTCATGCCGAGAGCTTTTTCCGGGACTTTCTGAATCTGCTCTTCGGCTGGGAGCTGCGGAACGCCAACGCCGACGACCCCAACGCGGCGGGCATCGACCTGCGCTATCCCGGCGGGAATGTGGTGGTCCAGGTCTCCAGCACCTACACAAAGGAGAAAATCCAGCATTCTCTGGCGGAATCCGAGGCCTATAAGGGCAGCCATTTCTATTTTGCGGCCATCTCCAACGACAGGCACAGCTTCACCTTTACGGAGGCGGAAAAGCACGGCCTTATCTTCAATCCCGCAGAGGACATTCTGACGCCGAAGCGGCTCCATTCGATCATCGTCACGGACTGTGACCTGGAGCGGCAGCGGGAGCTCGCCGCCCTGACAGCGCGCTATCTCGACGGACTGGAGAAACGAAAGCGCCTGAAGCCCCTGGGCTCCAGAAGCACCCGGACCGGTTTTGAGTACAACTTTGAGGTGGCCGGCCGGCCGGTGGTCCCCTTTGTGGGCCGCGGTGCGGAGATGAAAGCTCTGCTGAATTTCGCCCGGGGAGAAGACGACGTTTTCCGCTGGTGGGCCGTCACGGCCCCCGGCGGCGCGGGGAAGTCCCGCCTGGCCTACGAGCTGCAAAGGGAGCTGCTGCGGCTGGGCGGCTGGGACGTGCGGGCCGTGCCCGGCAGCGTGATCCGGTCGGAATCCGAGCTGCTCGGACTGGCGGACGCCTTTCCGGGCAGGACGCTTTTCATAGTGGATTACGTCCAGCAGTATACGAAGGAGCTGTGCAAATGGTTCCTGAACCTGGCGGACCCGGACAGCGAACGGACCGCGCCGCTGCGGGTCCTGCTGCTGGAGCGGGACGTCCGGGACGCGGAAGGCAGCTATCCCTGGCTTGATCGGCTCTTCGGAGTCGATACCCGGGTGGAAGCCGCGTTTTTCGCGGAGGACGGCCGTCCCATGGAACTGAACCCTCTCGCCCCGGAGGCCGAGGGCGCGGAGGACCCCCTGCTGCGGGTGATCCGCAGCTTCGCGGACAGCGTCTGCGCCCAGGGGATCGCAAAGGGCGACGACTCCCTGACCCGGCTCCCGGAGGGAAAGGAAGCGGAGCTCCGGGCAAAGCTGGATCAGCTCGACCCCCAACTGGTCCGCCCCCTCTTCGCCATGATCCTGGCCGACGCCTGGGTCCGCGACCCGGAGGCTCTGCGCTGGACTCAGGACAAGCTGCTGAAGGAGACGGTGCTGCGGGAGCAGAATTTTCTGACCAAACGCCTGGAGCCCTACGGCGGCGGCCAGAACCCCAGGCTCCCCAGAGCGGCGCTTCAGGTCCTTGCCGTCGCCACCGTGGTCGGCGCGGGGGACGGGACGCTGCAGATCTCCGAGCTCTCAGAACTGAATTGCGGCAAGGTCCTGGCCGCCTTTGCGGAGCTCAACCGGAAGACCCTCATCGGAAAGGGCAAAGACCTGACGGAGGCCCTGCTGGCGGAGGCCGGTCTCTGGGCTGAGGGCGAGCTGATTCCCCTGCGCCCTGATTTGCTGGGGGAATTCTACGTCCTGGAGCACATGAAAAAGCTGCGCCCCCAGGAGGCCGCGGACTTCTTCTCCGCCATCCTCTCGGAACATAACGCTGCTCTGACCTTCTTCCTGCGGGTCCTGCGGGACTACCCCGCCAGCGTGGAGCTGCGCGACGATGCAGGGGAAGCCCTGGGCTATCGGGACTGGTTCCTGCCCGCGGGCCTGGAGCTGGAGGCGGAACGCGCCGAATGGCTGGTCTGGCTGCTGCGGAAGCTCTTTGAAGGCGCGCCCCTGGAGCCGGGCCCCGGCGCGGACCGGGGCGGCCATTACGGGGCCAAGACCCATAGCGCCCGGGCCTGGCTGGCGGACCGGATCGCGGGCTATGCGGCGGCAATGCCGGAGAACAGCGTCGAAGCGGCCCATATCTACCACAATCTGGCCTCCGTATATGACGACGTGAGCAGATACCCCAAGGCCCTGGAATTCTATCAAAAGGCGCTGGCGATCTACGAAAAGCTCCTCGGCCCGGAGCACCCGGACACCGCGACGACCTGCAACAATCTGGCCGGGGTGTATCGGGCCATGGGCGACTACCCCAAGGCCCTGGAATTCTATCAAAAGGCG
>CAMVKI010000270.1 GCA_947168005.1 uncultured Clostridia bacterium
CAAAAAATACTATCCCTACGAATTAAATTGTCCTTGACAAAGGGTACACCACAATTAGGGAACAGGCCCGCATGTAGCGGCGCACATTGTGCGCCACGGGTTCCCCGCTCCGACAAGGGATCAGGGATTCAGGATTCAGAATCAGGGGTCAGGCCTCGGAGGACAGGGCCCAGAGGAAGCCGTAGCCGGGGAGCTCCAGATTGGAGAGCTCCACGGGCTCGCCGGTGAGCAGGTCCGTCAGGGCGTGATTCTCGCTCAGGCGGAGGTTCTGGGCCTCCTCGGAGAAGTTGAACAGGGCGATCAGCCGCTGATTCTCCCGCTCCCGGCAGACGCCGAGGACGTGGATGGAGCCGGTGTCGAAGGCGCTGAGGGCGGCGTCGGCGGCAAAGACGGGCTGGGCGGCCCGGATCGTCTCCAGCTCCCGGAGCATGGAGAAGGTCCTGCCCTGGATGGAGGCCGGGTCCTTCCGCTTCTCGGCCAGGTCCCAGTTGAACTTGCCCCGGTGGAGATAGCGGCTGTCCTCCCGCTTGTCCGGGTCGTTGTGATAGCTGTAGTCGTTGCGCTGGGCAATCTCGTCGCCGCTGTAGAGGACGGGAATACCGCTCTGGGTCAGCATCCAGGCGTGGAGCATCCGGTCGGCCCGGAAGCCCAGCTCCTCGTCCGTCTCCATGCCGCAGAGGGAGGCCGTGGTCCCGCAGAGCCGGGCGTCGCCCAGCCGGGGGTCGTCGTTGTAGAGCTCGCCCCGGGACCAGCTTCCGGGCCATTTGCCGGTGAACCAGTCGTTGAGGAATTTCTTGTGGGCCACCTCTTCGATCTGGAACTGCTTCAGCCAGGGGTAGTCCAGGCCCCAGCCGATGTCGTCGTGGCAGCGGAGGTAGTTCTGGAAGGAGTACTCCCTGGGCAGGGCGCTGAGCTGGTCGAGCTGCCGGTGGAGCAGCCGCACGTCCCGGGTTGCCAGGCAGTTCCAGGTGGAGCACATGGTGGTGACGTTGTAGAGCAGGTGGCACTCGGGCTTGTCCTGGGTGCCGAAGTAGGGGGCCACCTTGGCGGGCTCCATGACCACCTCGCCCAGGAGCAGGACGCCAGGGCAGACGATCTCGCAGGCCAGGCGCAGCATCCGGGAGAGGGTATGGACCCTGGGCAGGTTGCGGCAGTCGGTGCCCAGCTCCTTCCAGATATAGGGGATGGCGTCGAGGCGGATCACGTCCATGCCCCGGTTCGTCAGGAAGAGCAGGTTTTCGGTCATATCGTTGAAGACCATGGGGTTGGCGTAGTTCAGATCCCACTGGTAGGGATAGAAGGAGGTCATCACGATCTGATTGCAGTCGGGAAGATAGGTGAAGTTGCCGGGCGCCGTGGTGGGGAAGACCTGGGGAACGGTCTTCTCAAACTCGTTGGGCACGTCCCAGTTCTGATAGAAGAAATACCGGGCCCGGGCCACCGGGTCCCCGGCGCGGGCGGCCTTGGCCCACTCGTGGTCCTCGCTGGTGTGGTTCATCACGAAGTCCAGGGCCAGGGAGATCCCGCTCTCCCGGCAGTCGTCGGCCAGGGCCTCCAGATCGGCCATGGTGCCCAGCTCCGGCTGGACCTGGCGGAAGTCCGCCACGGCGTAGCCGCCGTCGGAGCGGCCCTTGACCGTCCGCAGCAGGGGCATGAGGTGGAGATAGTTGACCCCGCACTCCCGCAGATAGGGGAGCTTCTCCCGGACGCCCGGGAGGTCGCCGGCGAAGTTGTCCACGTAGAGCATCATGCCCAGCATCTTGTTGGAGCGGAACCAGTCCGGCTTCTTCGTCCGGGCTGCGTCCAGGTCCCGCAGGGCCTGCTTGCGGTCGGCGTAGCAGCGGCGGAGCATATCTACAAAGTAGCGATAGGCCATTGTATCGTTGTGATAGAGCTCGCTGTAGAGCCATTTCAGCTCATCGTTATGGGCGTTGAGCCTGGTTACGAAATCGGCGTATTCCATAGACGTCTCCTTTATGCAGTCATGGCTGAAATCGTTTTCAACTTATATCATCATATCACAGCTCGGAATGAAATGCAAGTGAAATTATTAGATTTTCTGTGCAGAATATGAGATTGTTTTATGCATTCTGCTATGATAAATATAAAAAGTGCACAAATTTGGACTCCGTTTATTGGTAACATTCCCATGTAGACAGGGGGGGCAAAAGCGTGTAAAATGAATTGAAGAATGAAAGAGGATATGAAACCGATTTCATCTCCACGCGATTCATATGTTTTCAAAAGAAAAGGAGGACAACACATGAAGCAGTTTGACTATACCATCAAGGATCCTCTGGGCATCCACGCCCGTCCCGCCGGCATGTTTGCCAAGCTCTGCAAGGGCTTCGGCGACACCGTCGTGACCATCTCCAAGGACGGCAACACCGTCAAGGCCTCCCAGCTGATGAAGGTCATGGCTATGGGCATCAAGAGCGGCCACACCATCACCATTGGCGCCGAGGGCCCCGACGAGGACAAGGCCATCGAGGAAGTCCGGAAGTTCCTGGAAGAGAACCTGTAAAAGCGATTCCGAATCGGGCGGGGCGATGAACCCCGCCCGGAATACTTTTCAGGAAACACAAAGTAAAAAACCACACAGGGAGGATATACAATGATTCTTTTACAAGGCAAAGGCGTATCCAAGGGCGTGACCAGCGGCCCGCTCTACTTCTTCCGCCGCTCCGACGCCACCGTGACCAAGCCTGAGGGCGCCGACCTCGAGGCAGAGAAGGCCCGGCTGGCCGAGGCCCAGGAGAAGTCCGTCGAGCAGCTGAACAAGCTGGCTGAGAAGTGCCGCGAGGAGGCCGGCGACGAGGCCGCCGTGCTCTTCGAAACCCACGCCATGTTCGTGGAGGACGAGGACTTCGTGGAGTGCATCATGGACGCCCTGGAGGAAGAGGGCTGCAACGCCGAGTACGCGGTCCAGCAGGCCGGCGAGCAGTTCGCCGCCATGTTCGCTGCCATGGACGACGCCTACATGCGCGCCCGCGCCGCCGACATCAAGGACGTCACCGCCCGCATCCTCAACAATCTGATGGGCGTGG
>CAMVKI010000271.1 GCA_947168005.1 uncultured Clostridia bacterium
AGCCGAACCACTCCAAGCGCTTCTACGCCGAGGTCCTGCGGGTCTTCCCGGACTATTGGCGCTGGGACAAATGGCTCAGGGAAAACGGACAGGCGCTGCTGAAGCGCATGTAAAGAGGGATCCCCCGGCTAAGCCGGGGGATCCTTATTCTATGCTTCGGGCTCCGACTGGGGCGCTTCTTCGGGGGCTTCCTCGGTGAGAATTTCCTCGGGGAGCTTGATGGCGGGGGACGGCTCGTTCTCGTCGTCCAGCTCCTCCAGGGCCTTCTCCATCTGGGCCTTCCGCCGGGCGTTCAGAGATTTTACCACACAGAGCCCCACCACCGCGCCGAGGCCCAGGCCGACGGCGAGGACGATGAGCCGGCGAGGCTGCTTTCCGTCCGGGTCCTCCTCGGCTTTTTTGCGCTTTCTTTCCTCAAGCTGCTTTTTCAGGCCCTTTTCCAGCAGGATTTTCAGAATCTTATCCATGGCGATTCTCCTTTTTTCAGTTTCGGATTCAACTAGCCTTATTATACCAAATTCGTCCGGGAAACGCAAGGGTTTGCGGAAGAAATCCGGGAAAGGGCTTGCGCTTTTTGTCGAGGCGTGGTATACTGAAGCCAACACAGGAAAGCCTACAGGACAGGAGGAACGAGCGATGAAAAAGCTGATCGTTCTCGGCGTCGTCACGGTCCTGGCGCTTTGCGCGGTCAATGCGCTGCTTATGATGCAGAACGCGAAGACGGAAAAGGAGCTGAACTCCGGCACCGCCCAGCCGAGAAGCTGCGAGTAAAAACAAAAAGCGGGAGGGTCCGCGTCGCGCTGACGCGAGCCCTCCCGCTTTCGCTCTATTTCGTGAAGGCGTCAATCTCCCGCCGGAGGAGGCGGAAGAAGTTGGCGACCAGGAAGCCATCGGCGACGGCGTGGTTCAGCCGGACGGTGACGGGCATCATCAGACGGCCGTTTTCGGCCCGGTATCTGCCCCAGTGGACAATGGGGTTGAAGTAGAGATGGCCGTCTGGCAGCTCGACGTGGATGGAATCGTAGGAGAGCCAGGGGAGATAGGAGGCGTCGAACCAGTTGGGGTGATTGGCCGTGTCCAGGCCGTATTCCCGGGTCTGCTTTCCCCGCTCCAGATCCGCCAGGGCCCCGGCGTAGAAGGCCTCGTAGTCCGGGCGGTACTCCGTGTAAATCACGCTGCAGGTCTCCGTGTCCTCGTGGAAGACGTACTGGGTCGGGTGGATGACGTCCCAGCAGATCAGCTCCTCGCTCTGCCAGAGCCAGCCCATGCGATAGTCCTCCCGGGAGTTCAGAGTCTTCGTGAGCAGATAGAGGAAGTTCAGGTAGAACTTCGTATTCGTCTCTCTGGACCGGGCCGCCAGCTCCGTCACGTCGAGCCGGGCGGTCATGGACATGGAGCACTTGCAGTCCTCGGAGAAGTGGCGGAACACGCCCTTGCGGTAGTAGCTTTCCCGGTCAATAATTTTGTAATTCATGGGATTCATAGCTTCCTCTCTTGTAATTTGCGGGTATCTATTCAGTCGCTCCGTAGCGGCGCACAGTGTGCGCCACCATTCCGCCGCAAAAACAGTGAAATGGCTCGCCGCATGGCGAGAAATGCTGGGGAGAAGCCTCAATGACGCCGGAAATCGTTTGCTTTGCGCATGTGGCGCACACTGTGCGCCGCTACGACTGAATACATACATTTGCGGAACGAAGCCATTATATCACGGGACAGTTTGCTTTGCAACGGCGTTTTGAAGGGAAAAAAACTTGCATATCGCTGCGATTTGTGTTATCATATAAATTCAGGAAAGAATGGGGGTGCGGGCATGGAGGGGCTGCTGGGGAACGAACGGCTGAAAAAGGGCCTCGCCGCGGCCTTTGCCGCCGACCGGCTCTCCCACTGCTATCTGATCGCCGGGCCCGCCGGGAGCGGGAAGCGCAGCCTGGCCCGGATTCTCACCGCCGCCATGGAGTGTACCGCCGGGGCCGGGCGGCCCTGCGGCAAGTGCCTCCAGTGCCGGAAGGTCCTGGACGGCGTTCACCCGGACGTGATCACCGTGGACGACCCGGCCAAAAAGACCGTCACCGTAGACCTGGTCCGGAAGGCCCGGACCGACGTCTACATCAAGCCCAACGAGGGCCTGCGGAAGGTCTACCTCTTCCCCCGGGCGGCGGAGATGAACGCCGCGGCCCAGAACGCCCTGCTGAAGGTCATCGAGGAGCCGCCGGACTACGCGGCCTTCCTTCTGCTGACCGAGGCCGCCGAGCGGCTGCTGCCCACGATCCGCTCCCGGGCCGTCACCCTCCGGCTGGCCCCCCTCTCCGAGGCGGAGGGTGTGGCGGAGCTGGCGCGGCGCTTCCCGGACAAGGGCCGGGCCGCCCTGGCCGATGCCAGGGGCCGCGTGGAGGGCAGGCTGGGGCAGGCGATGGGGCTTGTGGGCGAAGGCGAGAGCCTGGCGCCCGAGACTCAAATTTTCGCGGACTGCTTTGCCCGCCGGGACAGGCTGGGGCTCACGGAGCTGCTGGTCCCCCTGGAGCGGCGGAAGCGGGAGGAGCTGATCCCCCTGTTCGAGCAGTGGACGGAGCTTCTGAGCGGGGCTCTGGCCGTCCGGGCCGGACAGACCGGCCGCTGGGAGGCCGCCGAGCGCATCGGCCGCAGCCGGACCTCCGCCGAGAGCCTGCGGGCCCTGGAGCGGCTGCGCCGGGCCGCGGAGCTTTTGCAGGGCAACGTCAGCCCCGGCGCGGTCTGCGGGGCGCTGCAGGTGTGGCTGGCGGAATAAAATGCAAAAAGCAAAATGCAAAATGCAAAATGGATTAAGGATATAACTATGGAATACGAAAAGGAAAACGAAATCCGGGAAGAAAATCCCGTGAATGAGACGGCCGAGACTGCCGCGCCGAAGACGGCGCTGACGGCCCTCTCCGCCAAGAAGCGGGCGCCGCGGCTGAGCGAGGCGGAGAAGCCCGCCCTTCCCGCCGAGACGCCCCCCGAGGCCCCGGACCCCAACGAGCGGGTCCCGGTCTGCGACGTGCAGTTCCGGCCCGGCAGCAA
>CAMVKI010000272.1 GCA_947168005.1 uncultured Clostridia bacterium
ACATGTCCGTCTCCGAGAAGCAGACCGTGGAGATCGTCAAGGTCCTCTACCGGGGAGCCGAAATTCTGATCCTTGACGAGCCCACGGCGGTGCTGACCCCCCAGGAGACGGAGCGGCTCTTCGCCGTGCTCCGCAACATGCGGGAGGACGGCAAGGCCATCGTCATCATCACCCACAAGCTCAACGAGGTCATGGCGATCTCCGACAAGGTGGCCGTCCTCCGCAAGGGTAAATACATCGGCACCGTCATTACCTCCGAGACCAATCCCCAGGCCCTGACGGATATGATGGTGGGCCGCAGCGTGACCCTGAACATCGACCGGCCCCTCAACGAGAACCAGGTCGAGCGGCTTCGGGTCAGCGGGCTGACGGTCTATGACCACGAGCACGTGAAAAAGCTGGACGGCGTCAGCTTCACCGCCATGGGCGGCGAGATCCTCGGCGTGGCCGGTATCGCGGGCTCCGGGCAGAAGGAGCTGCTGGAGTCCATCGCGGGACTCTGCCCCGTGGCCGGGGGCTCTATCCGCTACCTGCCCCCCGAGGGCGGCGAGGACGAGCTGGTGGGCAGGACCCCCATGCAGATCCGCAAAAGGGGCGTCTCCCTGGCCTTCATCCCCGAGGACCGGCTGGGCATGGGCCTGGTGGGCTCCATGGGCATGACGGGCAATATGATGCTCCGCAGCTGGCGCAGGGGCGGCGGTCCCTTTGTCAAGCGCAAGCAGCCCAGAAGTCTGGCAAACAAGGTTCTCACCGACCTGGAGGTCGTGACCCCCGGCATCGAGTTCCCGGTGCGGAAGCTCTCCGGCGGCAACGTCCAGAAGGTCCTGGTGGGCCGGGAGATCGCCACCAGCCCCAACGTGCTGATGACGGCCTACGCGGTCCGGGGTCTGGACATCAACACCTCCTACACCATCTACAATCTCATGACCGAGCAGAAGATGCGGGGCGCCGCCGTCATCTTCGTGGGCGAGGACCTGGACGTGCTCCTGGAGCTCTGTGACCGGATCCTGGTCCTCTGCGGCGGCAGGCTCAGCGGCATCGTGGACGCCCGGACCGCCGCCAAGGAAGAGATCGGTCTTCTCATGACCAGCGTCGGCGGAAAGGAGGAAGCCTGATGGAGGAAAAGATCAAATCTCCGCTGATCCGCCTGGAGAAACGGAGCAAGGACTCGATCAAGCCCCTGTACGCCTGGCTGATTCGCCTCGGCTCCATTCTGTTTGCCCTGCTCTTGGGCTCCGTCGCCATCGGCCTCACGGGGAAAAGCCCCATCAAGGCCTACGGCGTCATGATCTCCGGGGCCCTGGGCAACACGGACGCCTTCATTATGAGCGTCAAAAACGCCATTCCCCTGCTGGGCTGCGCCCTGGCCATCGCCCCCTGCTTCAAGATGCGCTTCTGGAACATCGGCGCCGAGGGCCAGATCACGGCAGGAGCCCTGGGGGCGGCCTTCGTGTACCGGATGCTCGGCTCCTCCTTCGTCACCGAGCGGGGCCATTCCTCCCTGCCTCTGCTCCTGCTCATGGCCTGCGCGGCCATCCTGGCGGGCGGCGTCTGTGCCCTGATCCCCGGCTTCTTCAAGGCCAAATGGAACACCAACGAGACCCTCTTTACCCTGATGATGAACTACATCATCATCGGCGTGGTGGCCTGGCTCCAGGCCGGGCCCTGGGAGGCCCGGCAGGGACGCATGGCCCAGTTTGCCGATTCCGCCAAGCTGCCCATTGTCTGGGGCATCCACTGCGGATGGATCATCGTCCTGGCCCTGGTGATTCTGGTCTACGTCTACATGCGCCACACCAAGCAGGGCTATGAGATCGCCGTCATCGGCGACTCCATGCGCACCGCCCAGTACGCGGGCATGAACGTGGGCCGGATCATGATGCGGACCATGTTCCTCTCCGGCGCCATCTCCGGCCTGGTGGGCTTCATCATTGCCTCGGGCACAGATCACACCCTGTCCAAGGAGATCGCCGGCGGCGTGGGCTTCACCTCCATTACCGTAGCCTGGCTGAGCCAGCTCAACGCCTTCGCCATGGTGGCCATCTCCATGATGCTCGGCGTCCTGACCAAGGGTGCCGACGCCCTCCAGACCGCCACCAAAATTCCGGTGTCCATCTCGGACATCATCACCGGCCTGCTGCTCTTCTGCATGCTGGGCTGTGAGTTCTTCATCAACTATCGGCTGATCTTCCGGAACAAAACCGGGAAGCGGCACGAGCCCAAGGCCCGCGCCGGGGCCGGGAAAGGAGGCGCCGGGAAATGAAAGCCATCGACACGATCATCCTGCTGCTGATCGCGGCCATCACCTACGGCACGCCCCTGCTCTACGGCACCCTGGGCGAGATCCTGACGGAGAAGTCCGGCAACCTGAACCTGGGCGTGGAGGGCATCCTGTTCATGGGCGGCGCCTTCGGCCTGGGCGGCGTGTACTACTATGAGCAGGCCATGCTCGCCTCGGGCGGGTCCGCCAGCGCTCTGATCGCCATTCTGATCGCCCTTCTCGCGGCCTTCCTGGCCGGTGCCGCCGCTTCCCTGATCTTCAGCTTCATCACCACCACCCTCCGGGCCAACCAGAACGTCACGGGCCTGGCCCTGGCGATCTTCGGCACCGGCGCGGGCCAGTTCGCCGGCGAGATGATGCGCGTCCGGACAGGCGGCTACGTCAACCTCACCAACAGTCTGAAGGACTTCTTCATCTCCTCCCCCTTCCCCGGCTTTCTGCGGAAGCTTCCCTTCGTGGGCGAGCTGATCTTCGGCAACAGCTGGTTCTTCTACCTGGGCGTGATCCTGGCCGTTGTCCTGCATCTCTTCCTCAAGAAGACCCGGAAGGGCCTCTACCTCCGGGCCGTGGGCGAGAACCCCGCCACCGCGGATTCCGCCGGCATCAACGTCACCCGCTACAAATATCTGGCGACGGTCATCGGCGGCGGCATCTCCGCCATCGGCGGCGTGGTCTACATCCTCACCACCGCGGGCTGCACCTGGAACAACGAGGGTCTCTCCGGCGTGGGCTGGCTGGC
>CAMVKI010000273.1 GCA_947168005.1 uncultured Clostridia bacterium
TGTCCACGGGCTCGCCGCTGCCGTCCTCCGGGTAGGGGCCCCGGTAGAGGCCCATCGAGAGGACCTTCGGCCGGGCCTCGGCGGGAGCGGGCTCCGTTTCCGTGGGCTTGGCGGGAGTCGGCTCCGTCCCGGACGCCTCCCCCCCGGTGGGCTCCGCGGGGGCGGGCTCCGTCTGCCCGGAGGCCGCGGGCTCGCCCTCCGGAGTCTGCGCGCCCGCCGTGCTCTCCGGGCCGGCCGGACTCTCCGCGGGGGCGGAGGGCGGCGCCTCGGCCTGGGTCAGGGTCGGCGCGGGCAGGGTGTCGGCATGGACGGGCAGGGAAGGGGCTTCCGGGTCCGTACAGCCGCTCAGCAGGAGGACCAGCAGCCCGGCGGCCAGCCAGCGCCGGCGCTTCACGGCTGCTCCTCCTCCAGAAGACCTGCCTCCCGCATCTGGGAGAGGAAGGCCTCGAGGTCAGCCCGAAGCTGCTCCTCCGGGGCCTCGTATTCCTCCGCCAGCCGCCGCAGCAGCGTCTCCCGGTCCGTTTCCTCCTGCATGGAGCGGAGCAGGAAGGCCCCGGTCTCGTTGAGCATCATCAGCCCGTTGAAGCGGGAGGCGGCGGCGCCGGAGGGAACCGCCAGATATTCATTCCCGATCAGGCGAAGCTGAAATCCGGGCACCAGACGCATGGGAAATCCCCTCTTTCTCTGTTTTTCTATGCCGGTAACGCAAAAAAAGCGCATATTCGCACTATTATCCATTATATACCAAGTATTATAGCATATATTCACAGGAAACACAAGCGTTTTCGGGGCAATTTCAGTAATCCTGCGGCGCTTGCGTCGCTTTTTTGACAAAAGACGCCGCAGGCGTTCAGATCGGTCTCTGAACGCCTGCGGTGTGTTTCCTTATGTTGTTTGCGTGTGTCGGCTATCTGCGTCTTCCGCCGCCGCCCATGCCGCCGCCCATGCCGCCGAAGCCGCCCATGCCGCCGCCCATCATCTGGTTCGGAATGGAATCGACCTGCTGGCCGTTGACGATGATGGTGCCGCCGTTGTACTGGGCGCTGCCGTCGCAGTCGAAGCTGGACTGGGCGGTTACGTTGATGGTGCCGCCGTTGACGACGATGTTGCCGTTGGAGTCGATGCCGTCGGTGTCGCCGGCCCCCATGACGACGGTCAGGGTCCCGTCGTTCATCTCGAAGGTCGGGGTGTAGAGGGAGGACTTGCGGGCCGCGTTGACCCCGTCGTCTGTGGCGCTGATCTGGATGTCGCCGCCGTTGATCTGGATGTAGGTGGCCTCCAGGCCCTCGGCTCCGGCGATCTGGAAGCTGCCGCCGTCGATCCGCAGCAGGGTGATGGCGTGGATCGCGTCGTCGCCCGCCTGAATCGCGAAGCTGCCGCCGGCGATGTAGATGCTGCCCAGGCTCTCGTCGTCGCTGTTCTCGGCGTGCAGGCCGTCCTCCGTGGCATAGAGCGTGAAGCTGCCGTCGGCGATGGCCAGGCTGTCCTTGGCGCGGATGGCGTGCTTGTCCGCCGCGATCTCATAGACGCCGGCGGTGATGGTCAGCTCGTCCTTGCCGACGATGCCGCTGCCGGCGGGGGAGCTGATCCGCAGGGTGCCGTTGCCGTTGAAGGTGATGTCGTCCTTGGCGAAGACCACCGCGTCCACGTCGTTCTCGTCCTGCTGGACGAAGCTGCCGCCGTTGACCAGGGTATTCACCGTGCCCTCCGCCAGGGTGACGAAGACCTTATCCGCCTGCTTGACGTAGATGGCCGCATAGTCGGAGGACTGGATGCTGACGCCGTTCAGCACCAGCTGGACCTTGTCGTCCTTTGTGGCGTCCACAATGACGGTACCGTCGTCCAGGGTGCCGGAGAGGATGTAGGTGCCCGCGGCGCTGATGGTCACGGTGCCGCCGCTGATCTGCACGGCCTCGGAGGAGGCGGCGGCGCTCGTCCCGTTCAAGCTGATTGTCACGGCCTCGTCGGCGTCATATTCCCCGGAGAGGTCCCGGTTGGAGAAGGCCTCGCTGTAGGCGTCGGCGCTTGCGGCGCTGTCCGCTGAGACCTGGGAGACGTTTGCGGCGCTGACCGCGTTCTCGGCGCTGAGGGTCTGGACCGCGGTCCCGGCGTCCGCTGCCGTCTGGCTTGCCGCTGTGCCGCAGGCGGTCAGGAGCAGGGAAAGGATCAGGACCAGCGCGAGAAGGATGGATGATTTGTGTTTCAGAGCTTTCATAATGTTTGCCTCCATTCATGTTTGGTTTCTGGCGTCATTGTAGCACGAAGAGGCGAAGAAATCTCCGAAAAACACGAGCAGAAAATACGAAGAATTTACGAAATTCCGGCAGCGGACAGGGCCGATGTGGGCATCGGCCCCTACGGGCGAGAGGGGCAGGGCCGATGTGGGCATCGGCCCCTACGGGCGAGATTGGAGGGGGAAGATGGCCTCGAAGACCGCGCCGTTTTCGTTCCGGACGCGCAGAGTCCCGCGGTAGGCCTCCGCGACAGACTGGGCGATGGCCAGGCCGATGCCGTGCTTGCCGTCCTTTCCTTTATAAAAGCGCTCGAAGACGTGGGGCAGGTCCTCCGCCGAGATGCCGGGGCCGTCGTCGGCCACCCGCACGACGGCGTTTCCGCCCTCGCTCCGGCAGTACAGCCGGATCTCCTGCTTCGCGTAGCGCACCGCGTTGGAGATCAGATTGCCGAAGAGCCGCTGGGCGTCCTGCTCCCGGATCGACAGCAGGACCGGGGCTTCGTCAAAGTCGAAGGCGAAGGACAGGCCCTTCTTCTCCGCCTCCGTGTGCTGCTCGGAGACGCAGAGGGACAGCAGCTCCCGCAGGTCGATGGGCTCCAGCTCGCCCTCCGGCCTGCCCCGGCCCATGCGGGACAGGTACAGAATATCCTCCACCATGCCCGTGAGTTTGTCGGACTCGGAGAGGATGACCCGGCCCGCCCTCTGGGGCTCGATGACCCCGTAGACGATGCCCTCCGCGTTGCCGCGGATGGAGGTCAGGGGCGTGCGCAGCTCGTGGGA
>CAMVKI010000274.1 GCA_947168005.1 uncultured Clostridia bacterium
CGGCGTCATTGCCGGAGGCAATGACAGGAGCGATGAGGGCATCGCTCCCTACGGGAGGGCGTCGTAGAAGGCGAAGGCCGCCGTGAAGCGCTCCGCCGCGTAGGCTTTCACGTCCCGGCAGAGGGCGTCGTAGGCCTCCAGAAGGCGGCGGGCCTCCGGGGTCAGGGATGCGCCGCCGCCGCGCTTGCCGCCGGTGGCGGTGTCCAGCAGGCGGAGCTCCAGACAGTCCTCGGCGGTTTTGACGATGCGCCAGGCCTTGGAGTAGGCCATCTCCATGGAGGCGGCAGCCGCCCGGAGAGAGCCGGTCTCATCCACCTGTCGCAGCAGCTCCGCCACCCCGGGACCAAAGCATTTTTGGTCGGTAAACAGCCGGACCGTCAGGCCAACGTGCAGATTGTTTTTCATCGCGCTTCCTCCGTAGGGGCGGCCATTGGCCGCCCGCAATACGCACCCGTTCCCGTGGCGCACACTGTGCGCCGCTACGACAGGAAAATCCGTTTCCCGCCGCGGTATTCCGCCACGGCGCCGATCCGCTGGGCGGCGGGGACGGCGCCGGTCAGCTCCGCCAGCAGGGCCTCCGCATCGGCGGGGTCCACGGCGATGAGCAGACCGCCGGAGGTCTGGGGATCGTAGAGCAGATCCTGGATCTCCAGGGGGACCGCGCCGGGCTCCACCCAGGCCTCGGCGAAGCTCCGGTTGCGGTACATGCCCTCGGGCAGAACGCCCATCCGGGCGAAGTCCAGGGCCGCGGAGATGAAGCGAATCCCCGCCGTGTCGATGTGGAGCTCCACGCCGCTGCCCTGGGCCATTTCGGTGCCGTGGCCCATGAGGCCGAAGCCCGTCACGTCGGTGCAGGCGTGGACCCGGTACTTCACCATCGCGTCCCGGGCGGCCTTGTTCAGGGTGGTCATGAGCTGTTCCGCACAGGCCATGGTCTCGCGGTCCGCCAGTCCGGCCTTGTTGGCCGTGGTCAGGACCCCGATGCCCAGGGGCTTGGTGAGGAGCAGCACGTCCCCGGGCCGGGCGCCGCTGTTGGTCAGCACCTTCTCCGGGTGGACGAAGCCCGTCACGGCCAGGCCGTACTTGGGCTCCGGGTCCAGGATGCTGTGGCCGCCGGTGATGAGGACACCGGCCTCGTAGCACTTCTCGTAGCCGCCCCGCAGGATCTCGTGGACCGCCTCCCCGGGCAAATCCTTGGGCACCGCCATGACGTTCAGAGCCAGCCTCGGCTCGCCGCCCATGGCGTAGACGTCCGAAAGGGCGTTGGTGGCGGCGATGGCGCCGAAGGTGTAGGGATCGTCGGCGATGGGCGGAAAGAAGTCCACGGTCTGGACCAGGGCCAGGTCCTGGGAGACCTTGTAGACGCTGGCGTCGTCGCTCTTGTCGAAGCCCACCAGCAGATTCGGGTCCCGGCGCACCCGCAGGTCCCCCAAAAGCTGGGCCAGCACCCCGGCCCCCACCTTGGCCCCGCAGCCGGCGCAGGAGGCGAGCTTCGTCAGTTTGATGTCGTTTTCCATAGGACCTCCTGTGAGAGTTAAGATTTCGGCTTGCGCCGAAAGTTTTGATTGCTTCGCAAGGTATGATTGTGCTTCGCACAAGTTATGATTCCGCTTCGCGGAAGTTATGATTGCTGCACAAATTTTTGCCGTAGGGGGCGGCGCCCTCGACGCCCCGGGCGGGCTGTAACGAAAAACGCAAAACGAACAACAAACAACTGAGGTGTCGCTTCGCGACGATTTGAATTCATTTTTCAATCCGGAGAATTGAAAAATACCATAGTTTTTCGTTTCTCCGTTATTCGTTTTCAGTTTCGTTTCGATACCTTCGGGCCGTCGTGGGCGCCGGCCCCTACGACCTATAACTGCCGCAGGCATCATAACTTGCGGCGTCAGCCGCAATCTTAACTTTGCCGTCAGGCAAATCATAACTTGCCCGCAGGGCAATCATAACTTCCGAAGCAGCCCCAAGGCTGCTTCGAGCACCCCGCCGCCGATGGCAAGGGCCTTGTCCGAGGCGGTTTGGCAGTAGGCGGGCTCGTTCCGGGGGTCCACGTCGCCGGCCTTCATGCCCCGGTGGACGGGGATGCCCTCGGCCAGCAGGCCCCGCAGGACCCCGTCCAGGGTGCAGCGCATGGGCGCGTCGCCCACCCAGCCGGCCACGTCTCCGGCCCGGACCCGATCGCCGATGCGCAGGGCGGGGCGGAAAATCCCGTCGGCGGGGGCCCGCAGGACCCGCTCCCCGGCGAAGCCGCCGATGAGCCCCGGAACGTTGGTGTTCGGCAGGGGAGAGCCCTCGTAGAGCACCCGGCCCAGGGTGTGGCCCCGCATGGTCTCCACGGCGGCGTGACAGTCCAGGCCCGCGGTGAAGCCGGGGCCCACGCCGATCACCACCGGGGCGTCGGTGATCCGGGTCCCTAAGTTCCGCTTTGCCAGGATCGCGTCCACCAGGACGTCGGGCCGCAGGGCCTCCCGGCAGCGGCAGTCCGGGTCCACCAGCACGGGCAGGACGCCCCGCTCCAACAGGGCCAGAGCTTCCTCCGGCCCCGCCGCCAGCCGGGCGGTTACATCCTCCACGACGGTCTCTCCGTCGAAGACGGCCTGGGAGAAGGCCACGGTCCGCCGGATCGTGGTGGGCCGGGCGGTCTCGGTCATGACAACCCGGAACCCGGCCCGCCGGATCCGCAGGGCGATCCCCGAGGCCAGATCCCCGGCCCCGCGGATCAAAATCAAAGATTCATCATTCATAGCACACCGTAGGGGCCGGGTTCCCCGGCCCGCCCGTAGGGGCCGATGCCCACATCGGCCCTCCATCCATATCCCGTAGGGGCCGATGCCCACATCGGCCCTTTATTCCTGCCTCATTTATTGCATGTCCGTTCTTATCCGAGCAGGGCGCCGATCCGCTCCGCGGCCTCGGCGGTGTCCTCGGGGGTGCTGAAGCAGGAGAAGCGGAACCAGCCCTCGCCGCAGGCGCCGAAGC
>CAMVKI010000275.1 GCA_947168005.1 uncultured Clostridia bacterium
CATAGGGGGGCAGGACCTGGACGCCGCCGTGGGAACGGTTCAGACCCCAGGGCTGACCGTTGCCGATGTACTCGTTGAGCTCCAGGGGCTGATACTGGGTCAGAATGCCCACGGTGTCGATGCCGGAGTTGACGCAGTTGGACAGGGGGAAGTCAATGATGCGGTACTTACCGCCGAAGGGGACTGCCGGCTTGGCGGTATTCTCCGTCAAGACGTACAGACGGGTGCCCTGGCCTCCTGCCAGCAGCATGGCGACACAACGCTTTTTTTGGAAATTCATGGTATTCGGGTCTCCTTTTATGATAATTGTATTTGGATTGCTTATTTGAAGTAGATAAAGTCCCAGAGTTTTCTGGCCTCTACCGCGGAATAAGTCACACCGTTGATTTTGATTGAGTCGCGGTCCGTCGCGCTGATCTGCTCGACGACGCCGTTGCGGCGGATGATCATGGCTGCGCTGTGGCCGCCGTCCATGTTCATGGCGTAGTCGGCCCCCAGGGTTGACAGCAGAATCATCATCTCCCGCTTGCTGTTGCCGTAGGAAGCGAAGTCGTTCGACCATTCATTGGGCTTTGTGGCGTCGTGGTTGGTCACGCAGTTGCCGTCGGCGACGACGAAGTAGACGTGGACGGTGTCTCCTTCTTTTTTGAAGCCCATCATGGTGCACTGTCTTCTGGCGTGCGTTCCCTCTGCGTGGTCGTCCTGCTTGATCTCATAGGAATGGGGATCGTAATCCGCTTCGCTGTAGAATTCGTCCATGTCCATCCGGCCATTCTTCAGCGTGGCGATGCGGAAGCAGAAAATATCCGTAATGCCCAGGGGGATCAGCGTGGAAAACTTGGTGTCGCGGATGGTTGGAAGAAGATCGCGGACTGCGCCGTAGCTGCCGTTGGTCGGGTTCCAGAAGGTGACGTCCCAGCCCGCGTTTTCGTTGGAGTTTTTGCCGAGATAGACATTACCGGCCCGCAGGGTTTGCCTGTTGGTGAAGAGCTGCGTATCTCCGTTGAAAAGAATCTGCGCGTCCCTGACTGCCGATTGATAGGGTTCGCTGTTGGAGCTCATGAGGTTGTAGGCCGAAATATACTTTTGGTTGTTGTTGGAACCGAACATCTTCACGATATTGGTCCCGCTGAGGTGCGAGTAGGCGCCCTCCGGAAGCACCATCTCGGCGATATAACACCAGGCGTTGGCAAACCATTTCCGGCGGATGGTGGCTGTGGCGCCGTCGGAGGAGCTGAATTGGATGCCGTTGACCAGCTCCTGCTGCGTCCATTGGTGGGATCTGTAGTTGGAATGGAAGACCGGGGGACCGAAGATCGGCTTGCCGAGACTGCGGTTCCCGTTGCCGTCATGCTCCCCGCAGCGGATACAGACGAGCTGATAGATCGTCGGCGTGTTGGCGGTGGCGTCGGCAATCAGCTCCGCCTTGCAGAAATCGTGGCCCAGAGGCTCGCTGGTAAAGATCGTTTTTTTGTTGCCGCAAACGCAGGCGTAGGTCTCGGAGGCGCCCTGGGTGCAGGTTTCGGGCAGGACCTCGATCAGCGAAAATTCGTGCCGGCCGCCGTCGAGGACGTGCTTCTGGCGGTACAGGAAGGTGACCACCATGGCGCGGGTGACGTTGGTCTTCGGGGAGAAGAGGTCCAGGTCCATGCCGGAGGTGACGCCGTTGCTGAAGGCCCAGTTTACGGCGTTGTAGTAGTAGGCGCCGGTCCGGACGTCCTTGAACGAGACCTCCGGCTCCACGATCTCGCTGCCAAAGTACTTCCAGATGAAGAATACGGCCTCGGCGCGGGTGCAGGTATCGTTCGGCGCAAAGGTTGTGGGCGTCTTGCCGTCGGTGAGGCCGGTTTCCTTCGCCCATAAAACGGCGCTGTAGTACCATTTGCCCTCCCGGACGTCGGAGAAGGGATTCTCGATGGTGGGCTCGGGCTTGCCCGCGATGCCCCAGAGAATCATCACAAACTCCGCGCGGGAGCAAACCTTGTTCGGCTCGAAGGTCGTGGGAGTGACGCCGCTGACGTATTCGTTCTCGTAGGCCCAGCTGACCGCGTCATAGTACCACCTTCCCTCCTTGACGTCGGTGAAGGGGAGGCCTTCGGCATAGGCGCTGGGAACGGACAGGACGAGAGAGAACAGAAGCAGGGCGGCGAGAAGTATGGAGATTGATTTTTTCATGGTTTTCCTCCTTTCATTCGCGTCCGTGCAGCGGAACGTCGGAGTGATGCGGGCATCGCTCCCCGCGTGATGTTCCTTTCGTGCGCTTCCGCGCAGCGGAACGCCGGGAATGGCTGCTGATACGTTGGATGAAGGGGGAATTGCAGTGCGGGGTTGGGAATTATTCTGCCTTTACGGTCTTTTTTGCCCTGGATTTTTTCGGGGCGGGCTTCTCTTCCTTCGGCTTCTCCGCCTTCGGCTTTTCTTCCTTGGGCTTTTCCTCCGCCGGCTGTTCTTCCTTGGGCGCTTCTTTCTTCGGCTCTACTTCTTCGGGCACGTAATACAGGACGGACAGGGGGGGCAGGGTGAACTCCGCGGAGTATTGCAGCTCGCCCCAGGGGCTCTCCTCGGCCACCACGTTGGGCAGCTCCGTGCCCCAGCCGCCGTATTCCTTGGCGTCGGAGTTGAGGGCCAGCTTCCAGGCGCCGGGCTTGGAAAGGCCCAGACGGTAGTGCTCCCGGCGGACGGGGCAGAAGTTGCAGATGCCCATGATCTCCCGGCCCTCGTCGTCAATGCGGCGGAAGGAGATGACGGAATTGTCCCGGTCGTCGCAGGAGACCCAGCGGAAGCCCTCCCAGTTCTGGTCGTTCTCCCAGAAGGCGGGGGTCTCGCGGTAGAGACGGTTGAGGTCCCGGACAAAATCGTGCATCTGGCGGTGGCTCTCGTATTCGAGGAGCATCCAGTCGAGGCCCTGATTCTCGTTCCACTCGATGAACTGGGCAAATTCGTTGCCCATGAAGTTCAGCTTCT
>CAMVKI010000276.1 GCA_947168005.1 uncultured Clostridia bacterium
CAGCAGAGAAAGGATTTTTGTGAATTTCATTTTGGTTTCCTCCTTGATGTAATTATTCAGCGGTAAAAGTGCCGCAGTTGAACTGAATGTTTTCCGCAATGGCGGTCACGGTCCAGGTCCCGGTGAGATCCAGGTCCTTGGAGAGAATGGCGGAGTAGCCGTTGCTGCCCTCGCCCTCCAGGAGCTTGGCCTCATAGATGGGGAAGGCCTCCACGGTCAGGACCCTGCCCGCCTGCTCCAGCCGGAGCCAGACCCGGCAGTCGCCGCAGGGCAGCTCCTCGGGCAGAGCGCCGTAGAGCCGGATGCCGTAGCCGGTGCGCTCGTATTTTCCATCGACGGCGCCGCCGTCGGCAAGCCCCTCGACGGAGCGGTTCTCCCGGACCGGGGCGTAGAGGAAGGGGGCCGTGGAGATGACCCGGGAGAGATTGCGCTCGGCGATCTCATAGATCAGGTCCGTCCCCTGCTTCAGGGTGGCGACGTCGGGGCAGTCCGTGCGCTTGAAGGTGGAGCTCTCCCAGCAGTCGATGATAAAGGGCAGCAGGGCCCGGCCGAAGGAGTCGCGGACCACGTAGACCGCGCTGCCGTCCTTCCGGTCCAGGTTCTTCACGGTGAAGAGATCGTCCCGGTCCTCCTTGTCGCTCATGAAGTTTTCGAGCTGGGCCTCGTGATCCCGGACGCCCATGGGCTGGGTGAAGCGGAAGCGGGCGTGGTCGATCTGCCAGACCACCTGCTCGTCCGGAACGCCGCCGGCGGGGAGGAGGAGCTTGTCCAGGTCGCCGCGCCAGGTCTTTTCCACGGTATAGGGCGCGTCGGCCCAGGTCTCGTGCTCCCTGCCCAGGCTGTCGAGAATGGCGTTATAGCCGACCAGGGCGCCCCGGTAGTTCCAGTGGGAGTCCCGGCGGTGGTAGAGCGGTACGTCGGGGGCGGCTCCGGAGGCCTTCTGCTCCAGCAGGACCTGCCGCAGGTCGGTGAAGCTGACCCCGGCGGCTTTGAGCTCCGCCGTGAGCCGGGTCAGGTTGTTTTCCGGGGCGGCCCGGAAGCAGGCGGGCATCATCTCCCCGTAGACCGAGGACTTGTTGGGGGCGGGGACGAAGGTGAAGCGTCCGCCCCGGGCGTTCACGTCCTCCTCGATCAGGGAGAGGGTCACGGCCATGGACCGGATCTGCCGGTCCGTCAGGGCGTTGGTGTCCAGGAAGTCCGCGCTCTCGGTGTTGTAGAAGAGCCAGCCGTCCTTCCCGTCGATGACGTTGGAGCTCGCGGTGTGGAGCAGCTCGCCCTTGAGGGTGTTGGAGGCGGTGAGGAGCTGGGCCCGGAGGGGCAGACTGTCGCTGACCCAGGACTCAAACTCGTCGGAGAAGTTCAGGTTCAGCCGCCCCTCGGTGAGATAGGCGGGGAACTTTGCCAGAGCCCGCTTCTCCAGGCTGGCGTCGTTCTTAAAGAAGGGCATCAGCAGCATGGGCACGCAGAGCAGGACGAAGAAGAGGATTACGTAGACGATCTTGAAGCCTTTTTTCATGATGCACGACCTCCTCTCAGAAGCGGAAATAGATGAAGGGGTTATAGCTGCTGGACACCAGGGTGAGGACCGACAGCGCAAACAGGACCAGGGAGCCCCCGCAGGCCGCGTAGTTGTAGACGGCGATCTTTCCCGTTTGTTCCGCCTTTTGGCGGAAAACGCGGAAAATCGGCGTGGACAGCAGCAGGGAGAAGCCGAAGCTCAGGAAGAAGAGGGGACTCAACAGAGACAGGATCTCGCGGGTGACCGCCGGGGTCCCCGCCGTGGGCCAGAACATGGCGCCGATGACGCCGAAGCCCTGGGCCAGGGTATCCGCCCGGAAGAGGACGAAGCCCAGGATCACGACGAGCATCGTGTAGACGTGGCCGATGGGCTTGAACCACTTCTTCTTGGTGGGCACGATCTGATAGGTCTCCAGCATCTGCCAGAGGCCGTGCCAGAGGCCCCAGAGGATGAAGGTGAAGCTGGCTCCGTGCCAGAGCCCGGTCAGGAAGAAGACGATCCACTTGTTGAGGGTGGTGCGGGTCCGGCCCTTGCGGTTGCCGCCCAGGGGGATGTAGACGTACTCCTTGAACCAGGTGGACAGGGAGATGTGCCAGCGCCGCCAGAACTCCTGGATGCTGCCGGAGATAAAGGGATAGTTGAAGTTCTCCTTGAAGTCGAAGCCGAAGACGCAGCCCAGGCCGATGGCCATGTCGCTGTAGCCGCAGAAGTCAAAGAAGATCTGGAGCGTATAGCAGACCGCGCCGATCCAGGCCGTGCCGGTGGAGAGCTGGCCGCCGCCGAAGGAGAAGACCTTGTCGGCCAGCAGGCCCATCTGGTTCGCCAGCAGGACCTTCTTCGCCAGACCGAAGAGGAAACGGCACACGCCCCGGCTGATCCGGTCGAAGCTGAATTCCCGCTCCTGGATCTGGGCGGCGATGTCGGAGTAGCGCACGATGGGGCCGGCGATGAGCTGGGGGAAGAAGGAGATGTACAGCAGGACCGAGAAGAGGTTCTTCTGCACGTTCTTCTTGTCCCGGTAGACGTCGATGACGTAGCTCAGGCCCTGGAAGGTGAAGAAGGAGATGCCGATGGGCAGGCGGATCTGGGGCACGGGGATGGACAGCCGGAAGACGGCGTTGAGGATCTCCGTGAAGAAGCCGGTGTACTTGTAGGCGAAGAGCAGGCCGATGTTCAGAACGACGGCCAGGACCACCGCCGGCTTGTCCCACTTCGTCCCCGCGGCGCCCCGGCCGAAGAGATAGTTGAGGACGATGGAGATCAGCATGATCATCACCGCCACCGGCTCGCCGAAGGCGTAGAACACCAGGCTGGCGGCCGCGAGGATGATATTGCGGGCGGTGTGGTTCCGGATCAGCGCGTAGAGAAGAAAGGTGACCGGAAAGAACACGAACAAAAAGGTCAGGGAGCTGAAGGTCATGGAACTGGCACCTCGGTTT
>CAMVKI010000277.1 GCA_947168005.1 uncultured Clostridia bacterium
CCGCCCAGCTGGGCGTGGCCGAAGCCGTCGGTGCCGGAGGTCTTGGCCTCGGAGACGAAGGAGCCGTCGGCGTAGTGGATGCCCTCGGAGACGGCGATGAGCACGTCGTGCTTCTCCTCGTAGACCCGCTTGACGTCGGCGATGAACTGGTCCATGTCGAAGTCCACCTCGGGGAGGTAGATCAGATCGGGACCCTCGCCCTTGAGGTTGGCCAGGGCGGAGGCGGCGGTGAGCCAGCCGGCGTGGCGGCCCATGCACTCGATGATGGTGATCATGCCCACGTCATAGACCTTGGTGTCCCGGTTGACCTCCATCATGGAGGTGGCGATGTACTTGGCGGCGGAGCCGAAGCCGGGGCAGTGGTCGGTGCCGGCCAGGTCGTTGTCGATGGTCTTGGGCACGCCGATGATGCGGCACTCATAGTCGTTCCGGGCAAAGAAGCGGCTGATCTTGTTGCAGGTGTCCATAGAGTCGTTGCCGCCGTTGTAGAAGAAGTAGCGGATGTTGTACTTGCGGAAGATCTCCAGGATGCGCTTGAAATCGCTGTCGTCCACGTCGGGGTCCGCGAGCTTGTAGCGGCAGGAGCCCAGCACGGAGGCCGGGGTGTAGAGCATCTTTGCCAGCTCGTTGGGATCCTCCTCGTTCATGATGAAGAGGCGGTCGCCCAGGACGCCCTTGATGCCGTGGTTGGCGCCGTAGACCTTCGTGATGTATTTGCTCTCCAGGGCCGTCTTGATGACGCCGTAGGTGGAAGCGTTGATCACGGCGGAGGGGCCGCCGGACTGGCCGATGAGAACAGCGCCGATCAGGGGTTGATTGGTCATGTTGAAAATACCTCCATATATCAGAAAAGATGATGCCTTCAGAAAGTGTAAACACTTTACCACGATTCCCCCGGCTTGTCAATGAGGAAACAGAAATTTTACAGGCAAAATGCGCAACAAACGCTTTACAGACAGCGGTTTTTGCGATAGAATATATGATGGCTCAATGGGAGCCCCGATTGTACAGAATGGAGGAACATCCATGGATTATAGAGAAGCAAAGGAACGGCAGGCCCGGAGCAGACGGCGGTGGAACCTCATCGCCTTTATCCTCTTCATTATCGCGCCGCCTGCGGGCGTGGGCGTCTTCATCGCCAACAAGCTGGACATCCTGCCCAACATCGGCGGCAGCGTGGACCTCAAAAAGTCCATCGACGAGCTCTCCAACCTGAAGGGCCCGGTCAATCAGCCCGTGGCCGAGGTCCCGGAGCAGAAGAAGCGGGTCAACGGCATGCCCACCAACGGCGGGCTCATCACGGCCCTGGGCGCCATCGCCGCGGCCCTGGGCGTCCTGGGCGCCATGAGCGGCGGCGTGAAGCTGCTGCTGGAGGGCGTCTCCTTCCCGAACGTGTTCTTCCCCATGCTCTGGCTGAGCGTGGCTGCCGGCGGTCTGGTCACGGCCATTTTCGGCCGCATGCGCAAGAAGAAGGCCGCCCGCTTTGAGAACTATCTGAAGCTCATCGGCGACAAGGAGGCCGTCCCCATCCACTATCTGGCCGACGTTATGGGCATCGACTACCACAAGGTCATCAAGGACCTGCGGGAGATGATCTCCCGGGGCATCCTCCGGCCCGCCTGGCTGGACCTGAAAACCTACCGGCTGATGATGACCGAGTACACCGAGACCCAGGCCGCCGCCCCCACGGAAAAGACCGAGGAGGCCATCTCCCGGAACGACCGCATCCTGCGGCAGATCCGGGCCGACAACGACCTGATTGCCGACGTGGAGGTCAGCCGGAAGATCGACCGGATCGAGGATCTGACCAAAAAGATTTTCGCCATCTTAGAGCAGCGCCCCGAGAAGGAGCCCCAGCTCTACAACTTCATGAACTACTACCTGCCCACCACCCTGAAGGCCCTGGAAAGCTACGCCCGCCTGGAGGCCCAGGGCATCGAGACCGCCGCCATCCGGGAGGCCAAGCAGAAGATCAACCACGCCCTGGACGAGCTGGCCGACGGCTACGAAAAGCAGCTGGACAAGCTCTTCGCCGACGACGTGGTGGACATCACCGCGGACATCGACGTCATGCGGAAGATGCTCGAAAAGGACGGCCTGAAGGAGGACGAGCTCGCCGCCGTCCTCGCGGAGAGCATGAAATGAGCATTCCCTCCGTAGGGGCGGCCATTGGCCGCCCGCCCGCGGAACCGGCCCTCCCCGCCTGCCATTCTGAGCGCCCGGAAGGACTTGCTTCGCTTCGCAGTGAAGAATCCGTCGCCCCCGCCGTCAATAAGGCAACAGGCAACAATCACCTGTCACCTGTCACTTGTCACCTGTCACCTGTCACTTGTCCCTTGTCACCTGACCCCCGTCCCTCGTCCCTTCCCTCCGCCTGGGATGCCCTCCTGGACCATCCTCTGAACAGGGACCCCCACCGCCGCACCCTGGCGGCGGCAGAGGCCGCGGCCCAACTGGAGACCGTCTATCCTCCCCGGGAGGACTGGTTCGCCGCACTGGCGCTGACGCCCCCGGAGCGGGTCCGGGTCGTGATTCTGGGGCAGGACCCCTACCACGAGCCGGACCAGGCCATGGGCCTGGCCTTCTCGGTCCGCCCCGGCGTGAAGCTGCCCCCCTCCCTCCGAAACATCTACAAGGAGCTGGAAGCCGACCTGGGCTGCCCGGCCCCGGAGACCGGGGACCTGCGCCCCTGGGCCGCGCAGGGCGTGCTCCTGCTGAACACGGTCCTGACCGTAGCGGCGGGCCGGGCCAACAGCCACAAAAACCTGGGCTGGCAGGCCTTCACCCGGGAAATCATCGCCGCCGTCTCCCGCCTCCCCCAGCCCATCGCCTTCCTCCTCTGGGGCGCCCCCGCCCAGCGGGCCTACGCCCAGGCAACCGAGCCCGTAGCGGCGCACAGTGTGCGCCACCCCTGCGAGGGAATAG
>CAMVKI010000278.1 GCA_947168005.1 uncultured Clostridia bacterium
CCGCAGAGCTCGCAGGCGAAATCCTCGGGAAGGTCTTCCCACTTCACGCCGGTCTCGTCCTCGTCGTAGACCCAGCCGCAGACGTTGCAGACATACTTCATGGTTTCGTCCTCCTGTTGTTTGTCCCCCATAAGGGCAAGGCAATTATACCATCTCCCCGGCCGTTTGGCAAGGGGACATCCGCGAAAATTTATATCAAAACGGGAAATGGGTATTCCCTTTTGCCAAAAAATAGGGTACAATACCGGCAGAAACAAGATTTGGGGAGGGATCGTTATGGATCTGACCAACGCCCGGGAAATGCGGGAGCTGCTGGAGGCCAACGGCTTTCACTTCTCCAAGGCCAAGGGGCAGAATTTTCTGACCGCGGCCTGGGTGCCCCAGCGGATCGCGGAGGAGGCGGGGGTAGACCGGGAGGCCGGCGTCCTGGAGGTCGGCCCCGGCATCGGGCCTCTGACGGAGCAGCTCTGCCTGCGAGCCGGGAGGGTCCTGGCGGTGGAGCTGGACCAGCGCCTCAAGCCCATTCTGAAGAAAACCGTGGGGCACTTTGACAATCTGGAGCTGCGCTTTGCCGACGTAATGGACCTGGACCTGAGCGCTCTGGTCAGTGAAGCCTTCCCCGGCCTGCGGCCCATGGCCTGTGCCAATCTCCCCTACTATATCACCTCGCCCATTCTGACGAAGCTCCTGGAGAGCCGGGCCTTCGACTCCGTGACCGTGATGATTCAGAAGGAGGTGGCCCAGCGGATCTGCGCCGCTCCCGGGACCGGCGAGGGCAGCGCCTTCACCGTCTTCTGTCACTGGTACGCCGAGCCCCGGATCCGCTTCGACGTGCCGCCGGACTGCTTCCTGCCCCGGCCCAAGGTGACCTCCACGGTCATTACCCTGAAAACCCGCCGAGAGCCCCCCTGCCCCGTGGCCGACGAGGCCCTCTTCTTCCGGGTTGTCCGGGCCGCCTTCGCCCAGCGGCGCAAGACTCTCTCCAACGCCCTGGCGGCGGGCTTCCCCGCCCTCGGCAAGGAGCGGATCATCGAAGTGCTGAGCGCCTGCGGCCTCTCCCCCAGCGTTCGCGGAGAGGCGCTGACCATCGAGCAGTTTGCCGCCATCGCCAACCGGCTCACGGAAGCAGACGCCTGATGCTCAGCGCAAACGAATACTATCGGCAGCGCTTCGGCTGCAAGGTCTACAAGCTGGCCCTGGACGGGGGCATGACTTGCCCGAACCGGGACGGGACCAAGGGGGACCGGGGCTGTATCTTCTGCTCCGGCGCGGGCAGCGGGGACTTCGCCGAGGGGCGGGGCCGCTCCGTGACGGAGCAGATCGAGGCGGCCAAGAATCGGGTCTCCGCCAAAATCCGGAACGGAAAATACATCGCCTACTTCCAGAGCTTCACCAACACCTACGCGCCGCTCCCCTGCCTGGAGGCGCTGTTCACCGAGGCGATCTCTCACCCGGAGGTCTGCGCCCTGTCCGTTGCCACCCGGCCCGACTGTCTGCCGGAGGAGGTCCTGGCCCTGCTGGCCCGGCTGGATCGGGTCAAGCCCGTCATCGTGGAGCTGGGCCTGCAAAGCATCCATCCCGCCACAGCGGAATTCATTCGGCGGGGCTATCCCCTCTCCGACTTTGACCGGGCTGTGGAGCGCCTGGCTGCGCTGGGCCTGCACACCGTCGTCCACGTGATCCTGGGGCTCCCGGGAGAGACGGAGGAGATGACGGTCCAGACCGTGGACTACGTGGGCCGCAGCGGGGCCAAGGGGATCAAGCTCCAGCTCCTCCACGTGCTGGAGGGGACGGATCTGGCGGCGCTCTGGCGGGCGGGGCAGGTCCCGGTCCTCTCCCTGGAGGACTACGCCCGGCTCCTGGGCCGCTGTCTGGCCGTGCTGCCGGAGGATATGGTGATCCACCGACTCACGGGAGACGGGCCAAAAAAAGACCTGCTGGCCCCCCTGTGGAGCGCGGACAAGAAGCGGGTTTTGAATTATGTAAACCATTATTTATCCGATCAAGGAATCAAATGGCGCACAGTGTGCGCCGCTACCGAGGAGGAAGCATCTGCACATGTACTTTGACTCTCACGCACACCTGGACGACCGGCGCTTTGACGAAGACCGGGAAGCCATTTTTGAAGACCTGAAAAACTACGGGGTCTGCATGATTATGAACATCGGCTGCGATCTGAAAAGCAGCCTCCAGAGCATCGACCTGGCCCACAAATACCCCTTTGTCTACGCCGCCGTGGGCTCCCACCCGGACGACGCGGAGCAGGTGGACGACAAGCTCCTGGAACTTTACAGGAAGCTCTGCGCTGACGAGCGGGTAAAGGCCATCGGAGAAATCGGCCTGGACTACCACTATGAGGACCCCCCGCGGGAGGTCCAGCTTCCCGCCTTCCGGGCCCAGCTGGAGCTGGCGAAGGAAGTGGGGCTGCCCGTCATCGTCCACGAGCGGGAGGCCCACGCCGACGGGATGGAGCTGGTCCACCAGTTCCCGGAGGTCACCGGCGTCTTCCATTGCTATTCCGGGGCCTTGGAGCAGGCCAAGGAGCTGGTGAAGCGGGGCTGGTACATCGGCTTCACCGGCGTCGTCACCTTCAAAAACGCAAGAAAAGCCCTGGAGGTGGCCGAATGGCTCCCCCTGGACCGGATTCTGATCGAGACCGACTGTCCCTACATGGCCCCGGAGCCCCATCGGGGTCGGCGCAACGACAGCCGCTATGTGCCCCTGGTGGCGGCCAAGCTGGCGGAGCTGCGGGGCATAAGCCCGGAGGAAATGGGCGAGATCACGACGGAAAACGCAAAACGGCTGTTTCGGATCGCTTGAAAGTAAGAATTAAGAAGTAAGAAGTAATAAGTTTCCGGATCAAGCTGGGAACTTATTACTTCTTATTGCTTTCTATTTCCTTGTTTCCTGCTCCGCTTCCAAAA
>CAMVKI010000279.1 GCA_947168005.1 uncultured Clostridia bacterium
TTCAGCAGGAAGGGCCGATGTGGGCATCGGCCCCTACGGTTCTGTAAATCCCGATTGATTAAATGAAAACGACATGGAACATGAAGCATTGCTGAAACGCATCGACGATCTTTTTCGGCGCTGTGAAAAGGCGAATACCGTAACGAATACGACTTTCCTGACCCCGGCGGAGCAGGGGGCGGCGGCGCAGTACTGCAGGCGTCTGCCCGGCTGCCGGATGGTCCTGCACGGCGGGAAATCCGACTGCGAGCGGCGGGCCGCCTTCTTTCTGCCGGACTGGATGGAGGAGGCGGACTTCGACCCCGCCGAGGCCATTGCGGCCCTGCGGATCGAGGCCTACTACGGTACGCCGGGGCACCGGGACTATCTGGGGGCCCTGCTGGCCCTGGGAGTCCGCCGGGAGTGGGTGGGCGACATCCGCATCGACGGCCAGACCGCCTGGGTCTTCTGCCTGCCCTCGGTGGCGGAGCAGCTGGCCGGGCTGGAGCAGGCCGGGCGGGTCAGCGTCAAGGCCGCGGTGATTCCCCTGGCCGAGGTGCCGGAGCCGGAGCGGAAGCGGAAGGCCGTGAGGTTCACGGTCCAGAGCCCCCGCTTCGACGCCGTCCTGGGCGAGAGCTTCCGTCTCTCCCGGACCCAGGCCGTCAGGCTCATCGCCGCCGGGGCCGCCTGTCTGAACTACCTCCCCTGCCTGAAAAACGACGCCCCGGTGAGCGAGGGCGACGTGATCTCCCTGAAGGGCCACGGCAAGGCGACGGTCAGCGAGATCGGCGGCCGGAGCCGGAAGGACCGGCTGTTTGTAACGGCGGAGATTTGGGAATAAGAAGGCGCGTCCCGGGTACGGAAGGAAGCCGTACCCGGGACGCGGGTTTTTTCGGATCAATTCGGATTTGTCGGGCTCATGCGTAGGGCGGCCTGACCCCAGGCCGCCGCCGACACGCTGGCGGTCATCGCGGCGGCCAGGGGTCTGGCCGCCCTACGCAGTATCCCCCACAAATCCCGATTTCATCCGAACAGGGTGAAGGCAAGGTTTACGGCTGCGCAGAGGGCGAAGCCGATGACGGTGGGGAGCAGGATCGCCAGGGCCGTCCATCTGAGGCTGCCGGTCTCCCGGCGGAGGGTCAGGAACGTGGTGGAGCAGGGCCAGTGGAAGAGGGTGAAGATCGCCGCGCAGAGGGCGGTTTTCAGCGGCGCGCCTCCGGCGGCGAAGAGGGCCGCCAGGCCGCCGGCTTCGGCCGGAAGCTGGCTGAGACCGGCGGTTTCCGTCCCGGCCCGGAAGATCAGCAGCGCCAGGGGCAGCAGCAGCTCGTTGGCCGGGAAGCTCAACAGAAAAGCCAGGAGCAGGGTCCCGCTCAGGCCCAGGAGGGCGGCAAAGGGGTCCAGGCTCCGGGCCAGGACCGCCAGCAGCGGCGCGCCGTCCAAGCTGATCCGGTCCAGCAGCCAGATCAGCGCCCCCGCCGGGGCCGCCACGCTCAGGGCCCGGCCCAGGACCCGGAGCGTCCGGTCCAGCAGGGAGCGGACCAGAAGCCGGCCCAGCCGGGGCCTGCGGAAGGGCGGCAGCTCCAGGGCGAAGCGCCCCTCCTCCCCCCGCAGGACCGTCCTTCGGAGCAGGGCCGTGCTCAGCAGAGTCGCCGCCCCGGAGAGGACCATGCAGCCCGTCAGCAGCCCCGCGGCGGCCAGGGCGTTCAAGCCCCCGCCTCGGCCCAGCATCAGCCCCGCCAGAAGGATCAGCGTGGGAAAGCGCCCGTTGCAGGGGGTCAGGGCGTTGGTCAGCATCGCCGCGAGCCGGGCCTTTTCGTTGGGGATGATCCGACAGCCCGTGACCCCCACGGCGTTGCAGCCCAGACCCATGCACATGCAGAGTCCCTGCCTCCCGCAGGCGCCGCAGGCCGCGAAGGGCCGGTCCAGCAGCAGGGCCGTCCGGGGCAGGAGCCCCAGGTCCTCCAGTAGGGAGAAGAGCGGAAAGAAGATCGCCATGGGCGGGAGCATGACGGCCACGACCTTGGCCGCCGTGGCGTAGATTCCGTCCAGGAGCAGGCTGCGGAGGGCGGCGGGCAGAAAGGACAGCAGCGCGGCCAGGCCCTCCCCCAGCCGGGTCAGGGCGGCCTCCAGCAGGGCCGAGGGGTAGTTCGCCCCGCGGACCGTCAGCCAGAAGAGCAGGAAGAGGAAGGCCAGGACCAGGGGGTAGGCGCTGTATCTGCCTAAGAGCAGCCGGTCCCAGTCCCGGCGGGGACGGCCCGGATGGATGAGGATGGCGCTGCAGAGCTCGGAAGCGGATGTCTTCCTTTCGGAGACGGGGGACGCGGATTGCCGCGACCGGTGTGCGCACCGGTCTCGCAATGACAGGCGGGAAAGCTCCTGCTCCGTCGGGGCCGCCCCTCCGCCGACGCCTTGCGGCGACAGTCCCCCTTCCCTGTTCGCTGGGGCGGTTTTTGCTGTGAGCGCGATGGCGCGGCGCAGGCGCTCATAGCTCGATTTCCGGTCTCCCCGGGTGGGGACCACGGGGGCGGCGAAGGCCGCGGCGAGGGCGGCTTCGTCCAGCCTGATGCCCAGGCGCTCGGCCTCGTCGCTCAGGTTCAGGCAGAGGAGCAGCCTCCCGCAGCGGGGGCGGAGCTCCAGAGCCAGGGCCAGGCTCCGCTCCGGGGCCGTGGCGTCCAGAACGGCCACCGTCACGTCGGGGTCGTTTGCCTTCAGCCAGTCCGAGGCCACCCGCTCCTCCGGTGTGCCGCCCTCCAGGGAATAGATCCCCGGCAGGTCCACGGCCTCGTAGCGCTCCCCCTCCAGGCTCCAGTGCCCCCGGGCCGGGTCCACGGTCTTCCCGGTCCAGTTGCCCGTGTGCTGGCGCAGTCCCGTCAGGGCGTTGAAGACCGTGGATTTCCCCACGTTGGGACAGCCGACAAAGG
>CAMVKI010000280.1 GCA_947168005.1 uncultured Clostridia bacterium
TGGAATCGTCCTTCCAGTTCCGTGCCGTTTTGCGGTTATAGGCTTTGGGGTTTGCCGGTTTGCGGGTCACCGGGTTGATGGTCCAGGTCCCGCGGCGAGCTGCGTTCAGCTCCCGCTGTTTCTTCTTTGAGAGCTTGTCATAAGGGATGAATTTTTCCATAGGATCTCCTTTCTGCGCTGGCGGCTGGCTGTCTGTTCGGAGTTTATTATATCACAGGTGTCAAGGGGTATCCCTATACCCCACCCACGGAAGGAGGGCCGAAAAGCCCTTGTTTTTCCTGGGCTTTTGACGCTCTATAAGCGGACAAGTTCCGCTCCGGCCTTGCAGGTGGTATAGGGACCGCACCCCTTCATAATCAGGGCTGAAAACCCTTGATTTTTCGCGGATTATTTTGCACTAAATGCGTAGGTTTCAGCCTTTCCCTTCTCCGGCTTCCGGCTGTTCGGCTTGCTCCGCTTTCAGCGCCGCCTTCTCGGCGTCGATCCTGGCGCGGACCTCGCGGATCATCTGCTCCAGCAGGGCCTCGGCTTCCTCTCTCGTTTTGGCGTAGACGGTGTGGACCTCGCGCTTGCCCTGGGCGTTGGTCGGGGAGTAGCGGCCCTCGTAGAGGTGGTCGTTGAGCTCGTAGAGGCCGCCGGTGCCGGGCTTGCGGATCTTGCCCGTGTACGGGCTGAATTTCGGCCTTGTGGCCTCCATTTCCTCGTCGGTGGGCAGGCGGTCCTCCAGGGTCTCGTGGGGCTCGTACGCCTCGCTGTGGCCGATGACGCGCTCGATATTCTGCGCCGCCTGGAGCTGCATCGCGCCGGTGATGTGGCTGTAGACGTCGAGGGTCGTGGTGGAGGAGACGTGGCCGATGACGGCGGAGAGGGTCTTCACGTCCATGCCGTGCTCCAGTGCCATGGTGGCGAAGGTGTGGCGCAGATCGTGGAAGCGAAGGTTCTTGCACCCTGCCCGCTGCAGGGCTTTTTTCATCTTTCGGTAGGCGCTCTGCGGATCCAGCGGGGCGTCTTCTTTGACCGGCGAGGGGAACATCCAGCGGGAGTCTGTCCGGTCCCGCAGCTCCCTGAGCACCTTGACCACGCCGGGCGGGAGGATGACGACGCGCTCCGAGTTTTTCGTTTTCGGAGACGATTCCCGGAGCTCTCCGGCCACGTGGATCACCTGGCGCTGGATCTGGAGCTCTCCGGTGCGGACGTTCAGATCGTCCCATTGCAGCGCGCAGATCTCGCCCCGGCGCATGCCGGTGGCCAGCTCCAGGAGCATCATCTCGTAGAAGCCGTCCTCCTTTGCCTGGATCAGGAAGCGCTGCATCTCCTCGCCGGTGAGCACCTGCATCTCCTTCTTTTTCTTCGGCGGCAGCTTGCAGCCCGCGGCGGGATTCTTCAGGATCAGCCCTTCGAACTTTGCCTTCTCCAGGGCCATCCGACAGGTGGCGTGGCAGGAGCGCACCATCCGGTCCGACAGGCCGGGGCCGTTCTGCTCCCGCCTGGTCACCCTGCCGTTCCGCTTCAGCTCGGCGTAGAACTGCTGGAGATCGCCCTGGGTCAGCTTGCACAGGGGGATGCTCCCGATGCCTGGGATGATGTGCTTGTAGATGCGGTCCTCGTAGGCCTGCTGGGTCGTGATCCGCAGGCCGGGCTTGGACCAGGTCTGATACCACAGGTCTACCCACTCCCCGAAGGGCATCTCCGGCTTCGCTCTGCCGTTGAGGACGCCCAGGGAGGCTTTGAGCTCGTCCAGCTTTCTCTGGCACTCTACTTTGGACACGGAGGTGACGCTCTTCGTGACCGGCATGCCCTTCTCGTTATAGCCTGTGACGACGCGGCCTTCCCAGCGTCCGTCCTTTCTCAGGCGGAGGGTTCCTTCTCCCTGCTTTCGTTTTCTTCCCAAGGTTTCATCTCCTCTCCGAATAACTCTGTCATAAAGTCTCCCACGATGGCGGCGGCGTTCCGGTGCATTTCCGTGGTGACGTGGGTGTAGGTGTCCAGCGTGAAGCTGGCGTTGGCGTGGCCGAGGATGCCGGACAGGGTCTTGGCGTCCACGCCGCTGCGCATGGCGTGGGTGGCGAAGGTGTGGCGCAAATCGTGAAAGCGGATGTCCGGCAGCCTCGCTTCCTTGAGGATCAGCTTCAGACGCTGATAGGCGGAGCCCGGCGCGACGGGCTTCTCCGGCTCCAGAATACTGGGGAAGATCCACTCGCTCATGGCCGTCTTCCGCCGTTCCTTGAGGACGTGCAGCGTACTGGCGGGGAGCAGGATCGTGCGGGTCCCCTTCTCGGTCTTCGTTTCGCCCACCACCATCGAGCCGCCGGGAGCCGCATGGACGGAGCGGCATATCCGCAGCGTTCCCGCCGTCTCGTCGAGGTCGCTCCATTTGAGGCCGCAGATCTCGCCCCGGCGAAGGCCGGTGGTGATCTCTGTGTAGAAGAAATCGTACCACAGGGGCTCGGCCCGGATCGCTTCCATGAATTTTTCCAGCTGCTCCTCGTTGAGGATCTTCTTGGGAGCCCGGTCGAGCTTCGGGATCACCGCGCCTTCGGTGGGGTTCTGCACGATCAGCCTGGCGTTCACCGCCGCCTCCATGATCTCGTGGAGCAGCATGTGGATGCCGCGGACCGTGACCTCCGAGAGATGCCGCTCGGTTCCGTCCGCGGCGTGGTAGGTCTTCCTTCCCAGGGCGTTATAGAACTTCTGCACGTCCCGCTTGGTGACGGAGCGGAGCATATTCTTTCCCAGGGCCGGGATGATATGGTGCCTGGCGTCGCTGCGGTAGCCGCGGACGGTGCTCTCCCGCAGGACGGGCTCGGCGTAGGACCTGAGCCACCGCTCGATCCATTCAGCCACCGTCATGTTCCCTTCCTCGCTCAGATCCGCGCC
>CAMVKI010000281.1 GCA_947168005.1 uncultured Clostridia bacterium
CCTGGTTTTTGATGAAGCGCATGGACGAGCAGGGCGTTCAGGTCCAGCTCCCCAAGGGCTCCAAGCTCATGCTGGGGGGCGGCTGGAAGCAGTTCTACGCCGAGCAGGTGGACAAGGCCGAGTTCTACGCCCTGGCGAAGAAGGTCCTGGGCCTGGACGACCGGGACATCATCGAATTCTACGGGGCCGTGGAGCACCCGATCTTCTACAACGACTGCGAGCGGCACCACTTCCACGTGCCCATCTACAGCCGGATCCTGATCCGGGACCCGGAAACTCTGAAGCCTGTCCCCAACGGGACGCCGGGACTGGTGAACCTGATCACCCCCATGGACGTGGGGACCCCCCTGCTCTCGGTCATGACCGACGATCTGGGCATCCTCCACGACGCCGCCGAGTGCGGCTGCGGCCTGGACTCTCCCTGGCTGGAGATCCTGGGCCGGGTGGGGATGCAGGACATCAAGACCTGCGCCGCCGGAGCCTCGGAGATTCTGAACAAGGTGGAGGTGCGCTTATGATCCTGGCAAACGGAAAACAGTACGAGAGCTCCATGCAGAGCGAGCTTCTGGCCGGGCTGGAGGCGAAGCTCAACGCCACCCTGGCCGGGCCGCCCCTGGAGCCGGAGACGGTCATCGCCGCCATCGACGCCCTGGGGCGGCGAGTGGAGGCCGGGGAGTTCGACGACAAAATCGCCGCCCTCCAGATCGACGGGGCCGAGCAGTACAAGGCCCTGGCGGTCCGCCTCCTGCGGCGGGACAGCCTGGAATTCAAGCTCCGCACGGAGCTGGGACCGGCCTTCCGGCCCGACTATATCACCGAGCCCCCCGCGGGCCTGCGGCCCCTGCGGGTCCTGGCCCGGCCTTTGGGGGTCCTGCTCCATATCGCCGCGGGCAACGCCGACGGCCTGCCGGCCTTCTCCGTGGCCGAGGGCCTGGCCACGGGCAATATCAACATTCTGAAGCTCCCCCAGGCCGACAACGGTCTCTCCCTGGAGATCTTCCGGGCCCTGCTGGAGCAGGAGCCCCGGCTGGCGGACTGGCTCTACGTCTTCGACACCCCCTCCTCCGACGTAGGGGCCCTTCAGAAGATGGCCGGGCTCTCCGACGGCATCGTGGTCTGGGGCGGGGAGGCCGCCGTGGCCGCGGTGCGGCGCTTCGCCCATCCGGGGACCAAGCTCATCGAGTGGGGCCACCGGCTGAGCTTCGCCTATCTGTCGGGCCGGCGCCCGGAGGCGGAGCTGGCCGCCCTGGCGGAGCATATCGTCTCCACCCGCCAGCTCCTCTGCTCCTCCTGTCAGGTGATCTATCTGGACACGGAGCGCATGGAGGACGTAAGCGCCTTCTGCGAGGGCTTCTGGCCCATTCTGCGGTCCGCCGCCGAGGCCCGCCGCCCCCGGACTCTGGGGGCCGTGGCGGAGCTGAGCCTGCGGAGCTATACGGACCGGCTGGAGGCCATCCTGGACGGCGGGGCCCTCAAGCCCTGGAGCTCCCCCCTCTGCTCCCTGCTTCCGAGGGAGGACAGCGCGCTGGAGCTCTCTCCCATGTTTGGCAACGTCCCGGTCAAGCGCCTGCCCCGGCGGGAGCTCATCCCCGTCCTGCGCCGGGCCAAGCCCTATTTGCAGACCGCGGGCCTGGGCTGTGAGCCCGAGGAGCGGGAGGAACTGATCGGCCTGCTGACCCGGGCCGGCCTCACCCGGATCAGCTACCCCGGCTCCATGTCCGCCCCCATCCCCGGCGAGGCCCACGACGGCGCCTACCCCCTGCGCCGCTACCTGCGAATCGTGGACGTGGAGCTGTGAAAAGAAAAACCGGATCGCCTCCGCCGCAGGGCGGAGATGGTCCGGTTTTTTGCGCATCCGACGATCAGGTTTTTTTCCTGGCCTCCGTGAGCCATTCCTGCCACTTGCTGTTTTCCTCGGACAGGATGCTCTCGTACTGGGTCTGGAGGGCCTCCCGGCGCTTTTTGGGGTCCGTCTCGGCGAAGTCGCCCACCCCGAGGAAATAGCGGTCCAGCAGGGCCTTCAGCCGCTCCAGGCTGACCTGGTACTGAATCCAGAGCTCCCGGTAGTTCTTCAGGCCGGAGATGGCCGTCAGAATGCCGGCGGCGGCGCTGAGGGCCGCAGCGAGCAGCCGGACCCAGAACTCCAGCTGCCCCAGGTCCGTCAGGAGCAGCAGCACGGGAATGACCCCGTTGAAGACGATGGACAGCAGGGCAAAGAGCTGATAGCGCTTCTTGGCCCGGGCGCTGGTCCGGCTGTAATACTCCATGGTCTCCATGACCCGGGTCTTCAGGAATTCCTGCTCCGTCTTGTCCTGAATCCGGTCCAGCTGCGCTTGAAAGCGCGTCACATATTTGTTTTCCCCCTTGGGCTTCGGGTTCTTTGCCATGAGCTTTCCCTCCCATTTGATGATCCATAAATAATTCGCACAAATGTTTCACGTGAAACATTTTGCATCAGAAACAGAGACGGCCCCATTCCTTTCACTTCCGCCATTTCTTTCGTTTGCCGGTGTTTTCGTCGCAGCGCGCCAGCATCCTTGCCGCCCGCTCCGCCCATTCCGCATCCGGGGCAAAGGGGCTCCTGCGCCAGAGCGCTTCCGCCTCTTTGAAAAGCGGGCGGGCGGCTGCCGGATTCCCGGCGTCCAGCTCCAACAGGCCCAGGCAGTAGCAGGTCTTCGCCAAATCCGGCCCGTAAGCCGCCGGGTGGGCCGCCGCCAGTCTGCGGCGAAGCTCCAGAGCCTCCTCATAGAGCCGCCGGGCCCCGTCCGGGTCCCCGGTGTCCGACAGCAGAAGGCCGAGGTTGTTGCAGGTCATCGCCACATCCGGTTCGTAGGCCGCCGGGTGGGCC
>CAMVKI010000282.1 GCA_947168005.1 uncultured Clostridia bacterium
ACGGCATCGCCGTCAACCCCCTGCGTCCCGACCTCATCGAGTGCCTGGACAAGGCGGGTATCAAGCACGTCACCATCGAAGAGCTGAAGGACAAGGCCTACTCCCTGGTGGGCCGTCCCGACGATCTGGAGTGGGAGGACAAGGTTGTGGCGGTCCTGGAAGCCCGCGACGGCACCATCCTCGACGTGGTTCGCAAGATCAAGCCCTACACCGTAGACCAGGAGTGATTTTCCCGTAACTCTGCGGGGGAGATCGCGGCGTTGAACCCCTTCTCCCCCGCTTTGTGATTTCGCAAAACCGACGCAAGTCCCCGGCAAGCCCCTTTCCCAAGAAGAGAAAAAATTGAAAGGAGACTCCTGTATGAGCAACACCGTTGTAGGCATCCTTGGCCTCGTTACCATCGCGGCCATCGTTGTCACTCTCTTCAAGAGCAAAACCCAGCCTGCCATCGCGTTCATCGTTTTCCCCGCCATCCTCGGCATCGTCCTCGTCATCGCCGGCCGCTACAACCTGGAGAACCTGGCCGCCATGATCAAGGCCGGCTTCAACAGCACCGGCCCCACCGCGGCCCTCTTCGTCTTCTCCGTCCTGTATTTCGGCATCATGACCGACGCGGGCATGTTTGACGTCATCATCGGCAAGCTGATGAAATTCGTTGGCGACAACGTCATCGGCGTCTGCATGATGACCGCCATCATCGCCCTGATCGGCCACCTGGACGGCGGCGGCGCCTCCACCTTCTGCATCGTTGTTCCCGCCATGCTGCCCGTCTACAAGCGGATGCACATGCGCAAGACCACCCTGCTCCGCATCGCGGTCCTGGCTATGGGTGTTCTGAACCTGATGCCCTGGGCCGGCCCCACCATGCGCGCGGCCACCGTTCTCGGCATTGAAGCCGGCGAGCTGTGGAGCCACCTGATCCCCATCCAGATCTTCGGCGTCGCCCTGGCTCTGGTCCATGCCTTCCTGGCCGGCCTGCAGGAGAAGAAGCGCGGCGCCGGCCTGACCGGCAAGCTGGCGAGGGAAGAGGGCGAGGTCTCTCTGGAGGATGGCGAGCAGGTTGCCGCCAACACCTCTGACCTGGCCCGTCCCAAGCTGTTCTGGTTCAACATCCTGCTGACCGTCGCGGTTATCTTCCTGCTGATCTGGGGCGACGGCTTCGATCTGCCCACCTACGTTCCCTTCATGCTCGGCACTGCCATCGCGCTGTTCGTGAACTACGGCTTCACCGCCAAGATGCACAAGAAGATCATCAACCTGCACGCAGGTCCCGCTCTGATGATGTGCTCCACCCTGATGGGTGCTGCCGTCCTCATGGGCATCCTGACCTCCAACCTCAACGACGCCGGCTCCGTCATGAAGGTCAAGGAGACCATGGAGACCGCTCCCGCCATCCCCTCCGTGGTCAACTGCCTGGCCGGCATCGTAGCCAATATCCTGCCTGACTTCCTGGGTCAGAATCTGCCCCTGGTTATCGGCGTTCTGTCCGTGCCCCTGGCCCTGGCCTTCGACACCGACTCCTACTTCTACGGCATGCTGCCCGTCATCATCGGCATCGGCGCCGCCTTCGGCGTGGAGGCTCTGCCCATCGCCGTGGCTATGGTGGTCTGCCGCAACTGCGCCACCTTCATCAGCCCCATGGTTCCCGCAACTCTGCTGGGCACCGGTCTGGCCGAGGTGGACATCAAGGACCACATCAAGGCGAGCTTCCTGTACGTCTGGGTCTTCTCGATCCTGTGCATGATCTTTGCCATCATCATCGGCAAGATGCCCCTGTAATCGCAATCCCCTTCCCGGCGCCGGGCAACCGGCGCCGGGAACATCCCATTTACAAATTGAAAAATGGCAATTGCACACAATTGCCATTTTTCAATTTGTAAATGACTGTACCGGAGGCCCCGATATGGCTGTCTCACAGGTCTATCAAAGCGATAAACGCACGATGGCGAAAATCAAGGCCCTGTTGGAGCGGGTGGACATCACCCTGGACGAGCATCTGGACTATACCTGCGCCGTCTTCGACGAGGAGGGCGAGCCCATCGCCACGGGCTCGGCCTTCGGCTCCACCCTGCGCTGCTTCGCCGTTCACCCGGCCCACCAGGGGGAGGGCCTGCTCAACGAGGTCATCACCCACCTGATGGAGGACCGGATGAGCAAGGGGCACTTCCATCTCTTCGTCTATACCAAGCCCGGCTCCGCCAAGTTCTTCAAGGACCTGGGCTTCTCCGAGATCGCCGAGGTCCCGGGCTTCCTGGTCTTCCTGGAAAACCGCCGGGACGGCTTCCCCGCCTATCTGAAGCGGCTGGAGAAGAAAAAGCAGCCCGGTCAGGCCGCCGCCATCGTCATGAACGCCAACCCCTTCACCCTGGGCCACCGGTATCTGATCGAGACGGCGGCGAAGGAGAACGACGCGGTGCATCTCTTCCTGCTCAGCGAGGACGCGGGCCCCATCCCGGCCCGGGTCCGGCATCAGCTCGTGCGGGAGGGCGTGGCCGACCTGCCCAACGTGTACATCCATGAGACCGGGGAGTATCTGATCTCCTCCGCCACCTTCCCCGGCTATTTCCTGAAATCCGAGGAGAAGATTCTTCGCACCCAGGCCCGGCTGGATACGGCCCTCTTCGTCCGCATCGCCAAGGCCCTGGACGTGACGGTCCGCTACGTGGGTCACGAGCCCTATTCCATTGTCACCGGCATCTACAACGAGGTCCTGTCCGAGGCCCTGCCCGCCCAGGGCATCCAGTGCCGCATCATCCCCCGGAAGGAGCTCCCCGACGGCCGGGTCATCTCCGCCTCCGCCGTCCGCCAGGCCATCCACGACG
>CAMVKI010000283.1 GCA_947168005.1 uncultured Clostridia bacterium
TTTTTGGGGTGCCTGCAAGGCGGGGCGGCGGCCTGGGGTCAGGCCGCCCTACGGCGGGGTCGGAAAGAGAAGCGGCAGTTCGGGATTGCCGAGAAGCCGGCTTGCAAACAGGAAGCCTGCGGCCAGGAGGAGGCAAAGCGCGCCGTGGAGCAGCTTTGCCCGCAGGTAGGGGGCGACCGGGAGGCCGGCGGAGCGGAGGGCGCTTGCCGCCTGGAGGTGGACGCAGCAGCCGCCCCAGCCGACCAGCAGGGCGGCCAGGGGGAAGGCCGTCCTGGCGGAGAGGCCGGCCAGGGCGGAGACGCCGCCGGAGAGCTCTAAAAAGCCCGTGATGCAGGCGCGGAGGGCGGGCGGCAGGGTGGAAAGGGGCAGCAGGCCCTCCAGACAGGCCAGGCCCGCGTGGAAGAAGCAGAGGGTTCCCGTCAGGGCGACCATGCTCAGAGCCGTTTCCCGGATCGACTGCAGCAGGGCGTCCAGGAAGCCCCTTTGCCCGGAGGGCGGCGGGGGCGCGGCCTGCTCCCCGGCAGGGGGTCGGCGCAGCAGAAGGCCCGTCAGAAGCGCGGACAGGAGCTGAACCCCGATCAGGGCCGCGCCCAGGCGGAGCGCTCCGAGGACGGTCCCCGCCACGCCCAGCAGGAAGGCGGGGCCCGCGTGATTGCAGAGTCCCGAGAGCCGCTGGGCGTCCTCTCGGGAAAGCCGACCCTCCCGGTACATGGAGCAGACCAGCAGGGTCCCCAGGGGATAGCCTCCCAGCAGACCCAGGACCAGGGGCAGGGCTCCGGCCCCCGAGACCCCGAAGCAGCGGCGGACCGCCCGGCCCGCCAGACGCTCCGCCGCCCGCTCCGGCCCCATGCGGAGCAGACAGCCGGAAAGGACTCCCACGGGGAAGAGCGAAGGAATCAAAAGCTCCGCCGCCAGCCGCAGGCCGGAGGCCGCCCCAACAGCGCTGCGGGACGGAAAGCAGAGAAACAGCGCCGCGAGCCCCAGGGGGACCAGCAGACGCGGATCGAACACACGGCGCACAGAATCACCTCACGGAAGTCTATGCAAGAAGCGAAGCGGTCTTGCATAGGCTTTTTCAGCTTGAAAACGAGGTGAGCCGTATGAAACACGCAAGGACCAGGGCCCAGGCCCTTCTTGCCGCGGCGGATTTTCCCGGGGAGATCCTGACCGGGGTGCCGGTGGTGGAGCTGAAGGGGACGGCGGAGGCCGTGGTGCTCTGCCACCGGGGCGTCGTGGCCTACGGGCCCGAGGAAGTCCGGATCGCCAGCGCTCTGGGCTTGATCCGAATCCGGGGCGAGGGGCTGACGATCTTTCGGATGAACCGGGAGCGGATCGTGGTCCACGGGAAGATCGCCTCCGTGGAGCTGGGAGGGTCGTCATGCTGAAGGGGCTTTGGGAGATTTTAGAGCTCCGGGTCACCGGGGCGGCCCCGGCCCGCTGCCTCAACCGCTGGGCGGCGGCGGACCTGGCCTTCTGGAGGCTCCGGCAGGAATCGGAGCTGGATTTCACTTGCAGGGTCTTCGCCTCGGAGCTTCCGGCCCTCCGGCGGGAGGCGGCCCGGGCCCAGTGCGAGCTCCGGGTCCTGCGCCGCTTCGGCCTGCCGCTGCTCCTGCGCCGTCTGCGGGAGCGGCCCGTGCTGGTCGCCGGGACGGCCCTGGTCCTGGCCCTGTGTCTGTTTGCCCAGGGCTTCGTCTGGTTCCTCCGGGTGGAGGGGAACCGGAGAGTCTCCTCGAAGGCCGTGCTGCGCGCTTTGGAGGAGGAGGGGGTCCGCTTCGGGACCTGGGGCCTGTCCATCGACTCCGAGGAGCTGAAAAACCGGATGCTGAACCGGCTCCCGGAGCTGAGCTGGCTGGCGGTGAACCGCTCCGGCTGCGTGGCGACGGTGCTCTGCGCCGAGCGGGAGCCCGTGGAGCCGCCCGTCGAACGGGAGGGGATCTGCAACGTGGTGGCCGCCCGGCCCGGGATCATCCGGGAGCTCAGCGTCCTCGACGGCTTTGCGTGCAAGGCTCCCGGCGACGCGGTTTCCGAGGGGGAGGTCCTGATCTCCGGGGTCATGGAGTGGGCCGTCCGGGTTCAGGCAACCCGGGCGAGAGGGGAGGTCTACGCCGACACCCTGCGCAGCGCCGAGCTGATCTGCCCCGCCGAAACGGTGAAAAAGGTCTACACGGGCCGCACGGAGCAGTGCCGGAGCATAATTTTTCAAAGAAAAAGAAGAAATTTATCAGGAAACAGTAGCATTTTCGGTACGATGTGTGATAGAATAATAGAAATCAAGGAGTGGCGCCTGCCGGGAGGCTGGCCTCTGCCGGTCCGGATCGAAACCGTGACCCTGCTGGAATACCGGCTGGAGCCCGCCGCCCTGTCGCCGCGGGAGGCCGAGACCCTGCTGAACGCCGAGGCCCTGCGCCAGACCGAGGAGCAAATGACGGCCGGGACCGTGGAGCAAGGCAGCGCCGCGATCCAAAAGAAGAACGGCGGCTATCTCTGCCGCGCCGCGCTGAACTGCCTGGAGCTGATCTCCAGGACCGTGCCGGCGGAGCCGCCCAGAGAGGAAGAATGCAATGGAGAAACTGATCAACGCGGAACGGATTGAACAGATCATCAGCGTCTTTGGAAATTTCGACGAGAACGTCAAGCGGGTCGAGCAGACCTTCGACGTCCACGTGACGAACCGGGGCACGGAGCTCAAGGTCAGCGGTGAGCCCGAGGCCGCCGAAAAGGCCTCCAAGGCCATCGAGGGCCTGCTGTCCCTGGCCGCCAAGGGCGAGACCATCGACGAGCAGAAGGTCCGCTATCTGATCGACCTGGTGCGCTCCGGC
>CAMVKI010000284.1 GCA_947168005.1 uncultured Clostridia bacterium
GGGTTCATGGACACGGTGACGGGGACGCCGAAGGGCTTGGCCGTCAGGGTGACAAACTTCATCATAATCAGGGGCCCGATGGTGATGATCATATCAAAGCGCTCCCCGGCCTCCAGCATCTCCTTCAGGGGCACGGTGACGTTGCCGTGCCGGGCGTAGGAGCCGTCGTCGGTCATGACGACGAGCCGGTCGGAGCAGGCCCGGAACTCGTCCTCAAGGATCAGCAGGTCCTTGCTGCGGAAGCCGATGATGGAGGTGACCTCCGCCCCGAGGCGGTGGAACTCCTGGGCCACGGGCATGGCGATGGCGCAGCCCACGCCGCCGCCGACGATGCAGACCTTTTTGATCCCCTCGGTGTGGGTGGCAACGCCCAGGGGGCCCACGAAGTCCTGGATGGACTCGCCCTCATTCTTGGCGTTCAGCAGCTGGGTGGTGGCGCCGACGATCTGGAAGATGATCTTGACGGTGCCCTCGGCGGGGTCGGTCCCGGCCACGGTCAGGGGGATGCGCTCGCCCTCCTCGTTGACCCGGAGAATGATGAACTGGCCGGGCTTGGCCTTCTTCGCCACCATGGGGGCCAGAATCTCCATCTGGGTCACGGTGGGATTCAGTTCTTTCTTGCGGACGATCTTGTACATGAAAACACGCTCCTTCGAGGCATAATTGATATTCTTTCCGCTGAATTTGCTCGGGAAATGCGCTAATATTCATTATACATCATTTTCATGGAAAATCAACCGGGAAAACGATATTTCGTCCGAGGTTTTCCGGCTCGCGTTCCGCGAGCATTTTCTCCCCTCCCTCCGCATACAATACCCTGGGAGGGATCCACATGTACCCGATTTTATACCGACGAAAAACCCGGACAGGCTTCTTTGTGACGCTCGTCCTGCTGGCATTGACCATCCGTCTGCTCTGCGCCCCGGCGCTGCGGGCCGCGGTCCTGGACGAGGCCCGCTCCCTTCTGCGGAGCGAAGCGCTGCTGAAGGCCGTCTTCCTTCTGGAAACCGGCAGGGTCCCGCAATTCGCCTCCCCCGCCGCCCCGGAGCCCGCTTCCGAAGCCTCCCGCACAGTGCAAGGCACCCAGCAGAGCAGCTCCGCGGGCGAGACAAGCCCGTCCTCCGCAGGGAACGAGCCTGTTCCGCAAGGCGGGGAGGATCCTTCCGCTGCCCTCAGGCAGAGCGGCGAGCCCCAGCCTGCCGAAACGGAAGTTCCCGCGGCTCCTGCGGCCTTCACTCCCGCCGAGGCCGAGGCCATCCGCTTCCGGGGCAACTGCAGCTATTCCGTAGACAAGGCCGCCCTGCTCCTGCGCCCCCTGGACTGGGCGGAGCGCTCCGGCCCGAAGGTCCTGATCATCCACAGCCACAGCACCGAGGCCTACACCCAGAGCGAGGGCCATGCCTACCTCCCCAGCGGCAACTACCGGACCCTGGACCTCTCCTGCAACATGATCGCCGTGGGGGACGCCCTGGCGGAGGAGCTGGGGGAGCTGGGCGTGGAGCTCATCCACGACCGGACCCTCAACGACTACCCCAGCTACAACCGCTCCTACGCCGTGGCAAGAGAGAAGATTCAGGCCTATCTGGAGGAATACCCCTCCCTGGTCATGGTCATCGACCTCCACCGGGACGCCCTGGACAAGCCCGTCCGGGAGACCGTGGAGCGGGAGGGCCGGACCCTGGCCCCGCTGATGCTGGTCATCGGCACCGACGAGGGCGGCCTGACCCACCCCCACTGGGACCGCAACCTCTCCTGCGGCCTGAAGCTCCAGGCCCTTGCCAACCGGGACGAGCCCGGCCTGTTCAAGGCCCTCTCCTTCCGGGCCTCCCGCTTCAACGGCGACCTGAGCCCCGGCGCGCTCATCGTCGAGGTCGGCTCCACCGAAAACACCCTGGAGGAGGCCCGGGCCTCCATGCCATATTTGGCGCAGTATATCGAAGCGCTGCTGCGCTGCGAATAAGTTCGGAGTTGTCGAAGTGAGGCAATAGGCAATAGTTGAATAGGCAATAGGAGAACGACGAAGCCGCGATGTATCCTTCGCGCTCCTATTGCCTATTGCCTGATGCCTATTGCCTAATCGCCAAATCCCGATTTGTCTTTCTTTTTCCAACTTTCAACTTGTCCCGCCGGGAAAGCTGTGGTATAATATAAAAAACATATCGGAAGGAAGCAGCCGCGCAGGCGGGCGCTTATGAGCGCCCCTGCGGCGCTGTACGGAAACGCGATGAAAACTGTCACGATCTACACCGACGGGGCCTGCAGCGGGAATCCCGGACCCGGCGGCTGGGGGGCGATTCTCGAATACCGGGGCCGTGAGAAGGAGCTCTCCGGGGCCGAGGCCGAGACCACCAACAACCGCATGGAGCTCACCGCCGTGATCCGGGCCCTGGAGCAGCTGAAGGAGCCCTGCGCCGTGGAGCTGTACTCCGACTCCAAATACGTCACCGACGCCCTGACCCTGGGCTGGGCCAGGGGCTGGCAGGCCAGGGGCTGGAAAAAGCCCGACAAAAAGCCCGCCCTGAACCCGGACCTCTGGCAGCGGCTGCTGGAGCTCTGCGCCCTGCACAGCGTCAACTGCCACTGGGTCAAGGGCCACGCGGACAACCCCAAAAACAACCGCTGCGACGAACTGGCCGTGGCCGCCCGGGAGCAGCTTGTCTCAGACGCTGAAACCCTTTGATGAAGCACCACCTCATCCGTCATCGGGCTTGCGTGAGACGCCCGATGACACCTACTTAGTGGAGGATACCATTTCCGCAGCTCAGCTGCGCAAATGGTGAAAAAATCTCGCTGTCC
>CAMVKI010000285.1 GCA_947168005.1 uncultured Clostridia bacterium
ATGAGCGCCATGAAAGCAATGATTCTGCCAATTATCGTGGAAGAGATCAACACGGCGGCCATGCCGCAAATCGCGCCGCTGGTCGCGCAATTCCGCATGACCTTGAAATCCCTCAAGGGAATTGACGCCAGCCCCGATGCGGAAGCGGGCGCTGCGGAATTGAAGGAATACCTCGACGCGGGATTCCCTGTCTACGCGGCCCGCAGCGAGGATGAGTACTGCGGCTATCTGGTCTGCCGGGTCGACCAGCCCTGCGTCTGGGTGGAGTCGATCTACGTCCTTCCGGAATACCGAAGACAGGGCGTCGGCGCGGCGCTGTTTCAGAAAGCAGAAGCGCTCGCTGCGAGCTATGGTGAGAGCACGGTCTACAACTACGTCCATCCAAACAATGACAGAATGATCGCGTTTCTGAAAACGCGCGGCTACAATGTTTTGAATCTGATCGAAATCCGCAAGGCATACCCCGGCGAGAAGCTCACAATGCAGATCCCGGTAGCAGAGAATTGGTTTGATTACTGAGTATTTCAGGGAGGAATTGACATGATTATCAAAGCTGTGAAACTCTATGAAAACGGATTCATGACGCAGGCGCTGGCGTTCGGCGGCGAGGGTATGGAGGGCGTCGATCCGACTGTGCGCTACCGCTCCAGCCTTCAAAACTATCTGATTGACACAGGAGAAGAGGTCATACTGGTCGACACCGGGATGCCCGCCGAGGTACCGGACATGGTACCGGATGAGAAGAGCCTCATCTATATGGGCAAGCGGGCCAACACTTATGCCGATGCGCTGGAAAAGCTCGGATATCGGCCCGAGCAGGTCACTAAAATCCTGATTACCCACAAGCACGGAGACCACACCGGCGAGCTGCGCCTGTTCCCGACCGCGGCGATCTATGCCGCCCGGGAGGAATGCGCCGCGCAGGAGCTGCAATATCCGAATGTCGTGCCGGTAGACTTTACCGACGGCCCCTACGCCAACTTTGCAAAAAGCCAGAAGATCTCGGACGGTGTTTGGTACATCCCCGGAAAGGGCCACACGAACGGCAACAGCATCGTGATCGTCGAGGACGGCGGGTTGTACTACATGATCCACGGCGACGTGACCTATACGGATGAAGCGCTGTATCAGAACAAGCTCTCCATCGTCTTTGAGGATTTGCCCGCAGCCAGAAAAACACTGGACGCCGTGCGGGCATTTATCGCAAGCCACCCAACAGTCTACCTCTCAACCCATACGCCGTTGGGCTGTGAGAATCTGGAAGCAAAGAAAGTGGTCGATCTGAACAACCCGCCTGAAAGCATCCCTGTTGGTGAAATCGAAAAAGGGCAGGCAACCGGCAAGTACGTTTGCTCGATCTGCGGCTATGTCTACGATCCTGCCGAGCACGGTGGCGTCCGTTTTGAGGACCTGCCCGCCGACTGGAAATGCCCGCGCTGCAAGCAGCCTAAGGACAAATTCAATCCGGCGTAAAGACGCGGTTAATTTATTATGATGAAGGTATTGCTTTTGAGCTGCAGCACGGGAGAAGGACACAATCACTGCGCCAGGGCGGTGCGGCAGCAGCTGGACCGCATGGGCGTGGAGACGGATTTCTTCGACATGCTGCACCTTTTCGGGGAGCCGGGACCCATCGGCGTGGAGCAGCTGCTCAACGTGATATCCACCAAAGCGCCTAACCTCTTCGGCTGGATGTACAGGACCGGTGAGAAGGTCAGCGCTCTGGGTGTCACGTCCCCGGTCTATTTGATGAATACGAACTACGGCCGCAAGCTCTGCGACCTAATCAACAAAAACGGCTACGACGCTGTGGTTTGTTCCCATCTCTTCCCCATGGAGACTTTGACCTTCATTCGGAAGCACTGGGAGCTGAAGGCCCATTGTTACGGCATCCTTTCGGACTATACCTGCATCCCCTTCCTGGCTGAGACGGAGTTGGACGCGTATTTCCTGCCCCATGAGCGGGTCAAGGCGGAGTGCGAGCAGGCGGGGATCCCGGCCGAGCGGTTGATCGTCACGGGTATGCCGGTGGCGGATTCCTTCCGTTCGGAGATGACCAAGGCCGAAGCCCGCGCTTCTCTGGAGCTTCCGGCGGAGGCGAAGATCTACCTGATCATGACGGGCGGCATCGGCTGCGGGGACGCCATCGGTCTGTGTGAGAAGTTGCTGAAATTCCCGGACGATGAGATGCTGCTCTGTGTACTGGCAGGACGCAACCGGGAGCTGCTGGACGCCTTGGACGCGGCCCGGCACGAGGATCCCCGCGTCCGGCCGGTGCCCTTCACCGACCGGGTCAGCGCGTATATGAGGGCCGCGGACGTGCTCCTGTCCAAGGCGGGCGGGATCTCCAGCGCGGAGGCTGCGGTGGTGAACGTGCCCCTGTTGCATACCATGATGATCCCCGGCGTCGAGACCCGCAACGCACGGTTTTTCTGCGAACTGGGGATGTCCATGATGGCGGAGAACTTTGACGAGGCAGCCAGATTCGCAGACCGCATGGTCTACGACGAGAAGACGGCGGCCCGGGTCAAGGAATGCCAGCGGCAGCACATGCCGCAGGACGGCGCCGAGCGGATTGCCGCATACGTTTGCGGGCATTCTGACAGGGCGACGACTGCCGAACCATAAGCAAGGCGGCAAAAAACCAAACACCGGTTACAGACGATGATATAATACGGGAAACCAAACAGCCTAAGCAAACGGCCAGGGGATCTTCTCACCTCTGGCCGTTTTGCTTTTGTTTCGGTTGGCTTTGCGCTGTCCTTTCGCGCTGTGTGCCG
>CAMVKI010000286.1 GCA_947168005.1 uncultured Clostridia bacterium
CCCTGCTCGCAGGGGAGGGGGACCGGCCGAAGGCCGGTGGAGGGGTCCGCCCCCCACCTCGGAGGCACCCCCCGCAGGGTCGGTCATTGCCCGCCCTTCTCCTCCGCCCGCTTCCGGGAGAGATACCAGAGCCCGGCCAAAACCAGCGCCAAATAGAAGGAGGCGTTGTTCCGGCGCAGGACCGAGGCGGTGTAATAGGCGTGGATCAGGCCCAGACCGTAGGAAATGGCAAAGGCGCAGAGGGGCAGGGTGAAATACTGCCTGGGCTTGCGCAGTACGGCGATCAGGGCCCGGAGGCCGAAATAGAGCAGGAAGGCGACCATGAGCCCGAGGCCCACGGCCCCGGTGAGGAAGTACATCCCGTGGAGGTCGTTTTCCACGTCGTAGTTGTCAGTGACGGGAAGACCGTCCTTGTCCTGGCGCTGGCAGGTCATCTCCTTCAGGTTCAGGCCGAAGAGATGGGAGGCCCTGCCGGATTCCGCCATGAGCAGCTCGCAGAAGCGGATCTTCATGAGCCGGGTGTTGCCGATGACCGTGGGGTCCAGGCTGTAGTTGTAGGCCTCGAAGACCTTGTCCCGCCCGAAGCGCTCCACCACGGACCAGAGGATGTCCTGGGAGCGGTAGAGCTTTTCCAGCTTCCTGGCGTTCTGCTCGTCGATCACGATCTGGGGCTTGCCCGGGTTCTCGGGGAGCTCGCCGGTCTCGCCCTCGGGCAGGGTCTCGGGCTCGGTGACGATTTCGATCTTGATGTCCAGATCCTGGATCTGCTTGACGGTCTGCTCGGTCCGGCTCTCGTTGGCGTTGAGCCGGCTGTAGGTGGGCGAAAGAGGGTAGGCCGCCACGAAGAGGCAGGTCACCAGCGCCACGGCCAGGGCCTGACGCCAGCGCTTCCGGTCCGTGATCAGCAGGCAGATCGCCACACCCAGACCGGCGGCGGCCATGCTGGCGTAGGCCAGCCGGGGAGCCAGGACGTAGAGCGTGGCCTCGGCCGCGGCTGTCACCAGGATCACGGGCAGGAGCTTCTTCTCCCAGCGGCGGAGGGCCCAGCAGATTGTCACGGGGACGGTCATGGCAAGGATTGCGCTCTGGCTGTTGGTCCAGAGGAACCAGCCGAGGATGCCGGTGGAGTCCACGGAATAAGTGTGGGGGTCGGTGCCGGTGAGGGTGCTGAGCAGCTGGACCCCGGCGATCAGGAAGAGGTCCGCCACCATGCCCCGGATTATGGCCGGGAACACCGCGCCGTTCTGCCGCAGGAAGGTGATGAAGCAGATCGTCATCAGCGGCAGGAAGTAGATCCGGACCAGATTGATCAGGTCCGTGATCATGGCCTCGTAGCCCTTGGGAGCCAGGGAGCAGGCGTAGATGTGGCCCGCCGTCAGGGCGGCCAGGACCGCCGCGGCCAGGAAATAGTACCGCTTCCGGTCAGACAGCACAAAGCCCAGCAGCACCGAGCCGCCGAGCAGGAGCATCCGCAGGGCCATGGTAACGGCGTTGGACACTCCAAAATACTGCTGCCAGTAGCCAGCCACGTCGAGCAGGGGCTGGATCACGCAAAGCACGAAGACCAGCAGCGGCAGTCGGCCGCGCACCCGGTCCAGAATCGGTTTTCCTGTCTTCATAGTATCCCTCTTTTACTGAAAGAAAAAGTCCATAACTTTTCACTTTAGTATATCATATCTGGGGGCCGTTGTCCAGCATAAAATCCATTGCGCGCCCGTAGGGGCGGCCATTGGCCGCCCGCCTCCCGCGCAAAGCTTCCCCCTGCGCAAACGCCCGCAGCCCGCACAAAAAGAGAAGCGGCATCCGTTTCCGGATGCCGCAAGGCTGGTTCAGAATCAGCCGTTCTCTCTCATCTTTGCAAAGCACTCGCTGCAGTACACGGGGCGATCGGTTTTGGGCTCGAAGGGAACGCGAGCTTCCCGGCCGCAGGCCGCGCAGGTAGCGGTGAAGAACTCTCTGGGGCCACGGGCAGCGTTCTTGCGAGCGTCACGGCAGGCCTTGCAGCGCTGGGGCTCGTTCTGGAAGCCTCTCTCAGCGTAGAATTCCTGCTCGCCGGCGGTGAAAACGAACTCGTTGCCGCACTCTTTGCAAACTAAGGTCTTGTCTTCGAACATGGGATTTTTACCTCTCTTTTGGTTGCCTGTCCTTTTTGTGCGCGAACATGGGCAAAATTAGAATATGCTAAACGGGGTGTCCGTTGTCGCCAAGGATATTGGCCGCCTTGCGGCGAATTCGCTGGACCGCGTTGTCCACGGATTTCAATGGTTTTCCGACGCGCCGGGAGATTTCAAGATAGGACAGCCCCTCCAGATAATGCTCCAAGACCTTGCGTTCGGCGGGTGAAAGACAGTTGTTCAGGCGCTCCGTCAGCTCCCGCTGCCCCTCGCGGCTGATGACCGCGGCCTCGGGGTCCTCCGTGCTGGATGCCGTCAGGACCTCCAGGGGAAGGGCGTCGTTGAGGAGCGCGTGCTTCCGGGCGGTGGCGGCCCGGATCGCGGAGTACATCCTGCGCCGGACACAGAGGGCGGCGTAGGCGTCGAAGGGGGTGCCCAGCTCCGGAGCATAGCTCCGGATGGCGTCCAGCAGGCCGATCATGCCCTCCTGCGCCAGATCCTCGTGGTCTCACCCGGCCACAAACAGCGGGCGGGCGCAGGCCCGGACCAGGCGG
>CAMVKI010000287.1 GCA_947168005.1 uncultured Clostridia bacterium
CACACTGTGAAATCTGCATTTTGCATTTTGCACTTTGCATTTTGCATTTCCCCAGCCCCTGTCCGGAGCATTATCGTCGGAAAAAGGGGCGGCACCGGGTGCGCGCCCCTTCTGATTACGGTTTACGCCGCGCTCAGCGGAAATATTCCAGCACGCCGCGGAAGCTGCCGGTCACGGCGTCCCAGGCCTTCTCGGCATAACTGCGCTGGTCCACCTGGAGGACCTCCGCGTGGTCGGCCCCCGCGATGTTGAGGTAGACGGTCTGCCGCAGGGAGGGCTGGGTCATGCCCAGCTCCCTGGCCCTGGCCTCGATGGCGGCCAGGTCGATCCGGCTCTCGTAGGTGGAGCGGAGCTTGGCCGTGTCCGTCTGCGCCGTGGCGAGCTGTTTGCTGAGCTCCCCCGCCCGGTCCCTGGCCTCGTAGAGCTGGACATAGCTGTAGACCACCATCAGCAGCAGGGCCGCGGCGACGACGATGCCGAGCACGGCCAGGGGCGCAATGGCGGGCTTGGCCCTGGGGACCGGTTTGCTGTGGTGTACTGGCTTTTCCTCGGGCAATTGGGCAGGCTTCGGTACGGCATTCGAGCGAACGTCGTAGGCGGCGGAGCCGTTGTAATTATAATTATTGTAATAGGTTTTCGGCATGGTCGTTACCTCATTTCAAAAATCCGGAACGGTAGCGCCGGCAATCTGCCGGCCTCAAATGGTTCAGCTTCTCCACAGCCGGCAAATTGCCGGCACTACCGATGGGCTTACAGCTTTTCCGCGACGCGGAGCTTTGCGCTTCTTGCTCTCGGGTTGACTTTCAGTTCTTCCTCGCCTGCCGTGATAGGCTTTTTGGCGATCAGCCTCACCGTGGGCTTCTTGCCGCAGACGCAGACGGGGAATTCCGGCGGGCAGGTGCAGCCCTTGGCGGCCTCGGCCATGGCGTTCTTGACGATCCGGTCCTCCAGGGAGTGGAATGTAATGACCGCCAGCCGCCCGCCGGGCTTCAGGCGCCGAATGGCCTGGCCCATGACGCTGTCCACGGCCCCCAGCTCGTCGTTGACGGCGATGCGGATGGCCTGGAAGCTGCGCTTGGCCGGGTGCTGCTTCTCGCGCAGAGCCTTCTGGGGCATGGCCGAGCGGATGAGCTCCGCCAGCTCCAGGGTGCTTTCGATGGGGGCCTGCTCCCGGCGCCGCTCGATGGCGGCGGCGATCAGGGGGGCGTAGCGCTCCTCGCCGTAGGCGAAGAGGATGCGGCGCAGCTCCTCCCGGGGCCAGGTGTTGACGATCTCCCAGGCCGTCAGGGCGTCCTCGGGGTTCATTCTCATATCCAGAGGGGCGTCGGCCATATAGCTGAAGCCCCGGCTTGCCTCGTCCAGCTGGGGGGAGGAGACGCCCAGATCCAGCAGGACGCCGTCCACGGCGGGGATTCCCAGGCTGTCCAGGATGGTTTCCAGCTCCCGGAAGTTCCCGTGGACCAGCTTCACCCGCCCGGCCCAGGGAGCCAGCCGCTCCCCTGCCGCGGCCAGGGCCTTGGGGTCCCGGTCCACGCCGATCAGGGTGCCGGTTCCGAGGCGTTTGGCGATCTCGGCGGAGTGGCCCGCGCCGCCCAGGGTGCCGTCCAGATAGATCCCGCCGGGCCGGACGTTCAGGCCCTCGACGGCTTCGTTCAGCAGAACGGAAACATGGTGGAATTCGCTCACAGTCCCAGCTCCTTCAAGGCGGTGGCCAGGTTGGCGGCGTCGCCCATCCAGGCGGACTCCTTGGCCTCATAGGCGGCGGCGTCCCAGATCTCCGCGTGGTCGCCCTGGCCCAGGAAGGTCACGTCCCCGCTGAGGTGGGCGTAGCTCCGGAGGATGGGGGGCACCACGAAGCGGCCCTGCTTGTCGGGCTCGCACTTGGCGACGTTGGCGCGGATGTAGCGCAGCGCGCCGGAATCGGAGAGGGGCACGGAGTTGAAGCTCTCGCTGACCTTCTCCCATTTGGCCTCGGGGAAGACGAGCAGACTGTTCTCCAGACCGATCATGACGTAGAACACGTCGCCCAGCTCCTCCCGGAGCTTGGCCGGGACGAAGAGACGACCCTTCGCGTCCACGTTGTGCGTAAACTTGCCGAACAATCTGCTCACCTCCTCCATCGGACGGGATTTTTGTGGGAATTTGTGGGATTTTATTCCATTTTCATCCACTTTGCTTTAGTATACCCAATCTGTAACGAAATTGCAATCTTTTTTTGAGATTTTTTTGACTTTTTTTCAAGAAAATTTCGTTGACTTTCCGGCCCGCGGTGGTATGATAGGCAGGACCCCGCCTGTAGGGGCGCACAGCATGCGCCACGGCCTCCCCTCCCGGACGAGGGATCAGGGATCAAGGATCAAGGATCAGGGTGGGAACAGGGACGAGGGCGCAGGGATGCCCGCCTGTAGGGGCGCACAGTGTGCGCCACGGCCTCCCCTCCCGGACGAGGGATCAGGGATCAAGGATCAGGGTGGGAACAGGGACGAGGGCTCAGGGATGCCCGCCCGTAGGGGCGCACAGTGTGCGCCACGGCCTCCCCGCCCGGATGAGGTGACAGGCACCGCCGTAGGGGCGGTCACCGGCCGCCCTAAAACCTCCCCTGCCAAGGGGAGGTGCCC
>CAMVKI010000288.1 GCA_947168005.1 uncultured Clostridia bacterium
ATCGGCAACATCGAGGGCCGCGAGGCCATGCTGGGCGACTGCGACGTGCTGGTGGCCGACGGCTTCTCCGGCAACGTCTTCCTCAAGGGCGCCGAGGGTACGGCCATGTTCGTGGGCTCCCTGGTGAAGCGGGCCCTGCTGAAAAACTGGAGGACCAAGCTGGCCGCCGCCCTGCTGAAGAAGGAGCTGAAGGAATCCCTGGCCGTCATGGACTACCGCCGGGTGGGCGGCACCATGCTCCTGGGCATCACCAAGCCCGTGATCAAGGCCCACGGCTCCGCCGACGCGGAGGCCGTCTTCGGGGCGATCAAGCAGGCCGTCGCCGCCGTGGAGGCCGGGGTCTGCCAGGCCATCGCGGAGAACATCGATTCCATGGTCCTGCCCAGGGAGGCCCAGTGATGCGCGAGCTCCAGAAAACCATCGGCTATACCTTCCGGGACCTCTCCCTGCTGGAGACGGCCCTGACCCACACCTCCTTCGCCAACGAGGTCTACAAGGACGGGCTGCGGAGCTACGAGCGCCTGGAATTCTTAGGGGATTCCATCCTCGGCTTCACCACGGCGGACTATCTGATCGCCGCCTTCCCCGAGCTCCACGAGGGGGAACTGACCAAGCTCCGGGCGGACCTGGTCTGCGAGGCCAGCCTGGCCGAGACCGCCCGGGCCCTGGGCCTGGGGGAGCACCTGCGCCTGGGCAAGGGCGAGGAGGCCGGCGGCGGACGCCAGCGGGTCTCCATCATCGCCGACGTGGTGGAGGCGGTCATCGCCGCCATCTACCTGGACGGCGGCCTCCTGGCGGCCAAGCGCTTTATCTACGAGCACGTGCTGGTGGATGCCAGAGCCCGGATCAAGCTCAACGCCGACTACAAGACCATGCTCCAGGAGCTGGTCCAGCAGAAGAAGAACCAGGTGCTCAGCTACGAGCTCCTGGGCGAGAGCGGGCCGGACCACGACAAGCAGTTCTCCGTCCGGGTCCTGCTCAACGGCCAGCCCGTGGGGACCGGCAGCGGAACGAGCAAAAAACGCGCTGAACAGGCCGCCGCGAGACAGGCGGTGGAAAAGCTGTTCCCCGAGGCGCTTTGAGCGCAAACGGCAGACCGCCGGCCCGCAGGGCCGGCGATCTGCCGTTTGATAGGCAATAGGCAACAGGCAATAGGCAATAGGCAACAGGCAATAGGAAATAGGCAACAGGCAACAGGCAATAGGCAATAGGCAATAGGCAATAGGAGACGGGGGACGCGGATTCTTCGCTTCGCTCAGAATGACACGCCACAGGCCTGTAGGGACAAGCCTTGCTTGTCCGCCTTCCCCGCAGGGACGAGGGAACAGGCAACGGGCAACAGGCGGCGCAGCGGCGTGGGGGGCGGCGCCCTCGACGCCCCGCCTGTGCCGACGACAGACAGGGGATCAGGGATCGGGGGCTTCCCCCGGTCCCTGTTTCTTGATCCCCCGCCCCTGCCCCTCGCGGCTTGCGCCGTTTTTACTTCTTGACAGTGGAGCCGTAAATGGCTATAATGTCTCCGCAAAGTCGGGTGTGCTTCGCACTCAATCAGGAAGCGGGTCCAATTCCCGCGCCAGACCGTGGCCGTAGACGGCACAAGAAGAAAGCGCTTACCATTTGCCGCAAAATGGGAACAGACCATTGGAGCAGAGCTCTGAGAAGGTCCGCGCTTTTTGCCGTGAGCCGGAAGACTGGCCCTTGCCTTTGCCGCCGCCGCGAGCTCCGGGGCGGGTTTTACCCGCAGGGAGGGTTCTTCGCCTCCCCGAGGACGGCAGAGCCTTTGCAAGACAAAAACTCAATACAAAGGAGAAACAAGACATGAAGCATTTCAACAAATCCGTTCTGTGTCTGCTCCTGGTCCTGCTGCTTGCGGCGGCGGCGCTGACCGGATGCGCACAAACTCCCGCCTCCACCGAGGCGCCCAAGACCGAGGCTCAGACCGAGGCCCCCAAGACCGAGGCGCCCACTGAGGCCCCCACGGAAGCTCCGAAGACCGAGGCCCCGACCGAGGCAGCCCGGCCCCAGATCCAGCCCGAGGAGCTGGGCGAGGGAAGCACCATGATTTATCTGGATGTGACTGACCGCGACGGCAGCACTTCCTCCTACGCCATCCACACCGACGCCGAGACCGTGGGCGAGGCCCTTGCAGCCCTGGATATGATCGAGGGTGAAAACGGCATGTACAACACCGTCTGCGAGCAAACCCTGGATTGGGAAACTGATCACATGTACTGGGCCTTCTACATTGACGGCGAGTACGCGCCTACCGGCCTGGATCAAACTCCCGTTACTGCTGACGCGCACTATGCCTTGACAGCCACCGCCGGCTGATATGAACGGCAAGATAAGGCTGGACCTGCGGCACCTGGTGATCTTTTCCATGCTGGGGACCCTGATGTTCGCCTCCAAGCAGATTCTGGAGGTGCTTCCCAACGTCCACATGCTCGGGATGCTCACCATGGTCTATACCCTGGTCTACCGGAGGCTGGCCCTGATCCCCATCTACCTCTTCATCTTTTTGGAGGGGATCTACGCCGGCTTCGGACTCTGGTGGATCCCCTATCTCTACCTCTGGGCCGTGCTCTGGGCCGTGACCATGCTCCTGCCCAAGCGGATG
>CAMVKI010000289.1 GCA_947168005.1 uncultured Clostridia bacterium
AGGGCACATAGCTGGGGAACACGTCCCAGATCAGCATGGCGATGACGGCCAGGGTCAGCAGGATGTTGAAGATGAAGAGCTTGGGACGGGCCAGGTCAGAGGTATTGGCGGCAACCTGCTCGCCGTCCTCCAGGGCGATGGTGCCCTCTTCCCGGGCCAGCTTGCCGTGCAGACCGGCGCCTCGCTTCTTTTCCTGGATGCCCGCCAGGAAGGCGTGGACCAGGGTCAGAACGATACCGGCGATCTGGATGGGCAGAAGGGTCTTCCACAGGGCGCCGGCTTCCATGCCCAGGACGGAGGCCGCCCGCATGGTGGGGCCGGCCCAGGGCATCAGATTCAGAACGCCCATGCCGATGACGGCGATGCGGAGCAGGGTGGTCTTGCGCATGTGCATCTTCTTGAAGACGGGCAGCATGGCGGGGACCACGATGCAGAAGGTGGAGGCGCCGCCGCCGTCCAGGTGGCCGATCAGGGCGATGACGGCGGTCATAATGCAGACGCCCACGACGCTGTCGCCCACCAGCTTCATCAGCTTGTTGATGATGACGTCGAACATGCCGGCGTCGGTCATAATGCCGAAGTAGAGGACGGAGAAGACGAAGAGGGCGGCGGTGGGACCGGTGGAGTTGAAGCCGGCCTTGATCATGGCGGCCAGGTCGTCAAAGCTGTGGCGGCCGGCGATGACCAGGACCAGGCCCAGGATGGCGGGCCATACGATAAAGGCGATGGCGGGCTGGGTCTTGCTCTTGAAGAGGGTGATCACAATGGCGATGATGGTGATAAGGCCAAGGATACCTACAACGGTGTTGCTCATTCAGGAGTCTCCTTTCTGTTTTCTCTTCTTTTTTTGTTTCTTTTTTTGCAAAAAGCCCTGCCGGGGGGACTGCCTCCGGCAGGGCTGTTTTGATGTGTTTAGTCCTGATCGACGGTGTAGGGCTTGATCTTGCGGACCACGTCCAGGATGGTGCCGTCGCGGGCTTCCAGGACGGCCACGACCTTGTCTTCCCATTCCAGATCGTCGGGACGGCCCACCAGGGAGTAGGCCTTTTCCTTCAGCTCTTCAATGGTGACGTGCTTGATGCCGGCCTTGTCCAGGCACTCGATGAGGTCGGGACGCAGGGGGTTGACCGCGATGCCGAAGTCGGTGACGAGGACGTCCACGCAGTCGCCGGGGGTGGTGACGGTGACCACGTGCTCGCAGACCGTGGCCATTCTGCCGCGGGTCAGCGGGGTGACGATGATGCAGCACTTGGAGCCGGCCGCGGTGTCGGGGTGGCCGCCGGGGGCGCCGCGGAGGATGCCGTCGGAGCCGGTCAGCACGTTGACGTTGAAGCCGGTGTCGATCTCCAGGGCCGCCAGGACCACGAAGTCCAGCTTGTTGACGAAGGCGCCCTTGTTGGCCGGGTTGGCGTACTGGGAGGCGCTCATCTCAAAGTGGTTGGGGGTCTGGTTGATGGAGTTCACGGATTCCAGGTCGAAGTCCTGGACGTCGATGACCTTGCCCACCTTGCCCTTCTTCAGCAGCTCCACCATGGGGCCGCAGATGCCGCCGATGGCCCAGCCCATCTTGATGCCGCGCTCGTCCATGTACTTCTCCAGGAAGAGGTTGGCCGCCAGGGAGGGGCCGCCCACGCCGGTCTGGAAGGAGAAGCCCTCCTTGAAGTAGGGGGTGGAGGCGATAACCTTCGCCACGTTCTCGGCCATCATCAGGTCACGGGGGTTCTGGGAGATGCGGGCGGCGGCGGAGGCGATCTTCTTGGGATCGCCGATGCAGTCCACCACCACCACGGCGTCCACGTCAATGGCCTCGACGGAGGCGGGGTAATTGGGGAAGTCCACCAGATCGTCGGTGACGACGATGACGTGGTCGGCGTACTTGGCGTCGGTCATGGCATAGCCCAGGGAGCCGCAGTTGTGCTTGCCGCCGATGCCGCGGCAGTTGCCCACGCAGTCGGAGGTGGGAGCGGCCACGACGGCGATGTCGATGTGGACCTCGCCGGCCTCGATGGCACGGGGACGGCCGCCGTGGGAACGGATGATGGCGGGGGTCTTCAGCTTGCCGGCGGAAACCACGTCGCCGATCCGGCCGCGGATGCCGGAGGTCTGGACGCCGACGACGATGCCCTGCTCGATGTAATCGGCAATGACGTCATGGGCGGAGCCCAGGGAGGTGGCGGCCACGGTGATGTCCTTGACGCCCAGCTCCTCGACGGCGGCCTTCACGACCATGTTTGCCACGTAGTCGCCGTTGCGGAGGTGATGGTGGAAGGAGAAGGTGCAGCCGTCCTTGCAGCCGCACTGCCGCAGGGCGTCGGCGATCGTGGCGACGATCTTGGACTCCTGGGGCTTCTCATAACGGCGGGTTCTGGGGGCGGCTTTCTGCATATACTTGCCGTCCATGTAATTCTTGCCCTGATAGACCTCCTTGCCGTTTACCAGGAGGTAATCGGGAATGTCTCTGCCTACTGCGTTTTTCATACCAGATCCCCCTCATAGAGCCCGCAGGCACGGGCCAGCTTCAGCGTCCGCTCCGCACCGGGAATGAACGCAATGTCGATCATCTTGCCGTCCACGGTGAAGACGCCGACGCCCGCGGCGCTCTGCT
>CAMVKI010000290.1 GCA_947168005.1 uncultured Clostridia bacterium
GTCTTGCGGATGCGGGTGGTGTACTCCTCCGTGACCTCCACGCCGGGGGCGGGGGTGAACTCGGTGCCGCTGTTCTTGGCGGAGTTCCACTGGCCCTTGTCGGTTTTCCAGCTGTGGTTGGGCCAGAAGACCAGGGGCTCGGCGTCGGAGAAGACGTCGCGGCCGGAGTAGAGCCGGGAATCCCACTCCACGCCGAAGAGGTTGCAGAGGGTGGGCACGATGTCCAGGCTGCAGGTCGGGGTCGTGACCTTGATGTTCTTCCCCTCCAGGCTGCCGCTCCACATGATGAGCACGTTGTGGTCCCGCTCGAAGACGTCGTCCACCTGGTCGCCGTAATACTCGGAGAGATAGTCCTTGTCGTTCTGCCAGGTGTCGCTCTTCTCCAGACAGTAGGGATAGTGGTCGGCGCAGATGACCACCAGAGTATCGTCGGCAGCTCCCGCTTCCTCCAGCTGGCGCAGCAGGGATTCCATGGCAAGCTCCACCTCGTAGTTCGCGGCGTAGTAGGCCTTGACGGTCTCGGAGGCGTTCTGGAGCTCGGGCCAGGTATTGACCTCCTCCCGGTGGTGGGCGGACTGGGTGTTGCCCATCCAGGAGTAGAGGCCGTGGCCGGAGACGGTCATATAGTAGATGCTGAAGGGCTGCTGATTGATATACAGCGGCACGGTGTAGTCGAACATCTCCTTGTCGCTCTCGGGCCAGCACTTGGTTACGCCGGCCTCCATGCCGTTGCCGTAGCCGATATACTTCTCATAGCCCATGTTCTCATGGGTCTTGTCGCGGCCGTAGTAGTCGTAGGTGTGGTTGTGGTAGGCCCGGGAGAAATAGCCCTCGTCCTGGAGCAGGTTGCCGATGGTGACGTCCATGTTCCGGCCGATGGTCTGCTTGATGGAGCTGGCGCCCTTGGCGGGCTCGATGCCCGTCAGGACGGAGAACTCGCCGGAGGAGGTGGAGCCGCCCCAGGCGGGCTGGTAGAAGTCGGTGAACTCGATGCCCTGGGTCATCATGCGGTAGAGGGTGGGCATGTGCTCCTGGCTGATAATCTCCTTGGAGAAGGCCTCGGCACAGATCAGGATCAGGTTCTTGCCCTTGAAGGTCCCGGTCATTTCGTTGGTCTTGCTGGGGGTCAGGGAGGCCAGATACTTGGACACGTCCGCCGCGGTGCCGGAATTGTTGTCGATGACCTTCTGGAAATCAATGTCCAGCATGGCGTAGCTGGGCTCCGTCGTGGGCGGAGCGGGGGTCTGGGTCTCGGTGGCGGGCGGCTCCATGGTGTTGCCGTTGGAATCCGTCTCGGGAGGGATGCTGGGCGCGGGCTCGCTCTTTTCGGTGGTAGAAACAGGCTTGTTCGGGTCGAAGGGCACAAACTCCGTATCGTCGATGTCGAAGCCGCCGCTGCCGCCGCCGCTGCCGTGGAAGCTGTCCAGGGCGAAGGCCAGAGGCAGGCCGAAGCTGTGCACCGCGTCATCAAAGGTGTACTCCTGGCTCAGCTTCCGTCTGTCCGGGGAGATCACGCCGCCGAAGAAGAGGCCGATCAGGAAGAGGCCCACGCCGAAGACCGCCAGGAAGCGGCGCATCCCCTTGGTCCGAATCCGCGGCACCCGCAGATAGCGATTCGCCAGGAACCAGGCGACGATGGGGACGGCGAAGAGGAAGACCCGCCAGAGGTTCTTCAGCACCAGGTTGAAGGTGTTCCGGGCGAAGTCCGCCTGGCCGGCGTTGCCGGCGTTGTCGAAGATCGCCGCCGGGGTGAAAAAGTTCTGGAAGGAGTCCAGCAGGAAGTATTCCGTCAGGAAGACCACGGCCCAGAAGATTACGATAACCAGGGCGATGATCTTGTGGAGCTTCCGCTTCTTGCCGATGGTGGCGATCAGGGCCCCGATCAGGGCGAAGGACACGGACAGACAGGTCAGGGTCAGGAAACGGCCCACGGTGAAGTGGTTCTCGGTCCAGACGTGGAAGAAGAAGCAGTAGAAGAGCAGGGAGCCCAGCACCAGGACCCAGGGGGGCAGCTGACGCTTCCGCGGACGGGACCGGGGCGCTCTTGCCCGGGTCTCGGGCAAGCCGTAGCCCTGGGCGCTCTCAGATCGGTCCGCCGCTCCGGTGGACCGGACCCCGGCGGACGCGGAGGCGGGCCGGACGGTGCGCTCGTTCCGGGTCCCCAGCTGGGTCTGCCGCTGTTCGTTGTTGTATTTTTCCAGATCCCATTCCATATGGCGATCCCTCCTTTGGTTGGGTTGCTTTGCCGGGGCGGAAGACGCCGCCCGGGCAAGTCGTATCGTGCAGAAAGCCGCCTCGCGGCGGCTTTCGGTCAGCCGGCGGACCGGACGCCCTTGGGCTCCGGGGTTTCGATCCGGGTAATATCGGCCCCCAGACCGCGCAGCTTGTCGATCATACATTCATAACCGCGTTCGATAAAGTGGACGTCCTCGACGGTGGTGGTGCCGTCGGCGGCCAGTCCGGCAATGACCATGGCCGCGCCGGCCCGGAGGTCGCAGGCCTTGACCACGCAGCCGTGGAGCTGCTCCACGCCGTCGATGACGGCGACCTTGGTGTCCACCTGGATATTCGCGCCCATGCGGTTGAGCTCGGCGCAGTAGCGG
>CAMVKI010000291.1 GCA_947168005.1 uncultured Clostridia bacterium
TTTGACCAGGCCAAGAAGATGGCCCCGGCCATCATCTTCATCGACGAGATCGACGCCGTGGGCCGCCACAGAGGCGCGGGCCTCGGCGGCGGACACGACGAGCGCGAGCAGACCCTGAACCAGCTCCTGGCCGAAATGGACGGCTTTACCGGCAACACCGGCGTCATCGTCATGGCCGCCACCAACCGCAAGGACATTCTGGACCCGGCGCTCCTGCGTCCGGGCCGCTTTGACCGCCAGGTCTATATCGGAAAGCCTGACTGCAAGGGCCGCGAGGAGATCCTGAAGGTCCACGCAAAGGGCAAGCCCCTGGCCGACACCGTGGATCTGCACATCGTCGCCCGGGCCACCGTGGGCTTCACCGGCGCGGATCTGGAAAACCTGCTCAACGAGGGCGCCCTGCTGGCCGCTCGGGCCAACCGCCCCTGCATCCTCATGGAGGACCTGGAGGAGGCCATGCTCAAGGTCAGCTACGGTCCCCAGAAGAAGAGCCACAAGGTCTCCGAGCGGACCCGCCGCCTGACGGCCTATCACGAGGCCGGACACGCCGTGTCCGCCTGGTATCTGCCCCATCATCCCCCGGTCCAGATGGTCACGACGATCCCCCGGGGCCCCGCGGGCGGCCTGACCATGTACCTCCCCGAGGAGGACCAGGACGACGCCAGCCGCTCCCAGATGTTTGAGCATATCGTCTCCGCCCTGGGCGGCCGCATCGCCGAGAGCCTGAAGATGGACGACATTTCCACCGGCGCCTCCGCCGACATTCAGCAGGCCACCGGCATCGCCCACGAGATGGTCACCCGCTACGGCATGTCCGAGGCCCTGGGCCCCGTCCGCTACGGCGACGACGAGGAGATCTTCGTCGGCATGAGCTACGGCAGGACCCGCCCCTACTCCGACCAGACCGCGGGCAAGATCGACGACGAGGTCCGCCGCCTGATCGACAAGGCCTACGAGCAGTGCGAACGGATTCTGCGGGAGCACGACGACAAGCTGGAGGCCGTGGCCCAGTATCTGCTGGCCCATGACACCATGACCCGCAGTCAGTTCAACGCCTGCATGAAGGGCGAGGAGATCCCCGACGCCGAATCCGAGTCCATCTTCGACCGCTTCGCCGAGCTGGAAAAGCAGGAGCAGGCGGCAAAGAACGATATTTCCGAAGAGAAGGAAACTGCGCCGGAAATCGAAAATGACGTCTGAAACGCATAAAAAACAGGCTGCAAGGCCTGTTTTTTATGCGTTTCAGACAAAAAATCATTGCATAGAACGCAAAAAGATAGTATAATAGCCGTAATGAAGACAGGAGGCGGATGCAATGGCAAAGCTCTATTTCAAGTATGGGGCCATGGGCTCCTCCAAGTCGGCCCAGGCGCTGATCACCAAGTATAATTATGAGGAGAACGACATGCGGGTCTGGCTCATCAAGCCCGCCACCGACAGGCGGGACGGGGCCTCCGTTGTGAAATCCCGGATCGGCCTGATGGCCGAGGCCGAGGCCATGGCCCCTGAGGCGGACCTTTTCGCCCTCTTCCCCCAGCGGAACGCCGACGTGGTGATCGTGGACGAGTGCCAGTTCTTCCCGCCGGAGCAGATCGACCAGCTCCGCCGGATCGTGGACGAGCTGGACATTCCCGTGCTCTGCTTCGGCCTGCGCTCCGACTTCCAGACCAAGCTCTTCCCCGGCAGCCGCCGCCTCTTCGAGCTGGCGGACTCCATCCAGGAGATCAAGACCATCTGCGACTGCGGCTCCAAGGCCACGGTCAACGCCCGCATCGACGGCGAGGGCTACGTGGTCACCGAGGGCGCCCAGGTGGTCCTGGGCGGCAACGACTGCTACATCGCCATGTGCCACCGCTGCTGGCAGAAAGCCATCGCGGAACACCGCAAGATCAAGCTGCATAAGCATTAGGCAACAGGCAATAGGCAATAGGCAATAGGCAATAGGCAATAGGCAATAGGCATCAGGCATCAGGCAACAGGCAATAGGCATCAGGCATCAGGCACCGCCTGTTTTGTTTTTGGGGGATTCAACCCTGTACCCCGTTCGATGGTTCTTCTTTCGGATTATTGCTCTTCTGCATTCCGAACGGGCTTTATGGCAGCATGGAACGGCTCACGGATCGAGCGGTGCCTGAACTCGAAGAGTCACGAAGTATGCCTGATGCCTGGTCCCTGATGCCTTACTGAAAAAGAAAAAATTGAAAGGAGTTACCAAAAATGATGACAGCCCCGACTCCCCATATCAAAGCCAAGCTCGGCGACTTTGCCCAGACCGTTTTGATGCCCGGCGATCCCCTGCGTTCCCACTATATCGCGGAGCACTTCCTGGAGAACCCCGTCCTGGTCAACAACGTCCGCGGCGTCCAGGGCTATACCGGCAGCTACAAGGGCGTCCGGGTCTCCGTCATGGCCTCCGGCATGGGCATGCCCTCCATCGGCATCTACTCCCGGGAGCTCTACGAGGCCTACGGCGTCCAGAATATCATGCGCATCGGCTCCGCCGGCGCCATCCAGCCAGACATCAACCTGAAGGACATCGTCATGGCCATGGGCGCCTCCATGGACTCCAACTA
>CAMVKI010000292.1 GCA_947168005.1 uncultured Clostridia bacterium
GCTGCTCTTCCACGGAGGGAAGCTGCGGAACAGCCAATGCTTCCGCGATCGCCTGCAGATCAAAGCCGTCGAGGTCCTTCGCAGTAACCCCGAGAGAATAAGATATCCCCTTTGCCGTGTCATACCAGACGCAGAGATCAGCCCATTCGTCCTCACCGATACAGCGGTAATAGGTGCCGGACTTCGCGCTTTCTTCCCAGTTTTGCAGCGTCATGTCGGTCTGCGCGGTCCAGGTGTAGTACATACCGGAAATATCCGCTGTCTTGTCGTTGGTCACCTGCTCTCTGGCCGTATACGAAGCTCCGTTCAAATCAAAGCTGAGCTGCACCAAAGCAGGCTGCCCCGCAGATTCCATAGCGCTCCACTGTACGTTTTCCGCGCCCTCCGGCGCACGGAGGGAACCGGGGCAAAGCGCCTTTGCCTCCGTTCCCGTGATATCGCGCCAGGGATTGGGAATCTGAACGGTTCCGCTGTCCTGCTGCGGCTCAGAGACGGGAAAGCTCTGTCCGCAGGCCGTCAGCATCAGCATGCATAAAAGCAGTATGATTCCTATCGTTTTTCTCATTTTATCGTCTCCTTACAGTTGTTGTCCGAAAAAGGCAGCCGCAGATCCGCGGTAAAGACGCCGGCAATCTCGTTTGTCTCAAAGCTTCCGCCCAGCATCCTCATGATACGCCGACAGGTGTTCAGTCCGATGTTCGTGCTCTCCTTGCTCTCCCGCTGGGAAGAAACTACATTGGCGATTGTTAAAAGCGCCTCCTCGGCTTCCCGGTGATAAGCGATTCGGATGATCGCGCTTGGTTCCGCGTATTTCACCAAATTGGCATAGAGGTTGTCAAAGGCCCGGCGAAGAAGCTCAAGGTTCACTGCCACGTTTCCGTCAAGCTCGCCGAAATCCGTTTCAACGATAAAGCCGCGGCTCTCCAGAGCAAAGGCATATTCCTGCCAGAACTGAGCAAACAGCTCGTCGGCATCGCGCGTCTCAAGCTCCGGCTGCTCCCACTCCGAGGTATAAACCAAAAAGTATTCAAAGAGCTTGTCCGCCATGGACTTGATGGACATAGTCTGCGTCAGGCTTTGATGGATCAGATGGCGGCGCTGCTCCTCGTCCTTGACCTTGTCGCGGTCCAGAATCTCCAGAAAGGCCAGCAGCGAGGTCAGCGGTGTGCGCAGATCATGGGACATGGCCGTGACCAGCTGGGAATTGGCCGAGCGGATCTCGTCCTCTGCGCGCTGATGCTTCACGATGGATCGGCGCATCTCGTCGATCCCCGCGGCCAGTTCGCTCAGCTCGTCCTGACCCTGCACGGTGACCGGGTAATCCAGATCGCCGCCCGCCAGGATATCCAGTTCCTTTTTCAACTTTTGGATATACCGCAGCTTGCGGTGGACAAGGCTCACAAAGCACAGTGAAAAGACGGCAAAGGCAAGCAGGCCGGAGACGCCGATCATCCAGAAATAGAAGGCATCGCTGGCAAAATAGTAGAGGAAAGCCTGCGTTTCCGCACCGTCTGCAAAGGTCAGGGCATATTCCCGCTCCGCGTTTTCTTCCATCGGATCAAAATCATCCGGGTCAAAGGTCTGATCCCTGACCACCGGGGATTCGTAGATCAGCGTTCCATCCCGATAAATCGTGAGATAAACGCCCTTTCCCCGGCTGCACCAGGCGTTGAGACGGGAAAGCCGGTCAGTGGTGACGGCTTCTCTCTCTACATATCGCTGCAGCTGTTGAAATTGGCGGTCTGACATCTTTTCCGCAAAGCTCTCGCCGTAGACCGTGTGATCCAGCATGGCGTTTCCGAGGGCGAAAAACAGGCCGAAAGCCAGAATCGCGATGAAAAGCGACAGCAGAACGCCCGCCAGCAGCTGCACACTCAAGCTGTGTTTGGAGGGCAATTTACTCAATGCGATACCCCTTTCCCCAGACGGTGCGGATGGTGCGGCAGTTCTGCGGGTCGTCGCCTAGCTTGCGGCGGATATTGCGGATATGCACCATCACCAGATTGTTGGACGTGTAGAAATAGGGTTCGTTCCAGATGCTCTCGTAAATATTCTGTGCGGAAAAGATTTTTCGGGGATGCGAGGCCAGCAGATGCAGGATTCGGTACTCAATATCCGTCAGCGGGATCTCTTTTCCGTCCTGACGCACCAGGCACTGATCAGGATCGATCTCGATGTTCCCGCAGCAGCGGATGAGCCGGGTCTGCTCCGTCGCCTTCGCGCCGTAGATTGTGTAGCGGCGCAGCATGGCCTTGACCCGGTTGATCAGTTCGTTATAGGAAAAGGGCTTGACCAGATAATCGTCTCCTCCGGCGGAAAAGCCCATGGTCATATCCGACTCCTGGCTCTTCGCGGTCAGAAACAGCACCGGCACCGGGCTGCGCTTGCGTAGCTCCGCGCAGGCGGCATAGCCGTTCATCCCCGGCATCATCACGTCGAGGATGACAAGATCTATCGTATCATCCAGCAGGCGCAGGAGTTCCTCGCCGTTCGTGGCCTCGACCGTCTCATAGCCCTCGCAGCCCAGCAGCAGGCGCAGCGCCTCCCGGATCTCCGGATCGTCGTC
>CAMVKI010000293.1 GCA_947168005.1 uncultured Clostridia bacterium
ATCCCCGAAGGGAGCGTAGGGCGGCCTGCCCCCAGGCCGCCGGAGGACCTGCCCGAGGAAGCCGACATCCCTGACGGGCCTTTGGGCCGCGGCCACATCGTCTTCGAGCACGTGAACTTCTCCTACGACCCCGAGAAGCCCCTGATCCGGGACCTCTGCATGGAGGTCCGGCCCGGCCAGAAGGTCGCCATCGTGGGCCCCACCGGCGCGGGCAAGACCACCATCGTCAACCTGCTCATGCGCTTCTACGACATCCAGAGCGGCCGGGTCCTCATCGACGGCCGGGACGCCTCCAAGCTCTCCCGGGCCGAGAACCGCCGGCTCTTCGCCATGGTCCTCCAGGACACCTGGCTCTTCAAGGGCACCGTGGCCGAGAACGTGGCCTACGGCAGCCCCGGCGTCAGCCGGGAGGAGATCGAGCGGGTCTGCGACCTGGCCTACTGCGACCACTTCATCCGCCGTCTGCCCCAGGGCTACGACACGGTGATCTCCGAGGACAGCACCGCCGTCTCCTCGGGCCAGAAGCAGCTGCTGACCATCGCCCGGGCCATGCTGGCGGGCCGTCCCCTGCTGATCCTGGACGAGGCCACCTCCAACGTGGACACCCGGACCGAGCTGCTGATCCAGAAGGCCATGGATCGGCTCATGGGCGGCCGGACCTGCTTCGTCATCGCCCACCGCCTCTCCACCATCGTGGACGCGGACCTGATCCTGGTCCTCCGGGACGGACAGATCGTTGAGCAGGGCACCCACAAGTCCCTGCTGGCCCAAAAGGGCTTCTACTACGAGCTGTTCCAGTCGCAGTACGCGATTTAGGGATCAGGGATCAAGGATCAAGGATCAGGGTGGGCCAAGGGCACAGGGTACAGGGCGTAGGGCCCATCATGCAGGGATCAGCGTGTAGGGACAAGCCGCGCTTGTCCGGCATTCGGAACGAATGCAATTTGCCGGAGGCAAATCCGTTGCCGCACCCGATCGGGTCGCCCTGTTGCTCCGGCAGTCTGCCCGCCCAAAAACCTCCCCTGCTCGCAGGGGAGGGGGACCGGCCTCAAGGCCGGTGGAGGGGTGGCCCCGACGACAGAGCCCTACCGTACCCCGCCATTCAGCATGAATAAATGAATACTGAAGACTTAAAACTGAAAAATGAATAAGTAAGGTGTCGCTTCGCGACGAAATTAAAAATTTCATTTTTCAATTCGCAGAATTGAAAAATACCACAATTATTCATTATTCATCATTCACTATTCATTCTTCAGCAGCTCCCGCCATCATATTGCCTGCCCGAGGAGGTACTTATGGACGCAATCATCAAATCCATCGTTGAAGCCTACGCCGAGGAGAGCTTTGAAGCCCAGTGTGCGCTCCTTCGCACCCTGGGCCGCATTCCCGCCCCCACCCGGCGGGAGGACGCCCGGGCGGCCTTCGTCCGGGACTGGCTCCTGGCCCATGGGGCCGCGGACGTGGAGATCGACGGGGCCAGGAACGTGATCTGCCCCATCGGCCCCCGGGACGGGGCTCTGACCGTCTTCGCCGCCCACACGGATATCGTCTTCCCGGACCTGGAGCCCCTGCCCCTGCGGGAGGAAAAGGGCCTCCTCTACGCCCCCGGCATCGGGGACGACACGGCGAATCTGGTCAATCTCCTCTTTGCCGCCAAATATCTGCTGGAGCATCCCGCTCTCTGCCGAAATGGCCTGCTGATCGTCGCCAACGCCTGCGAGGAGGGGCTGGGCAACCTGGACGGGACCAAGGCCCTCTTCGCCCGCTGCGGCAGCCGGATAAAGGCCTTCTGGTCCTTTGACTGCGACCTGCCCCAGTGCGTTGACCGGGCCGTGGGCTCCTACCGCTACAAGCTCGTCTGCAAGACCGTGGGCGGCCACTCCTACGCAGCCTTCGGCGCGCCCAACGCCATCGAGATCCTCTGCCGGGTGGTGGAGCGCCTCTACGCCCAGCGCCTCCCCGCCGGGGAGAAGACCACCTACAACGTGGGCCGCTTCGAGGGCGGGACCACGGTGAACGCCATCGCCCAGGAGGCCTCCCTGCTCTACGAGTTCCGCTCCGCCTCCCAGGCCTGTCTGGACGAGATGGAGGCGAGCTTCCGCCGCATTCTGGCGGAGTGCCGGGACCTGGGCGGGGAGCTGACGGCGGAGCTGCTGGGCGTGCGCCCCGGCAGCGGCCCCGTGGACCCGGCGGCCCTCGCCGCCCTGAGCGCTCGGAGCGCCGAGGCCATCGAATGCTTCTGCGGGGTCCCGGCGGAGTTCCGGGCCGCCTCCACCGACAGCAACGTTCCCCTCTCCCTGGGCATCCCGGCCAACACCGTGGGCACCGTCCGGGGCGGCCTGGCCCACACCCGGGAGGAATGGGTGGAGCTGGCCAGCCTGAAGCCCGGCCTGAAAATCGCCCTCTCCCTCATGCTCCAGGCCCAGGCCCAGGGACAGGGACAGGGACAGATTAATGAAAAAATGAAACAATGAAAAAATGAAAAAATTGAGCCGGGACTCCTCCGTAGGGGCCGATGCCCACATCGGCCCTTACCCCGTTCGACAGGAAGGGCCGA
>CAMVKI010000294.1 GCA_947168005.1 uncultured Clostridia bacterium
ACAGGCTCATGGTCGAATATGACAAGCAGTATCCGGGCTACGGCTTCGCCGTCCACAAGGGCTACGGCACCAAGGCCCACTACGCCGCCGTCGCCGCCTTGGGGCTCTGCCCCATCCACCGGCGCAGCTTCTTCAAAAAGCATGGACCGGCGTAAGGGCATCGGCGCCTGGGGCGAGGACCGGGCCGCGAAATATCTGAAAAAGAAGGGCTTCCGCATCCTCGAACGCAACTGGAGCTGCCGCTTCGGAGAGATCGACCTGATCGCCGCGGACCGGGAATATCTGGCCTTCGTGGAGGTCAAGCTGCGCAAGTCCGACGCCTTTGCCCGGGCCGCGGAGTTCGTGGACCGGTACAAGCAGAACCGGCTCCGTATGTCCGCCGAGCTCTGGCTGAGCCTCCACGAGACCGAGCTCCAGCCCCGCTTCGACGTGGTGGAGATCTACACCCCGGAGGGCGAGGCCACGAAAAAACCCATCATCAACCATCTGGAGGACGCGTTTCAATGAGAGAACAGTTTCCCGTTTTCGATCTCCACTGCGACACCGCCGTGGAGCTCTCCCGGCAGAAGAAGGCCCTCGCCTCCAACGATCTGCACATCGACCTGGACCGGGCGGACCGGCTCCTGACCCACCACCAGTTCTACGCCTTCTGCTGCGTCTACGGAAGGGACGGCAAGCCCCTGCCCCAGGCCGAGGCCGAGGCCCGCTTCTACGCCGAGGCGGCGGATTTCTATTCCCAGATCTCCGGCAACGCCTCCCGGGTCCGGCTCTGCCGGAACGCGGAGGACCTGATCGCCGCCGCGAAGGAGCGTAAGCAGGGCGTCTTCCTGTCCCTGGAGGGGCCGGAGGTCATCGACTGCGATCCGGGCCGCCTGGAGGAGCTGAAGGAGCTGGGCTTTTTGATGACCACCCTGACCTGGAACTTCCCCAACGCCCTGGCGGGCCCCCACGGCACCGAGCTGGGGCTGACGGAGCAGGGCAAGGCCTTCGTCCGCCGGGCCCAGGACCTGGGCATTGTCATCGACGTGAGCCACCTCTCCGAGCGGGCCTTCTGGGACTTGGTTAACATAACAACCGCTCCCATTGTGGCCTCCCACTCCAACAGCCGGGCGATCTGCGATCACAGCCGGAACCTGACGGACAAGCAGTTCAAGGTGATCTGCAACCTGGGCGGCGTCGTGGGCCTGAACCTCTACGCCCCCTTCCTCAACGAGAGCGGCAGGGCGGATTTCACCGACGTGAAGCGCCACCTGGAGCACTTCCTGGAGCTGGGCGGTCAGCACCACCTGGCCCTGGGCGGCGACCTGGACGGCTGCGACGCCCTCCCCGCGGGCTTCCGGGGCGTCGAGAGCTACAACGACCTGGGCCGCTGGCTCATGCAGCAGGGGATGGAGGAGGAAAGCGTCTGCAGCGTGTTCAACAACAACGCCGTCGTTTTTGCCATGAAGCACCTCCAGCGCTCCCGCGTCGGCGGATAACAGGCCTGAAACAGAATTGGATTCTGATTTTTCTATTCAGAAATTGAAAAATACCGCAATTTTTCATTCTTCATTCTTCATTCAAAAAAGGAGGCCCCCATGCTCTACGCCATCGGCGATCTGCACCTGTCCTTCGAGGCGGACAAGCCCATGGACGTCTTCGGCAGGCTCTGGACCGGCTACGTGGACAAGCTCCGGGCGGGGCTCTCCGTCGTGGGCCCCGAGGACACCACGGTCCTGCTGGGGGACCTGAGCTGGTCCATGGACCTGGAGCACGCCCGGGAGGACTTCGCCTTTATCAACGCCATTCCGGGCCGGAAGATCATCCTCAAGGGCAACCACGACTACTGGTGGACCACGGCCACCAAATTCTATCAGTTCTGCGAGGCCCAGGGCTTTTCCGATCTCTGGGTCCTGAACAACAACTGCTACGAGTACGGCGAGCTGGCGATCTGCGGCACCCGGGGCTGGTTCTTCGAGGAGGAGAAGGGCGGGGCCCACGACGAGAAAATCCTGAACCGGGAGCTGATCCGCCTGGAGAGCTCCCTGAAGGCGGCGGGGGAGCGGGAGAAGCTCGTCTTCCTCCACTATCCTCCCGTCTATAAGGGCTACCGCTGTCAGCCCATCCTGGACCTGCTCCACCGCTACGGCGTAAAGCAGTGCTTCTACGGCCACCTCCACTCCGAGAGCCACCGCCTGGCGATTACAGGCCCCTTTGAGGGCATCGATTTCCGCCTGGTCTCCGCCGACTACGTCGGCTTCCGGCCCGTTTCTGTAAAAACTTCGGAAAACGCCGATAATTCAAAAAATAATACTTGAAAATTCAATTTTTTCTGCTAATATATATAAGCTTATGTATTCGCCAAAACAGGAGGATTATACTATGATTATCAAGAGTGCGAACAGAGAGAACAACAAGCTGACCGTCCAGGTCGAGGTCGAGAAGGAGGTCTTCGAGGCCGGCATCTCCAAGGCCTACCTCAAGAACCGCAAGTACATCGCCGTTCCCGGCTTCCGCAAGGGCAAGGCCCCCCGGAAGATGATCGAGAACCTCT
>CAMVKI010000295.1 GCA_947168005.1 uncultured Clostridia bacterium
AAGCTCTGGTCCCCGATCTTCAGGGTCAGGGAGATCTGCTCGTACTCAAAGGGCGGCAGCAGAACCGCCAGGAAGCGGCGAACCACCAGATCGTAGATGTTCTTCTCGGGGCCCGTCAGATCCCAGAGATTGGCGGCCTCCTCGGTGGGGATGATGGCGTGGTGGTCCGTAACCTTGGCGTTGTTCACCAGGTACTTGGTCTGGAAGGGCTTCTTCCGCTGGACGGCCCAGGCCAGCTCCTTGTACTCCCCCTGGGCCACGGCCCGGAGCCGGTCCGCCAGGGTGGGGACCACGTCGTCGGAGATGTAGCGGCTGTCGGTGCGGGGATAGGTCAGAGCCTTGTGCCGCTCGTAGAGGCTCTGCATCAGATTCAGGGTCTCCTTGGCGGAGTAGGCGTATTTCTTGTTGGCGTCCCGCTGGAGCTCCGTCAGATCGTAGGCCGCCGGGGGCGGGGTCATCTTCCGCATCTTGGAGATCTGGGTGATGACGGCCTCCTTGCCCTCGCAGAGCTTCAGGAGCTTTTCGAGCTTCTCTTTGTCGAAGGAGCGTCCGCTGCCCTTCTCGTCCTTCCAGCTCGCCCGGAAGCCCTCCAGCTCGGCCCGGAGGCCGTAGTAGTCCTTGGGGACGAAGCGGCGGATCTCGTTTTCCCGCTCCACCACCAGGGCCAGGGTCGGGGTCTGGACCCGGCCCGCCGAGAGCTGGGCGTTGTGCTTGCAGGTCAGGGCCCGGGTGACGTTGAGGCCCACCAGCCAGTCCGCCTCGGACCGGGCCTGGGCGCTCCTGAAGAGGTTGTCGTAGTCCTTTGCGGGCTTCAGATTGGCGAAGCCCTCCCGGATGGCCTTGTCGGTCTGGGAGGAGATCCACAGTCGGCGGGCGGGCTTGTTCCAGCCCGCCTTGACCATAATCCAACGGGCCACCAGCTCGCCCTCGCGGCCGGCGTCGGTGGCGATAACCAGATCGGAGACGTCGCCCCGCTTCATCAGATTCGTGACGACCTTGTACTGACGGGAGGTCTCCGGGATCACCACCAGCTTCATTTTGTCCGGGAGCATGGGCAGGTCGTCCATGTTCCACTTTTCCAGCTTTTTATCGTAGACGTCCGGGTCCGCCAGGGTCACCAGATGGCCCAGGGCCCAGGTGACGATATAGCGGTCCCCCTCCATATAGCCCTCGGCGCCGCGCTTGCAGCCCAGGACCCGGGCCAGCTCCTTGCCCACGGAGGGCTTTTCCGCCAATACCAGCGTTTTTGCCATAACGGTTCACCTCGTGTTCGCTTTCGTAGGGGGCGGCGTCCTCGACGCCCCGCCCGGTTCAAGATTCGCAGATAATATATTATATCTCCCGGGGGAGAAAAAATCAAGGGCGGGGTACCCTTGATTTTTTCTCCCCCGGGAGATATAATTTCAGAAAAAGGGAACGAGGTGAGATCCGATGGTGTTGAGCTGCACGATGACCCGGCGGACGAAGCTGCTCTCGGCCCTGCGGCGGGAGCTGCGGATCTCCGACGGGCTGGTCCGGCGGCTGAAGCCCCTGGATGCCTTCCGGGTCAACGGCGAGAGCGCCCACACGAACCGGATCCTGGAGCCCGGCGACCTGGTGAGCGTCATCATCGAGGAGGCCGCCCCGGACTTCCCCGCCGAGGAGGGTCCCCTGGATATACTCTACGAGGACGCGTGCCTGATCGCCGTGGACAAGCCCGCGGGGATCCTTGTCCACCCCAGCTTCTCCCGCCAGACCGGGACACTCGCCAATTATCTGCTGGGGCATTACCGCCGCACGGGCCAGGCCTGCGCCGTCCACGTGCTGACCCGGCTGGACCGGGACACCATGGGCGTGGTGATCTTCGCCAAGAACGCCTGGGCCCACTGGCTGCTCATGGAGGAGCTGGACGCGGGCCGCATCGAAAAGGTCTACGAGGCCCTGACCCTGGGCGGCCCCGAGGCCGACGAGGGCCTCATCGATCTGCCCATCGCCAAACGTCCGAACCCCAGCCTGCTCCGCTGTGTCTCTCCCGCGGGCAAGCCGGCCCAGACCCGCTTCCGGGTCCTGGAGCGGGGCCTGCCCGGCCCCCCCGGCGGCCCGGCCCTCTGCCGCCTGGAGCTCCGGCCGATCACGGGCCGCCCCCACCAGCTCCGGGTCCACTGCTCGTAGCTGGGCTTCCCGATCTGGGGGGACCCGCAGTACCAGGGATCGGGGACGCCCGCCTGTAGCGGCGCACAGTGTGCGCCACAGTTTCCCCGCCCCGAAGAGGCAGCAGGCAACAGGCACCTGTCACCTGTCCCTTGTCACCTGTCCCTTCCTCCTGACCCTGCCGGAGCCAAGGACGCCGGCGGAACGACGTTCTCCGGCCAGCAGCTCGTCGCCCGCCGCGTCTCCCTGGACCACCCCATGACCGGCGAGCGCCTGACATTCGTTTCCAAAATCGAACTGCAAAAATAATAAAAAACGCTCCGGCCTTGCGGTCGGAGCGTTTTTTGTGTTGGCATTATCTATTTTCACATGCAGTCGCCCGCATACTATCTTCGACG
>CAMVKI010000296.1 GCA_947168005.1 uncultured Clostridia bacterium
GTACTTCGGCATATCCTTGATGGCGTCGCGAACTCTGGTGAAATAATTGGCTTCGGTCAATTTCGACTTCGCCCAGGGGGCCGCCTTCTGCTCATTCAAGCTTCCAATATTCAGCTTTTTCCACTCGTCCTTTTGCACGACGCGGATAAAGCCGTCCGTCGTCCCAAGGCCGCCGCCCTCGTCCAGCGCGGCGGCGTTGTTCTGATAGAACGCGACGCTTTTCTCCAGGAAGCCCTTCAGACAGTTGAGCCGCTTGCAGGCCGCGTCCAGCTCGGCGTTGCTCAGGCCGTAGCCGCGCATGGCAAATTTGAGGGTCTCCGGGGTCAGGCTCATGACCTTTTCATAGGTTTCCGCGGAGATCGTCCGCATATAGAAGGGTCCGGGCATGAATCTTTTGCCGTCTCCCCCTTCCTCCTCCGTCTCCGAAAAGAGGCCCCAGGCGCAGTCGTTGTCGATTCCCTGCACGCCGATGAACTTCTTGGTCTCCGGGTCGATCTGGTAGAGCATATTGCCCATGTGGCGGTCCGTGTTGCCGCAGATATAATCCAGAACCTGAAGATCGGCGATGCTCTTCATGCCCTTGCCGATGAGCTCCTTCTCTTTCTCCGTGCTGCCGATGAAGGCCTGCGCGTTCACACCCTCGGCCTCCGGGGAGAGGTTTCTGAGGTCAAGGCCGTCGGCGGCCGCCATAAAGGTGCCCTCCGTAACGGAGCCGTCCTTCCCGATCAGCTTCATGGGCCGGGACCGGGCCAGGACGTGGGAGACGCCCAGCAGATCCGCCATGGCGCTCATGGCGGAGTTGCGGCTGTCGATGCGGGAGCCGTCGGGGATCTCGGCGGTCTCGAGGTTCGCCTCAATGTCCGAGCGCTTTTCCCAGAGCTTGACTCTCAGCTTGTTGATAATCTTCCTGGGAATCTTTTTGGTGATGTCCCTGCCGCCCCGCTCCTCCGCGAAGACCTGGTTCATCTTCTCCCTCAGCACAGCCTCGCTGCCCTTTTCGCTCATTTCCTTCAGGAGCCCGAACAGGCTGCTCGCCTTGCTGTTCTCTTTTTTATCGGGACCCTCGGGCAAACTGCTCCACCAGCGGTTCAGGAAGCTCCGGAGCAGCTGCTTGTTCTGCTCCCCCTTGAGCTCCCGGCTCAGCTCCTCCAGATCGCGGTTGAGCGCATCCCAGACCTTCATCTCCCGTTTGGCGGTAAAGACTCCGGAAATCTCCCGGCCCTTGCGGTCCAGGAAGCTCAGCGGCTGCCGCTGGCTGACGGCGCCGCTCAGCGTCCCCTTCATGGGCGTATTGCGGACGTCCAGGGTCAGGGTCCGCATATCCTCCATCAGCATGGAGATCGACTGGGGCTTCTTCGGATCGTAGGCCGCGGCGGTCTCGTAGAGACCGTGGGCCAGGGAGCTGATCTTCTCCATCAGCTCCGCGGTGCCCTTCGGCATCTGGGGGATATTTTTCTCCGCGACGGCGGCCTGCTGGCCCACGGCCAGAGACAGCCTCATCAGCTCCGTCTTGTCCTCGGCGCTCATGAGCTGGATCCTGCCGAAGCGGTCCGGCTCATGCAGAATCCGCAGCTTCGCCTCCAGGGCGGCCACGCTGTTCAGATAGGCCTGATAGGCAGGATTCTCCCCCACCTCTTTGCGCAGCTTCTCCAGGTTTGCCAGGAGCATCTGCGGGCTGATTTTTTTGCTTGGCATTGTTTTTTCCTCCTCGTTTCGCTCTTTGCTCGTATTCTATCACAGGCCGCATACAAAATCATTACAAAAATCGCCGAAAACCGGCGATTTTTGTAATGATCGGGATATTTATTTATGGAACAGATTCTTGCTCTGATATTTGGGCGTGCAGGTGACGCGCATACCCAGGCGGGCGTAGGTGGCGGCGTCCTGCTCGCCGAGGATGACGGTGGAGTGGACCTCGCAGTCGCGGAGCCGGGTGAGCTTCTTCATGGCCTTGGCGGCGTACTCGTCGGTGGCGGCGGAGATTGCCAGGGCGATCAGGATCTCGTCGGAATGGAGCCGGGGGTTCTTGCCGCCCAGGTACTTGGTCTTCAGGCTCTGGATGGGCTCGATGGCGGCCCGGGCCACCAGGTGCCGGGGGTGCTCGATGTGGGCCAGGGACTTCACCGCGTTCAGCAGAGCCGCGGCGGCGGGGCCCATGAGCTCCGACATGCCCCCGACCACCAGCTCGCCGTTGGGCAGATGGATGCAGACCGCGGGCTCGCCGGTCTCCTCCTCGGCCTGGACCGCCCGGGCTACCACGGGCCGGATGGCGTCGGTGACGCCGGCCTGCTTCATCAGCAGCTCCAGCTTGAAGACGGTCTCGTCGCTGCAGGTGCCCTTGCGCTGGTCGCAGAGGGCGGCGTAGTAGCGGCGGACGATCTCCTGCCGGGAGGCCTCGCAGACGATGTCGTCGTCCACGATGCAGTTGCCCACCATGTTGACGCCCATGTCCGTGGGGGACTTGTAGGGGCATTTGCCCATGATCTTCTCGAAGATGGCCTGGAGCACCGGGAAG
>CAMVKI010000297.1 GCA_947168005.1 uncultured Clostridia bacterium
GCCGTCGAAGAGGCCCTTTTCGATCTCGTAGCGGACCAGGACGTGGAGGGCGTAGGTCAGCTCGTCAGCCTCGGTGCGGATCAGGCTGGGCTCGGCCTTGTTGACCGCCAGGTACAGCTGCTCCGCCGTGACCCCGGCCAGCTGCTCCGGGAAGAGCTCCCGCATTTTGGGGAAGATCAGCGAAAGAAAGGGACGGCTGCGGCCCACGTAGTTCTCCATAAAACGGGACTGGCTCTCGTGGACGGACATGGACACGCCGCCCCGGAGGAGGGTGCCCTCCAGCTCGTCGCCGGTGTGGAGCTCGTAGAGGGCGTGGCCGCCCTCGTGGATCACGGAGTACATGGAGTAGACCGGGTTCTCCTCGTGGTAGTGGGTGGTGATGCGCACGTCCTTCTTGTTGAACATGGTGGTGAAGGGGTGCTCGGTCTCGCCGATGGTGCAGCGCTGTTTGTCGAGGGTGATCACGTCCATCAGATAGTCGGAGAACTTCCGCTGGGCCTCGATGGGATAGTTCTTGCCCCAGATAAAGCTGTCGTCCAGCTGGGGCTTCGCCATGACCCTCCGCAGCAGGGGCACGATGCGCTCCTTCAGAGCGCCAAAGAAGGCGTCGGTGCGCTCCATGGTCAGGCCCCGCTCGTAGTGGCCCAGGGCCGTGTCGTAGGGCGCCTGGTCGGGCTTGTAGTATTTGGCGAAGCGGACGTTGGTCTCGAAGATGTCCTTGATATAGGGGGCGAAGGCGGCGTAATCGCTGTCCAGCTTGGCCTTGTGCCACACGGCGTCGGCCTTGTTCAGCAGCTCCACGTAGGCCACAAACTCGGCCTGGGGGATGGAGGCGGTGTATTCGCTGCTCCGCAGGAAGAGCTCGATCTCCCGGCGGTCCTGCGCCGAAAGCTCGGCTCCGTGCTCCTTCAGGAATTGGACGGCCTCCAGCAGGGCGGGGGCGGTCTCGAGCTCATAGGCGCAGCCGGAGAGATAGGCCAGGGTCCGGCCCCGGCCCTCGGCGGACTCCGCCGGGGCGGCGGTGGCCCCGTCCAGGGATAGGACGCCCATGGCGTGATGGAGGGCGTTCAGCTTGGCGACGTGTGAACGGAAAATTTGCAGGGCTTCTTGGACGGTCATGGTGGTTCTCCTTATTCGCTGCGCAGTGCGCAGTATGCGCAGGCGGTCCTGGCGGCGAGGCGGGCGTTGTTGTAGACCAGCTGGATGTTGGAGGCCAGGCTGTCGCCTCCGGTGAGGTCCTTGACCTTGGCCAGCAGATAGGGGGTCGTGGCCTTGCCGTGGATCCCCTCCTTCACGGAGTCGGCAATGGCCTCGTCGATGGCCTTGTTGATGACGTCGAAGTCCATGGCGTACTCGGCGGGGATGGGGTTCGTCACCAGGACGCCGCCCTTCATCCCCAGGTCCCGCTGGACCTTGAAGATCTTTGCCAGCTCCTCCGGGCTGTCCACCCGGTAGTCCACCTCGAAGCCGCTGCGGCGGGTGTAGAAGGCGGGCAGCTCCTTGGTGCCGTAGCCCAGGACGGGGACGCCGTGGGTCTCCAGGTATTCCAGGGTCAGGCCCAGGTCCAGGATGGACTTGGCGCCGGCGCAGACCACCATGACCGGGGTGTTCGCCAGCTCCTCCAGGTCGGCGGAGATGTCCATGGTGGTCTCGGCCCCCCGATGCACGCCGCCGATGCCGCCGGTGGCGAAGATGTTGATGCCCGCCATGTGGGCGATCATCATGGTGGTGGTGACGGTGGTGGCCCCGTCCATGCCCTTGGCGACGAGGACAGGCAGGTCCCGGCGGCTGGCCTTGGTGACGGCCTGGCCGGTCTTGCCCAGATATTCGATCTCTTCCGGGGTCAGGCCCGCCTTCAGGCGGCCGCCCAGGATGGCGATGGTGGCGGGCACGGCCCCGTTGTCCCGGATGACCCGCTCCACGTTCAGGGCGGTCTCCACGTTCTGGGGATAGGGCATGCCGTGGGAAATGATGGTGGATTCCAGGGCGACGACGGGCTTGCCGGCGGCCACAGCCGCCGCGACCTCGGGGTTGACGTCCAGGTAGGTGTTCAGGTTCATAGCGTATTCCTCCTTAGAGTGCCGCACGCCTCTGGGCGGCGGCAAGATTTAGGGCGGGGTTGACGGTTTCGGGGCTTTCTACGGCCAGGCTGCTGCAGGCCAGGGCGAAGGAGGCGGCCCGGTCGATGGGGAGGCCGTCCAGGAAGGCCCGGACGAAGCCGGCCATCATGGCGTCGCCGCCGCCGCTGGCGTTGACCAGGTGCGTCTCCGGGCAGGGGGCCAGGCAGCGTTCGGTGTCCCAGGCGCAGTAGACGCCCTCGGCTCCCAGGGAGACGCAGACCCGGCGCAGGCCCGTGGACAGCAGCTTCGCCGCCGCCAGCTCCAGGCTGTTCCGGTCCGTGATCCGCACCCCGGAGAGCAGCTCGGCCTCGAGCCGGTTGGGCTTCAGCAGGAAGAGCCGGCCCAGGACCGGGCGGAGCTTTTCGGCCTTGGTGACCGAGACCGGGTCCG